>CAYGBO010000001.1:0-3336 GCA_964348145.1 uncultured Methanomassiliicoccales archaeon
GCGTGAGCGCCGCCGCGATGCCTGCAGCCAACTGGGCAATCCAGTAGACAAATGCAAGACGAAGGGAAATCTGCCGGCCTACGAGTGCGCCTATCGTAACGGCCGGGTTGAGATGGCCTCCAGAGATGTGACCCGTCGCGGAAACCATCACGGCAATGGTGAGACCGTGGGCCAAGGCGACGAGCAGGAGATCCCCACCGCCCGTCGAGACAATCGCCCCTGCGCCCACGAACACGAGGGCGAAGGTGCCCACGAACTCAGCTATCGCCTTACGCAATGCGTCCGGTGCCATTTCGGGCCTCCTAGCGCGGGGCCCAACCGCAAGCCCTATTTCTACCTTGGCTTGTCGGAAGCTGCGCCTCAGGCGATGTAGGAGGCCGACCCGCGGTCAAACCCTCGAACGAATTCGAGATTCAACTCGCGAGGCTGCCACGCGGCGTCCGGGAAGACGAGCTGGGGGAAGAAACGCGTGAAGTCCTCGGAAATCTGCGTCACGAGATGTTCCGGACCGAACAGGGACTCGGCGATTCGATGAGCCTCTTGCCGACATGCGGCCTCGTCCACGATACCGACCGAATGAAGGTACTCGTGTAGAAGCACGTAGAACACGTAGTGACGATACAGCTCCGGGTTCGTCTCACGAATCCGAAGGAGCGGGACCTTGTTCATCACGATCACGTTGCTCGCGAGGGGATAGAAAGCGCCAAGGAATCCACCCGGGTGGTTGCCAAGATCCGCGAGGGCGAGCATGAGGCCGGCTCGGCTGCGACCTTCCACGACCTCGACCGCCCGTTTCACGAGTTCAAAGACGTCAGCGAGGCTGCGAGCCTCGTCGAGTTTGCGTGGAAAGTCCATCGTCACTTAGACATCGACGGTCGAACTTAAGGAATTGCCAGAGCCTCGTTCAGAGGAATGCCGATAGGAGCAGGTTGGTTCCCTCAAAACCGAGGAAGAGGATCACCGCGTAGCCGATGCTCAGGGTTGCCGCAGCGACGTTGACGGCCCTCCGGACGCGTCGGGTTCCGAAGCGCATCACGGGATAGGAAACCCCCAATCCAAAAAGGACCATGCCGAGCACGACGCCGAGGCTGAAGACGCCCACACCTCCAAGGAGCCCGAGGAAGGACGTCACGCCCAAGGAAGCTACGAGGAGGATGAGGAGCTCGTCGTTGCTTGCGATCCCATGGATCACACCGATTCCGAACATCGCGCGGTGCTCTCGGATGTCGCCAAAATGGAGGTGAGGGTGGACATGTTCGCGGGACTCATGCCGATGCCGGTGGCTGTGAAGGAACCCGAATTCAACGAGGAGGCCCAGGGAACCTATGAGGATGAGCATCACGGCAACCGCAAGTTCGAGGTGACTCAGAAAATCCCGAAGCAGGACGTCCCGGAAGGTGAACAGCAGGACCGTCACCACCGTCGCGGTCATCATGTGGCCCGCGGCCCAGCTGAAGCTCATGAAGGACGTCCTCCGCAGGCTCCGGCTGCGCGTCAGGAGATTCGAGACCGCGACGAGGTGATCGGCGTCATAGCTGTGCTTGAAGCCCAGGGCAAGGGAGAGACCGACAAAGAGCAAGGGGTCGAGGGGCATGGAATTCTCGTGGGCCTAAGAGCTCGAAATGAGTTGCAGTAGCACGTCTCGTACAGACGTAACACCACATAAACCTTCGCGAGACGATTCATGCCCTCCGTAGCACTCATTGTGGTGGGAGGTAGCACGTGTCCGTTGAACGCATCGGGGTGTCCCTCGAGGGCCCCCTCCTTCAGGAATTCGATCAGCTCGTCTCGGAAGAAGGCTACCCGAGCCGGTCGGAGGCCCTGCGCGATCTCATCCGGAAGGCTCTCGTCGGCCGACGCTGGGACGCGGGGGGCCATGTGGTCGGCACGATCACCTTCGTATATCGGCACGATGTAGGGATGGTGACCCACCGGATCCTGCATCGCCAGCATGACTTTCTGGGGTCGATTCGAGCGACCGCTCATACACATCTGAGCGAAGAAACCTGCCTCGAAGTGCTCATCGTGGAGGGCGAAGGGCGCCGAGTCGCCCAGCTCGCCGATCGACTCAAGAGCGTGAAGGGCGTCTTGTTCGCGGACGTCGTCGTGGCCACTCCGGATCTCAAGTAGACCGGGAGGGGGACGAATGAAACGACATGCTCGTCGACTCACGGGAGGATCTCAGCTCCTGTCCCCTCGGCCTCGGAATGTTTTTGAGTGGAGCAAAGGAATCCACGATGGATGGGTGTCCTCGTTCGCCTCGCGAGCCAGTGGATCGCGGGGGAAAACGCGGAGGACGCGCTTCGAGTAGCGCGTGCAGCGAATCGCCGAGGCATCGAAGCCCTGATCAACAATCTCGGCGAGCATGTTCGAGACCGTCGGTCCGTTGATTCCTACGCACGGGAGTACCTGCGGCTTGGCCTCTCGATGCAGGAGATTGGAATCCGCGGTTGCCTCAGCGTAAAGCCGACCCAGCTGGGACTTCTCATCGATCAGGGCTATGCGTTGAGGCAGTGCCTGACCCTCCTTGACGCCGCAAGACAGGCTGGCCGGATGCTGTGGCTCGATATGGAGGAAGCGTCCACCGTTGAGGACACCATATGGGTCTACGAGAGGATGCTCGAGCGGTACCCGCGCGTCGGACTTTGTCTACAGGCGAACCTCCGTAGGACCGAGCGGGACCTCGCGCGACTCCTCCCACAAGGAGCGCGTGTCCGTCTGACGAAGGGAGCCTATTCCGAAAGCAGGCGGATCGCGTACACGGCTCGTCCCGAAATCGACAGGCAGTTCCTCCGACACCTTGAAATGCTCTTCAGGGAGAGCCGGGACTTCGCCGTCGCGAGCCATGACAGCCGAATGATTGACCGGGCGCTGGCACTGGCCGAGGCCCACAGCGTCCCTTTTGAATTTCAGATGCTACAGGGCGTGCGAGACCCTCTGAAGGAAAGACTTGTCGGAAGGGGCCACAAAGTCCTGGAGTACATACCGTACGGTCCCAAGTGGCTGCCCTACTTTGCCCGCCGCTTGCGGGAACGGCCTGGGAGCATCCTCACAATGCTACGGTCGATCGTGGGCGAATGACCCGCACGAAACCTTTTCCGCGTGCTGGATGTTACTTCATGCGTGGACCGTCCCACGTTCCGCCGCACGATGCGGCTCCTTGAATCCCGGTATCCCATGGAGGACTGGGCACGGGACATGACCGGCTTTGAGGTACTCATCTCAACGATCCTGTCCCAGAGCACGACAGTCTCGAACGAACGCAGGGGCATGGATGGCCTACGTGCGAGGTTCAAGGAGGTCACGCCCGGCGTCCTCGCTGCCGCATCCGACACT
>CAYGBO010000001.1:3346-6470 GCA_964348145.1 uncultured Methanomassiliicoccales archaeon
TAGCGAGGGCGATATGGCACGCAGGCCTGTCGAAGCAGAAAGCCCCGCGTATCCGGACCGTGGCGCGACATGTCATGGACGCTTGGAACGGAACCTTGAGTCGCGTCCTGTCCCAACCGACGCGCAAGGCAAGGGTCGCCTTGGTTGCCCTCCCAGGCGTCGGTCCCAAGACGGCGGATGTTGTCCTGGCTATGGCGGGGAACCATATGGTCTTCCCGGTGGACACACACGTCGCCCGCGTCGCCCGACGTTGGAAGCTCGGAGGCCGGGGCTATGAGGCCACCCGCAGCACCCTGGAAGCCTACACACCCTTGCGCAAACGAAGATCTTGGCACCTGGCCATGATCGCCCACGGGCGTTCCGTGTGCAAGGCAAGACGCCCGCTCTGCGACGCGTGTCCCGTCTCCGAGGCGTGCGACTGGTACCTAGCGAGACGTCCTCGGCGCGCCAAAAGGTTAAAGGCCCGCGGCCGCTAGCACCGCGCGGGCGAGGTCTCGTGGGCTTTTCGGACTACATTCAACTGATGAAGCTACGAATCGCAGCTCTACTCCTGCTCGTCGCGGCCGCGGGATACGTGTCCACGAGCGGCCTCCGCGTGGAGGCCGTGTCCTTCGGGCTTCTCATGGCGACCGGCCTCCTGGCCTCCGGAGGCGCAAGCGCGATCAACCACTACCTCGACCGGGACCTCGATGCCATCATGCAAAGGACGCGAGCACGCCCGCTTCCCAACCGCCGAATTAACCCACCCACCCGGGCCCTTGGGTTCGGCCTTCTCCTGAGCGGCGTCGCCCTCGTCCTGTCCTATACGCTCATCAATCCCCTCACCGCGGCGATGATCTCCCTTGGGCTTTCCGTTTACATTGGGGTCTACACGATTGGGCTCAAGAGGACGCATGCGAGCAACATCGTCATCGGCGGATTCGCGGGCTCATGCGCTGCCCTCGCAGGCTCCGCCGCGGCGACAAACGCGATCAGTCTGTCCGCCGCCCTCATCGGTCTCCTCGTCTTCCTATGGACGCCGGGTCACTTCTGGGCCCTCGCGTATCGGAGCCGAGAGGACTACCGGCGGGCAGGTGTTCCCATGCTCCCAGCCGTGCGCGATGAGGGGACCGCGGTGCGGGCAATTGCCGTGTCCACCGCCGTCGTGCCCCTGACCGCGGCCACCTTCTTCTTCGCCCCCGCGTTCCATTCCTTCGTGTACTTGGGCTTCGCCGCGACGGCGGGCACGGTCCTCCTCGCCCAGACGCTCCGGTTCGCGCGCCATCCGACGGCGGCCCGAGCTTGGAGCGGCCACCAATTCTCTCTCACCTATCTGACCCTCATCCTCGTCGGCATGATGATCAGCGCGATCCTCCTCATCCCCCCGTAGGATTCCAGGACGAAGGCAGGCGACTCCCCGGATCGTCTCCCGTCGATTTTCGACGTCCTTACCTTGAGTTTTAATAGGGCGCCCCCTTTGTGGCGCAGACGTGCACGCAGACGGCGTGCCAGGGCGACTGCGATGACGGGTCGAGTCGGATGGTAGAATGGGCGGCCCGGCGAAGGAAGGAATGGATGTCCCTCGGATCGACAAGGGCCTCGACAATATCTACGTGAAACAGACGTCCATCTGCCTTGTGGACGGCCAGAGGGGACGGCTCCTTTACCGCGGCTACGACATACGAGACTTGGCCCGCCAGTCGACGTTCGAGGAGACCGCATTCCTCCTTCTTCACGGCCACCTGCCGAACCGGGGAGAGCTCAACGAGACTGTGGCGGACCTCGCCGCCGCGCGGTCCCTTGCGCCCGAGACCCTTCAGTTGCTGCGCAAGATGCCGGCGGGAGCGTCTCCCATGGAAGTGTTGCGGACCGCGGTGTCCCAGGTGAGCGCCCTGGACCCGGATCGAAAGGACAACTCCCGAGCCGCGAACCTACGTCGAGCCCACCGGCTCCTAGCCCAAATGCCCGGGATCGTGGCCGCCTACCACCGAATCCGGGAAGGCCGCAGGGTCCTTTCCCCGGACCCCCAGCGAGGCCACGCGGAGGACTTCCTACGAATGGTCACCGGCAAGAAACCCGATTCGAGGAATGCGAGGATCATGGACGTTGCCCTGACCCTCTACGCAGACCACAGCATGAACGCCTCGACCTTCGCAGCGACTGTCGCCGCGTCGACCCTCGCGGACCTGTACAGTGCGATCACTGCCGCGATCGCGACGTTGCAGGGGCCCCTTCACGGTGGGGCCATCGAAGCTGCGTTCCGGATGATCCAAGAAATCGGGAGGCCGGAAGCCGCCGAGGCCCACGTTCTGGGCATCCTGCGTAACCGAGGAAAGGTCTTCGGCTTCGGCCACCGCGTCTACAAGACGTACGACCCCCGGGCCATCCTCTTCCGGGAATACGCGCAGCAGGCCTCGCGGCGAACCGGCGAGGAGGGCCTCTTTCGAGTCGCGGAGCGGGTGCAGGAGACGGTCGTTCGGGAGCTGAGATCGAAACAGATCTACCCGAACGTCGATTTCTATTCGGGTCTGGTCTACCACTGCCTTGGCATTCCTTCGGACCTGTTCACGCCAATCTTCGCAGCCGCCCGTGCCGTCGGCTGGACCGCCCATGTCATAGAATACTGGGAGGACAACCGCATCCTCCGGCCCCTCGACTACTATGTCGGGCCGGTGGAGGCGACGTACGTCCCCCTCGAGGAGCGGACGTGAGAGACGCCATTCCCCCGCCAATATTAAACGGGACCCCCCCGTTGTGGATGTGACCTCGCGATGCCCACCGATCGACCCAAGCTGAGTCCCCCCACAGAGGGCCACAAGATTCTCATCGTCGAAAAGGCCCTCCGGGTACCCGACGATCCAATCATCCCCGTCCTCGAAGGAGACGGCATTGGGCCCGACGTAACCCGCGCGGCGCGGCGCGCCATCGACGCCGCCGTTGCCAAAGCCTACGGAAGCAAGCGACGGATCGTGTGGTTCGAGCTGCCCGCGGGGGAGAAAGCCCATTTCACGTATGGGGAACCCCTCCCACAGGTCACCCAGGACGCACTGCGGGAATATGTGGTCGCGTTGAAAGGACCCTTGACCACACCCGTCGGCGGCGGCTTCCGCTCCCTGAACGTCACCCTGCGCCAGGTATTGGACCT
>CAYGBO010000001.1:6480-8769 GCA_964348145.1 uncultured Methanomassiliicoccales archaeon
GATCGCCGAGTTCGGTGTCGCCATCAAAGGCCCTTTGACGACCCCGGTGGGGGGCGGAATCAGGAGCTTGAACGTCACCCTTCGCCAGGTCTTGGATCTCTACGCGAACGTCCGGCCCTTGTACTGGCTCCCGGGCGTGCCCAGTCCCGTGCGTCGACCTGAAAGACTTAATCTCGTCATCTTCCGCGAGGCGACGGAGGATGTTTACGCGGGAATCGAATGGCCGAAGGATTCCCCCCAGGCCCGCCGGATGATCGAGCTCCTGGAAAAGCAGTTCAATGTCCGCGTGCGCCCGGACAGCGGAATCGGCGTGAAACCCGTCAGCGAATATGCCTCGAAACGACTCGTGCGGAAGGCGATCCGCTATGCCCTTCGCCGAGGTCGAAAGTCCGTGACCCTCGTCCACAAGGGGAACATCATGAAGTTCACGGAGGGAGCCTTCCGGGAGTGGGGCTACCAAGTGGCTCGGGATGAGTTCAGCGACGAAACGCTCACCTGGGACGAAGTCTCGAAGAAGCACGGTGGCAAGGTGCCTGCAGGAAAGATCCTAATCAAGGACATCATCGCCGACAATATGTTTCAGCAGATGCTCCTGCGACCCGACGAGTACGACATCCTCGCGACGACAAACCTGAACGGCGATTATCTAAGCGATGCGGCCGCTGGGCAGATCGGGGGGCTGGGGGTCGCTTGGGGCGGAAACCTCGGGGATGCCCATGCAATCTTCGAACCGGTACACGGGACCGCTCCGAAGTACGCGGGGATGGACAAAGTGAACCCGACGGCGGAAATCCTCGCGGGAGTCATGATGCTCGAGCACCTCGAGTGGGAGGAAGCGGCGACGCGGCTGCGGGACGCCGTACGCACCGTCATCGGGTCGAAGATCGTCACGTACGATCTCGCGCGTCTGATGCCCGGGGCCCGCCCAGTTCGGACGTCGGAGTTCACCGACCACGTGATCGCGAAGGTGCAGGGAACGTAGCCGCTCGACAGAACTGATTCAGGAGTCGGGACTCCGGCTTCACCATGCACTTATACGGCCATGGACAATGGCGAGACGATGGCGGACGGACCCCATTGGACCGAGACACTGTTCCTGCAGCACGCAGACCTGTGGATCGCGGTCCACGAGCATGCCTTCCACTTTGGAAAGGATCAGGCCCAAGACATCCACGCCCTCCTCGAAGAATTCCGGCTTGAGCCGGGCGCACGCATCCTGGACGCCCCATGCGGAATTGGCCGCCACATCATCCACCTCGCGAAGGTGGGGTACGAAGGCGTCGGTGTCGATTTCTCGCCCACCTTCGTGGAGCGCGCGAAGGAGCTCGCGAACGGGAGCGGCGTCTCGAAGCATGTGAAATTCCTCCCGGGCGATCTCCGCAGGCTGGAGGATGCGATCCCCGAGGAGGAGAGGCCCTTCGATATCGCAATGAATTTGTGGACATCTCTGGGATACTACGACAGGGCGACGGACGTGAGAATCCTCGAGCAATACGCGGATCTCGTGCGACTCGGCGGGCTGCTCCTGCTGTATATCGTGAACCGGGACTTCATCGTCCGCCATTTCGACCCTCAGGGGTACGAGACGTTTGGGGATGTCGTGCACATCGAGCAGAGGCGACTCGACCTCGACTCCTCCCGAATGCGAAACGAGTGGCGCTTCTTTCGTCGCCAGGGTAGGAATCTCCAGCATGCGGTCACGATTCCCATCGATCACCGTGTGTACAGCCTCCACGAGCTTCGGGCCCTCCTGGGTGAAGGGGGATGGCGCGTCGAGGCGGCCTATGGTGGGCTCAAGCGCGACGAACCGTCCGTGGACAGTCCCGCCCTCTTGGTCGTGGGGAGACGGTGAGAGCCATAGCCGCCATGATCCCGGGCGCCGAGGAGGGCGCGATCCTCGACTTCCTCACCGCGGAAGGCGTGAGGATGGGCGCATCGATCCTCGACATCCCCTGCGGGACCGGGCGCCGCGCCCTGGCCCTCACGCAAGGAGGGTACACGGTTACCGCCGCAGGCACGAGCCGGGCGGGAATCGAAGCGGTCCGGTCCCGCATGCCTTCGCCTCTCGCAGCCCGCGTCCGGTTCGCCGTTTTGAAACAGGGGAACGTCTCCGATTTGGCAAGCGATGCTTCCTTTGACGCGGTACTCCTTATGGAACACTCGCTCGGCCGCTCTCCCGCGAAGGCGACCTCGAACACGCGAGCCTCGGCGCCTATTTGGAGCGGGCGATCTCTGGGCGCCCGACCGCCTGAACGCAGAACGTTGTTCCTTTGAGATTCGTGTCGATCA
>CAYGBO010000001.1:8779-23998 GCA_964348145.1 uncultured Methanomassiliicoccales archaeon
ACCGGCGGCGACGACGACCATGGCCTGACCGAGCACTTCGGCCAGCACCTGACGGGGCCGCGCGCCGACGGCCATCTGCAGTCCGATCTCGGGAGTGCGCCACCCCGGTCCCCCCGACGCGAGCGGGGGGGAGCCTCCCCCGGAACCGCTCTCCCGCGAAGGCGAACATTGATTTCCTGTCTCGCCTCCGCAATCGGATTGCTCCCAGCGGCTTCCTAGTCGTCGAACTTCTTCACCGCGACTTCTTCGCCTCCCGCCCGAGGTCCTTCTCCTACCACGTCGTCGGAACCTTGGAACAGCACGAATTTCGAGAATTCGATCCCTTGGAAGGGATCCTGCGCCTTCGGTGGTCGTTCTTTGAACGATCGGGGGACGACCTTCGCCATCGGCAAGACGCGACGGCGCGGATGAGGCTCCCACCTCCCGAGGAAGTGAAAGGTATCCTCACTGCGGCAGGGCTGGTAGTTGACGGAGTCTACGGAGGTTGGGAACGGAAACCGTTGACGTCGAATCACCGCAAACTCATCCTCGTCGCTCGGCTTAAATAACGTCGCGGCCTTTGTGCGCCCGATGGGGATCGGACGTCTCCGGACGCACCCACCCCGGAGGTCCCGGTGAATGCCGCTTCCGTGCGATCCCGCAGGGGACGTCCCGTGTCGGGTGAACTACGCCTTCCTTCCGGAGTGGACGGCAGGTGTCATGCAGGCCGTGAACGCTGTCGTGATCCTCGTCCTCGCCTATGGGCTCTGGTCCCGTTGGCGACTCTGGAAAAAGGGCGCCGCTGGATCGACCGGTGCCTCCTTCCGGCATCACTTGAAGATGCTACTCATCGTGTCCGTATTCCAGAGGAAGGTCCTTCGACAGCGCTTCGGCGGGATCATGCACGCTCTCATGTTCACGGGTTTCATCGCCCTGGGCATCGGGACGACGTTGGTTTTCCTCAATGTGGACATCCTGTCCCATTTCAATCTCGACATCCTTCGCGATGAACCCTACCTCGCCTATGAATTCGCCCTCGATTTCATGGGGCTCGCCTTCATGGTCGGAATCGGAATGGCTTTCTTCCGCCGTCTCGTCCAGCGGCCGAAGTATCTTGCACCGGGAAGAGGCGGACTGTACCTCCCCGGCATGCTGCTCCTCCTCTTGATTCAAGGATTCCTCCTCGAAGCGATCCGGCTCGCCGTCCTGCAACCGAGGTGGCAGGAGTGGTCCTTCGCAGGCTATGCATTGTCCCTATTGCTACGCGCGGCTGGGGTCGATGGACGGCTCGTGCAGGTCAGCGTGAGCGGAGCGGACGTGACGATTGCCCCCGTTCTGTCCCTCGCCTGGGCATACGGCATTCTCTGGTGGTTCCACGCCGGAGCGACGTTCTTCTTTGCCGCAAGCCTGCCCTGGACGAAGGCGGGCCATTTCGTCTTCAGCCCCGTGAACACGTTTCTCGAACGGGCGATTCCCTACGGCAGACTCGAGAAGCCCTTCGACATCGACGTGCTGACGCAGCCCGACGCGGTCCCGCCCGCGCTGGGTGCGGCGAACACGAGGACGTTCACATGGTATGATCGGGTACAGCTCGACGCGTGCACGATCTGCGGTCGCTGCACCTCCGCTTGCCCGGCATGGTCTACGGACAAGCCTCTCGATCCGATGCGCGTCATCCTGGACCTCCGGGAGGCGATGGAGAAGGAGGCGAAGGGCGAGACCCTACACGTACCTCTCCCGGACTTCGTCGGCTACGAGGAACTCTGGGCCTGCACGACCTGTATGGCGTGCATGGAAGAGTGCCCCGTCTCGATCCGCCACGTCCCCTTCATCGTGGAACTTCGCCGTAACTTCGCGATGGAACTCGGAAAAATCCCGCCCGAGGCCCAGGGGATGCAGAAGAACATCGAGACGAACTACAATCCCTGGGGGATCGGATGGGATCAGCGGGCGCGCTGGACGGAGGGACTCGGCGTGAAGACGATGGCGGATGCCATCGCCGCCGGCGAGCCGGTGGATCTCCTGTACTGGGTCGGCTGCGCCGCTTCCTTCGACGATCGGAACCGAAGGGTGGCTCGATCCTTCGCGCGCCTTCTGCAGCAGGCGGGAGTCCGATTCGCGATTCTAGGACCCGAGGAGAAGTGCACGGGCGACCCGGCCCGACGCCTGGGGAACGAGTACCTGGCACAAACGATGATCAAATCAAACGTGGAGACGCTTGAACGCTACGAGATCAAGAAGATTGTCACCGCGTGCCCCCACTGCTTCAACGCGATCAAGCATGAATACCCGGACTTTGGCGGGAAGTACGAAGTCGTGCACCACTCGGAAATCCTCTCGGAGCTCATTCAGACAGGAAAACTCAGGCCGACGAAGGAGGTCGAGGAGTTTCTCACATATCATGACCCATGCTACTTGGGACGATACAATCGGGTGTATGATTCACCCAGGACGGTTCTCTCTAGCATTCCAGGAGTGCGCACGACGGAGATGCAGCTGTGTCGGGAGAAAGGCTTCTGTTGCGGCGCGGGAGGCGCCCGGATGTGGATGGAGGAACGAACGGGCGAGAGGGTGAACCACCGACGCCTCGCGCACGTCGAGGAGACAGGCGCGGGAGCGGTGGCCACCGCATGCCCCTACTGCCTGATCATGCTGGACGACGCCGCGAAGACAAAGGGGCGGGACGAAATCCGACGATATGATATCGCGGAACTCCTGGAACAGACCCTCTGAGCTACAAGCGTTCCGCCGAAAGCTACCGGAGAGCGTCAATCTTCTTTGCCAAGTTGAAATCAAGAGCTGTGAGGCCGCCCCGATCGTGCGTCGTGAGACTCAACGTGACCCGCGACCAAGAGTTGTGAATGTCCGGATGGTGATTCGCGGCCTCCGCGAGTTCCCCCACCCTGTTAATAAAGGCCAACGCCTCGGCAAAGTCCTTGAAAGTCCACGTGCGCTCAATCGCCTTCTCCGTCCGCACCCATGCGGGCACGTCGGCCATGCGATTCGCGATCTCTGCCTCCGATAGGAGATTTCGTTGCGTCATGAAACGACAAGGCTCAAACAGATGGGACACAAAAAGGTGACGCGTTCTTGCTCGCCACCGATGACGAATGCGGCCGTACCGCAGTCGAGTCACCGGGCGATGAATACGGGCGCGGACGCAATGATATCAAGGCCCCAGGAAATATCAAGACACACATGAATCGTGTATGCGTGGTAGGAGATCGCACCACGATAGCTCGAAGGAATGTTTCCGGGGACAGCCAGCTCGAACACGAAGGGCACGCCCGTCCGGATTGCTTGGGCCGGAACCTGCCTTTCGTCCCTAAAGGTCTCCGAAATCGCTTCCGCGCTACCGACACGCGCCCACTCCGTGCCGACGAGGCGAAGGTAGACGCGACGCACGTGGGCGCTCCCGAGTCGCGCGAGGGTAATCCGACAAAGGACCCGATCGGTCGCGAGGAGACGGTCCCCTGCCAGTTCAACATATACCTCGGGTCCACCATGCTCTGATCGAAATCGGAGAGGCTTCGAAGCCCGCCGCACGATTTGCCCATCCGAGAAGACGAAGATCTCTTCGCTGCCCATGATGTCGGGTTCCCCCGGTGAGTCGAGGCGAGCGGCCAGGGAATACCTCACGGAGGCGTGGCGCCCATGGTACGATGGAAAAACGTCCGGAGGTATCTGGAACTGGAAGGGGAAGTGATGGGTTCCCTTGGGAAGGGGTGAATCGACTTGGATGGGTACCCGCCGTGTCACGACGTCATGGGACGAGCGGTGGAAATCCCGCTTCTTGCCTGTGTCTTCCTTGATTTCTGTGATCTCCAACCCTCGAAACTCCAGATGGAGGCCAGGATCGCTTCGGCGCGCGGAGGTCTCGACCACGACGGTTCCTTCCAGGATTTCGCCGGCAGAGTACGCATTCCGGGGAATCTTCAGGGCCATCGAGCGAGACGTGGTTTCACCCGACTAGGATGCATGTCACTACGTTAAAGGATGTATGCTCCTACCCTCTTAGGCTCGAGGCGCGTCTCACGCAACGTGTCCTCAGCTGCACGGATCGGACATCAAGAGATATTGAAAGAAGTCCGAGAGGAGAAGGAGCACCGGAGATCATCTTTTGAGTTCCTTCAGCACGGCAGGCAACAACTCCAGCACGTTGGCGACGAAGCCAAAGTGGGCCACCTCAAAAATCGGGGCGCTCGGGTCCGTATTGACTGCGATGATGAGACCTGAGTCCTTCATCCCGCTCACGTGCTGCATTGCGCCGCTGATCCCGCACGCCACGTAGAGCTTTGGCCGAACCGTCTTCCCGCTCTGTCCGACTTGGCGCGTCTTCGGCAGCCACTCCATATCCGTGAGCGGCCGTGAGGCGCCGACCACACCGCCCACGGATGCCGCGAACTCCTCGATGAGAGCGAGATTCTCCTTCTTCTGGATTCCGCGACCAGCAGCGACAATAACGTCCGCGGAGCCAAGGTCGATGTCCTGAACTTCCGGTTCCTCGAGACGCAGGAAGCGTGTGCGGAGCTTCGCCGAATCCATGGAGACAGACGGGGTCGCGATCTTCCCGCCACCCGCTGGCTCCGCGGGCGGAACGGCTCCGGGTCGCATCGTAACGATGAAGGGTCGATCCGAAGACACCTCGAACTCCCCCTGCACCTTTTCGTTCAGGAGTCGTCGAGTTGCGACCAGGGACGACCCATCGAGACGCACATCCACACAATTCGCGACCAGGGGCAGATCTTCGGTTGCCGCGAATCCGGGGCCGAGATCGTAACCCTGCGATGTATGCCCAATCAACACGACTCGGGGAGAGACGACTCCCAGAAGGCCTCGGAGGGCATGGGCATAGCCGTCATAGGTATAGTGCTCCAAGGAAGGAGCGTTCACGTGGAGGACTTCAAGGCCGTAGCGAGCCAGGGACGCGGCGAGGGCGTCTGTGTTGTGGCCGAGCAAAGCCGCGCGGGGAGCCCCGCCCGTCTGGGCCGCGAGTTCCCGCCCCTTCGCGATGAGCTCGAACGTGGAGGGAGCGAGCGTCCCACGAAGATGTTCGGCCACGAGAAGGATGTCTTGTCCCATCCGTCACCTCCGTGCGAAGCCCTTCTCCTGCAGGATTCGAGCGAGCCGCTTCGCCTGGTCAGCGACCTTCCCCGTGACCATCTCCGCACGAACCTTCGCGGGGGGAGGTGACAGGGACCGAACCTTGAAGGAATATGGACTCCCGAGATCGTTCCACGAACCTAGGCCCAGAGTTTCCGGGGTGATCTCCCGAATCGGCTGTCGCGCCGCCTTCATGATCGCCGGCAAGGGGGCGTACCGAGGCTGGTTCGCGCCGAATTGGATCGTCAGCACGGCCGGGAGAGAGACTGCGCAGACGCGACCGAGCCCTCCTTCGAGTTCGCACGTGACCTGCAGCTCCGTCTCTGACCCCTCGACTTTCGTGACCACACTTGCGTGGGGCAACCCGAGGTGCCCTGCCACTAGCCCGCCCATGGCGGAGTTCACGTGATCGTCGGACTGGACGCCGGTGAGGATGAGATCGTGGGGGACCGTCTTCAGGGAGGCGGCAAGAATCCGAGCGACCAAGCCCACGTCGTAGGCCGCCGGATCGTCGTAGACCACGCGGATACCCTCGTCGGCTCCCTTCGCGAGAGCCTCCCGGAGCATCTGCTCGGACCGCTTCGGACCCGAGGTCATCGCTACGACGCGACCGCCCTGCTTCTCCTTGACCCGAACCGCTTCCTCCAGCGCGTACTCGTCGGCGCTGTTGACCTTGTAGTTCAGCCCGTCCCGCCGGATGTCCTGCGCATCCTGAGCGATCTGAAACTGCAAGTCGGGGTTCGGGATCTGCTTCATGCATACAACGACGTTCAGCGACATCGTGGGCGCGCCGCCTAAGGATAGATACCGCGCCACCGGTAGGCGTCGACCACGCGATGGATCGCTACCATGTACGCGGCTTGGCGCATGTCGATTTTCTCCGTCTCGTGCATCTCCCAGACCGAGCGGAAGGCACCCACCATGATGGACTCCAGCTTCCGATCGACCTCCTGCTTCGTCCAGAAGAATTCTGACAGATTCTGGACCCACTCGAAGTAGGAAACGGTGACTCCGCCTCCGTTCGCGAGAATGTCCGGGATTAGGAGGACCCCCCGCTTGTGGAGGATGTCATCGGCCTCGGGCGTCGTCGGACCGTTTGCGCCCTCGCCAACAATCTTCGCGCGGATCTGTACGGCATTCTCGGAGGTGATTACTCCCTCCAGGGCACACGGTGCAAGGATATCCACGTCAAGCTCCAGTATCTCTTCGTTGGTGATCTTCTTGGAGCCCGGGAATCCGACGACGGTACCCGTCTTTTCCTTGAAGGCAAGTACCTCTCGGGGATCGAGGCCCGCCTCGTTGTGGATGGCACCCCTGGAGTCAGAGACCGCGACGATTTTTGCGCCGAGTTCTTCATGGATCAGTCGAGCAAAGTTGTACCCCACGTTTCCGTAGCCCTGGATCGCAACGCTCGCACCCTTGACGTTCAGGCGGATCTTCTTCGCCGCTTCACGAACCGCGTACATGAGACCCCGGGAGGTTGCCTCCTCGCGGCCCTTCGAACCGCCGATAGCCAGCGGCTTGCCCGTTACCACGCCGGGCACCGCGAAGCCCTTGTTCATTGATATGGTGTCCATGATCCACGCCATTGTCTGGCTGTCCGTATACACGTCCGGTGCGGGAATGTCCTTCTCGGGTCCGATGATGACAGAGATCTCCGAGGCGTACCGTCGGGTCATGCGCTCGAGCTCATCCTTCGACATCTCCTTGGGGTTGCAGATCACCCCGCCCTTGGCGCCGCCGTAAGGGATGCCCATCACGGCACACTTCCACGTCATCCAGCACGCAAGGGCGCGCACCTCGTCGAGGGACACCTTCCAGTGGTACCGGATCCCGCCTTTGAAGGGGCCGAGGGCGTCGTTGTATTGGATCCTGTACCCGGTGAAGATCCTCACGGAGCCGTCGTCCATCTTCACAGGGAAGTGCACCGTAAGCTCTCGCCGCGGGTATTTCAGGACCTCAAGAAAGCCACGAGGCAATTTCAACTTCTGGCCAGCCCGTTCGATCTGTTTCTGGGCGACTTCGAAAGGATTGAGGGTTTCTTTCGGCTTCGCCATCACAAACCCCCCTGGGGCCTTCCTGGCCCCCGGGAGCCTGCGCGAGTAGGGAGAACTCGCGTTAAAAGGTTGCGTCCTTACGCTCGCCCCTTCTCGGCCCATTCCACGAGCCCTGAGTTTCACCCTTCGTACTCCCGCCGGTCAACGACGTGCTGGGGCCTTTCGCCCCGGAGGAAGCGCACGACGTTCTCGAGGGCGGCTTCCATGGCCTCTCGGCCCTGCCCTGGGTTCGCGAAGGCGACGTGGGGCGTCATCACGACGTTCGGGAGCTTCTCGAAGGGTCGGTGGAACGGGTGGCCCTTCTTGCCGTCGGGGTACGTCCACCACACATCCAGAGCTGCGCGGAACCGCGGGTGAGTGCGTAGATGTTCATACAGGTCGTCTTCCACGACGATCTTTCCGCGGGCGATGTTCACGAGAATGGCTTCCTCCTTCATCGCCGCGAGGAGCCCGCGATCGATGAGTCCGGCCGTATCGCGCGTGAGGGGCAGGCAGACCACGATCGCATCTGCGCGACGGGCGAAGGACCGCAGATCCGCGAGGTCCCCAACCTCGTCCGCGTCGTCAACGGACTTCGACGATCTCCGGATGCCGAGGACGGTCATCCCGAAAGTTTTCGCCAATCGGGCGACCTCTCGACCGATCCCGCCCAGTCCGAGGACGAGGATCGTCGAACCTCGGAGGGCCGTGCTACGCGTCTCTTGGTCGAACAGCCCGCTTCGGATCGCCTCCGTTCGCCCGGGGACGTCCTTCGCGGCTGCAAGGAGAAGGGCCATCGCGTGTTCCGCGACGGAGGTGCTGTAGGCGCCCGCGTTGCTGCACACGAGGACGGACGCCGGGATGCGCTCGAAGGGCACATGGTCGACCCCCGCAGAGAGGGTCTGGACGAGACGGAGCCGCGGCGCTCGCTGCGCCAGATCAACCGGAATCTCGGACGGAAACCCGAGGCACACGACGACTTCGGCCTGGGCCCACGCAGCATGCTTCGAATCGCCCTTCAAGTCCTCGAGGACGATCGGTTCGAAAAAGCCAGGCGCCGTGCGCGCGATGACGTCGCGGCGGTCCTGATCCAAGGGGACGGTGAAGAGGACGTGGGCCATCCCTTGACCGGACGTCACCGTGTGCTTTGGCCCTTTCGGCATCCGGGCGTGAAAAGAAGATTCAGCACTCGGAATACCCACAGGAGCGGCACTTCACGCAGCCTTCCTCGTAGATGAGCTGCTTCCCGCACTCGGGGCACTCCGGATTGAGACCCCTCCGGACCATCGTCTCGACGTCTCGGGCTTCCTTTTCTAGCTCCACGTCCGTCTCCATTGCTGCGCCGAGTTCATCGAAAGATTCGACGGGTGGCTGAATGCCCGCTTTGTGCATTCCCATGTGACGCTTGATTGCCTTCGCAATCGCATCCGGAATCGAGTAAACGCGTTCGCCGTGGTCCAAGGCGATTCTCGGGCTCCGAATCCCCTCGAGCTGATCGATGATCTCGTCGACGGGAAGCCCGGAACGCAGACACAGGGACACGAGCCTGGCAATCCCTTCCGTGAAGGACGCCGTGTACCCGCCGCCGCGCCCGATCTGCGCGAAGATCTCAAAGAGACCGTCATCATCCTCGTTGACCGTCACGTACAGCGCGCCGTACCCCGTCAGGATCTTCTGGGTGCGCCCCGTGATCACGTCGGGCCGGGCTCTCGGTCGCACAGGGGCTTCCAACGGCGGGGTCGCATGGGCTCTTTCCCCCGGGACGCCGAGATTCAGGACTTGGTCCTCCCGCGAGCGGTCGCGATACACCGTGATGCCCTTGCACTTGAGATCGTAGGCGAGCATGTACGCCTTCTTGACATCCTCGACAGTGGCATCATGAGGCAGGTTGATCGTCTTCGAGACCGCGGCATCGCAATGGTCCTGGAACGCGGCCTGCATCCGCACGTGCCATTCAGGCGAGACGTTATGAGCGACCGCAAAGACCCTCTGCCAGCGCTCCGGTACCTCGGGAATCCCGCGGGGCGACCCTTTGTTGTCCAAGACCTTCTGGACGAGATCCTCGCGCCAGAAACCTTCCCGCCTTGCGACTTCCTCGAAGTACTCGAGGAAGTACGGCAGCTGCTCGCCATCCATGACCCGTTTGTACCAGATCAGGCTGAACTCAGGCTCGCAACCGCCCGAGGTATCCGCAATCATGGAGAGCGTACCGGTCGGGGCGACCGTAGTCACGTAGGAATTACGCAACTTGAGGCCCGCCTCCTCGTGCCGGCTACCCTGCCACGCGGGATATACACCCCGCTCCTCCGCGAGACGTCGGCTCTCGTCATATCCAGTGTCCTGGATGAACTTCATGACCTTCCGTCCCCATTCAACCCCCTCCGGCGTGTCGTAGGGGACTTCGAGCATGAACAGCATGCGGGCAAAGCCCATGACACCGAGACCGATCTTCCGCGTGGCCCTCGTCATCTCCTCGATCTCCTTCACGGGATAGGCGTTCATGTCGATCACGTTGTCGAGGAGGCGGACGGAAGTGCGAATCGTTCGCTCGAGTTTGGCCCAGTCCACCTCATACTTCCCGTCCTTGCGGCGCTTCAGGTGCCGCTGCAAATCGATGGATCCGAGATTGCAGGACTCGTAGGGTAGGAGAGGTTGCTCGCCGCAAGGATTCGTGGCCTCCATTTCTCCTACATTGGGCGTCGGCTGCCGCCGATTGGTCTCATCGATGAAGAACAGTCCCGGCTCACCGTTCTTCCATGCCGGGTATGCGATTTTGTCGAGAACCTCTCGCGCGTCGAGCTGGCCCACGGCCTGCTTCGTCCTGGGGCTCACGAGATCGTACTTCGTCCCGGCCTTCACAGCCTCCATGAACCTGTCCGTCGCAGCCACAGAGATATTGAAGTTCGTGATCTCGGTCGTCTCGTCCTTGCACGAGATGAACTCAAGGATGTCCGGATGGTCGACCCGGAGGATGCCCATGTTCGCTCCGCGCCTCTTGTTGTGCACGAGGATTCCGTTCGCGACGAAGCGCGCGGGTCCTGGGACCTCGATATCCGCCGTGGCCGCGCGCTGTTGGCAGACCGCTGTAACCCTGGTGTATGCGCGCGCCGGATCCTCCATCCGGCGCAAGTGTTCGTTCGCGGCAACCTCGGGGAAACGGTCGATGAGCTGAAGCGGGCGCTCCCGGAGCAAGGCTCGCGCGTGAGCCGCGCTCACGTAGTGCATGAGCGCACGGTACGGCTTTCGGGTCGCCCCTCGAGCAAATCGACCGGGGCCACTTCCGGGTCCTGTGTAGCGGTAGACGGAACGGAAGACTTGCCTCTGGTTCGGGACCACGTCGGACGTGTTGATTGCTGGCCGCAGAACACCCTCAAGGCGCACTTGCTTCCGGTCCCCGACGAAGCCAATCTCCTGGCGGAGCGTCCGCGCGCTGTGCCCGTCGACGATTGTGATCGAGTAGACGAGTCGTTGGGCATGGGACGCGTCCGGCACGGGGATCGAGCTGCTGCGGGCCACGATCCCGAGCGACAGGAGGAGCTGCTGGGCCTCCTCCGCGAGCCGCGGGGATGTGGTTGAGAGACACGGATACCCACCTTCCGGATCGGTGTGTCCGTCCCCCTCGAAGAGCCCGCGGAGGAACGCGCGGGCCGTGTCCGCGGATCCGCTCAACACCTCCTTTGGGATGAACGCCTCGGGGGACGACCCTTTGATCCAGCGGAGGCGCTCCATCCATCCCACGAGGCCACGCGACCGGTACTCGACGTCCACAAAGCCCCCGTCTTCTCCCTCTGTGACTCGGCTCGGCGAAAGACCGAAGCAGCGCTTCATCAGGGCGCGGATTCGCTCCGCGATTTCAATGCGCTCTGCTCCGATCGTGAAGATCAGACGACCTCCCGAGCCCGTGCATCCGTCCGCCATGTACAGGCCGAGGAGTTCCGCGAGGTCCGGGTTCATACTGGCCGGGGCCCGGATCACCGTCGGGCCCTTGTGCCGCCCTGCAAGTCCGGGCAAGGGGCGATCGATCCCGAGATGGCCTCCCTTCACGATGACGATCCAGTCGCCGGGTTGGAGGATCCGGGCCTCCCGCCACCCAATCTGGCCGTGGTCGTCCACGACCGCAACCGAATGGTTGTAGGTCGCCTTGATTCGAAGCCCGAGCTCTGTCTCGATTGTATAGACATCCGCGGGTCCGTTGTCCTGGGCAACTAAGGCATGGGAGTATTCCGCCCCGTCAAAAACCTGGTCACGCGTGAAGTTCTCGCCGAGCGGCGGGCTGTTGAGCAGCCGCCCGAGGGGCTTGAGTCCCTCGGACGTTCGAAGCAGGCTGTCGACGGAGATGCAGCCTCCTTGTTTGATCTGTTGGGTGGCAGAATCGAAAATCCTCATGAAGGACACGGGGCCCGACGCGACGCCCATCGTCGACCTCACGAAATCTCCCTTCGGGCGGAGGCGGGAGAAACCAAATCCCGTGCCCCCGCCGCTTTGGTGGATCAGAGCCTGCTGCTTGAGAGCCTCGAAGATTCCGACGAGACTGTCGTCGACGGGCAACACGAAACATGCGGAGAGCTGCTGGAGTTCGAGACCCGCGTTCATCAGGGTTGGACTGTTCGGAAGGAACTCGAGTCCGGCCATGAGCCGGTAGAAGCGCTTCGCCGTCTCGAGAGTCTTCGCGTCGTCCCGTACGTACGCCGCCTCCGCCCGTGCGAGGTTCCAGGCAACCCTCGCGAACAGCTCCTTGGGCGTCTCTAGGAGGCGGCCCTCATCATCCTTCCTCAAGTATCGCCTCTCGAGGACGCGGATTGCGTTCGCGGACAGCACTGGGTCCTCCTCCCGCGCGAATGCTTCCGGGACCGATCCTTTGGCGACCTTCACTTGTTCCATCGGAGACCCTTCTCCGCCGAGAGGATGTCCGCAACCGACACGGGCGGCGAAACCATCCCCGGGGGTTCGCGGCGAGGCCGGTTTGGGCCTATATTGGTTTCTACATCACATTTGGCGTCCGCCGCGCAGCTTGCTTTACCACCTTTGTTATCAGATGCTCATCGAACCTGAGTTATAAGTACCTGCGGACGGGGTGCGCGGATGGATCCCCGGCGAAGCTTCACAGGAATGGGAGACGTTCCACACGGGCCGGATGGAGACGCTGTCGGATCTCCACCCGAAGGCGTGAACCCGGGGCAGCGTGAGCCTGCGGGACGGACGCGAGCGCAATCCCTACTCCCAGGGACGGGGAGAGGGTGCCGCTCGAGATGAGCCCGACGAGCGTCCCGTCCCAGGCGGCAACGCGTTGGCCTTGGCGCGGGATTCCTCGCCCCTCCATGCGGAGGCCGACGAGGCGCGGATAGTCACCCAGGCTTCGCTGGGCCTTCAGGGCGTCCTTGCCCACGAAGGCCCGGTCCCACCCCACGAGCCACCCGCAGCCTAGCTCAAGGGGTGTCTGGCGACCGTCGAAGTCTCGTCCGGCGAGCAGATACCCCTTCTCCAGGCGAAGGGTGTCGCGCGCTCCTAGCCCCACGGGGCGGATCCCCTCGGCGTGCCCTAGCGCCAGCAGGGCCTCCCAGGTCCCCACGCCACTCGCCACGGGGGGAAACAGCTCGAAGCCTTCCTCCCCCGTGTAGCCGGTCCGCGTCACCAACAGACGTACGTTTCCACCGGAAACAGCGGGCTCCCCGGGGCGAGGGTGGTCTTTCGGAGGACCTCCCCACCCCTCGATTTCCGGTGGAGGGAGGGCGGACGTTCCTTCCCTCCAAGCCGGGGAATCTAATACGGCCCCCTCGAAGCGCCTGAGGCTCCGAACGCCCCGGGTCGTCCATCGCTCGAGGACGTCGGAGGCGCGCGGGCCTTGGAGGGCAAGGCACAGGAAGTCCTTCGTCCGATCAACGACCACGACGGAGGCGGGGCCGCGCTCGTTGAACCATGCCACGACGGACGCCCGAGCTGCCGCGTTACACACCACAAAGTACCGATCCTTAGAAAGGCACGTCACGATGACATCATCGAGAGTCGTGCCATCCTCACGGAGGATGTGCGTGTAGCGGCCCCGCCCTGGGTCCGACGGAATCCTCCCCGCGCTGAGCCTGTCAAGGAGTGCGTGGGCACCCTCGCCCTCCAGGAAGATCTTGCCCATGTGAGACACGTCGAAGAGACCCACGGATCGGCGTACCGCGAGGTGTTCCTCCACAATCCCAACGTACTGCAGGGGCATTGCCCAGCCGCTGAACTGTGTCATCCGCGCGCCGGCGGCTCTATGCCAATCATGTAGCGGGCTGCGGAGGACCATGTGCGCGGGACCCAGGAGGACACGGGAGCCGATGAAACCTCGCCCGTCCGGCAAAGCTTATTTGTATAACCCCCATAGCCAGCGCCCCATGGGCCTCTTCCGGGAGTTCCGGTATGAGCTGAGCGCTCTCCTCTTCGGTCTCGGGGTCCTCGCGACGTCCCTCGCCGTAGCCCAGTCCTTCTTCCGCGACCAAAGTCCGGATCTCCTCAAGACCCTCTATTCCTCAATCGGCGGCTACGTCTTCTGGGAGGGGGTCTTAGGGTTCTTCGCCCTCGTGGGCGGCGGTTTCTATTTCTTCGATACGATCTTGAAGGACCGGGAGTTCAACCGTCTCTTGTCCACAACTTCCAAAGAGGTCTTTGTGAAGAACCTCAAACGTATCGAGGAACTTGCTTACTACCACCTGCCCTCAGCATACGAGAAGCGTCTCGTCGAAAAGAAAAGGGAATTCCGCATCAAGGCCTGACCCCTTCGCGTCGAAGGATGATCTGTCCGAGGCTTTCAACTGCATCTCTGTCTCGTGGGCGGCACCGAACGACGACTTCGATCTGGTCGGGGCGGTGGGCAGCCGAGACCACCTGAGTGTGTTCGTACAACCAGTGGAGCCCCGCGGCGCCCGCAGGGGTCTGTGGCAGGGCAAGGTGGATCTCCAACTCGTGGATGAAAGCGGACAGGACGACCTCACGGAGCTCGGCGATTCCGCGGCCCGTATACGTGGAGAGGAGGAGAGGAGAGCGATGGAATTCGGAATCACCTAGTACCTTTCTCCTCTCTTCCAACATCCCCTCGTCTAGCAAATCCACCTTCGCCAGGATGGGCACCACGGAATCCGCTGCGATCCGGGGCAGAAGGGTCTGGGCGGCCAGCCGTACCTTCCGCCGGATGTCCGACTCCGGGTCCGATGCGTCAACTAGAAGCAGTATGACATCGGCCTGGAAGATTTCCTCGAGGGTCGCGTTGAAGGCTTCCACCATCCAGAAGGGTACGCCGTCCACGAATCCAATCGTGTCTGTGAGGAGGATGCGCTTCCGTGTTTGAGGAAGCACCCGCGTCGTGGTAGCTAGGGTGGAGAACATGCGATCTTCCACGAGGACGCGCTCGCCCGTCAGGGCGTTCAGCAGGGACGACTTACCCGCGTTCGCGTAGCCAACAATTGCGACGAGGCCGTACCCACGATCTTTTCGGGTCACCCGGCGAATCTCGCGCTCTCGACGTATCGTGTTGAGGTCGTCGCGAATCTTCTTCATGCGCCGCTTCACCGTCTCGTAGTACGCGTCAACCCGGTACTCTCCGCCCGCCATGAAGCCAGGTCGCTCACCGCCCCTCGCCTCATGGATCCACTCGCGAAGGAGGGGGATTTCGTACTGAAGAAGGGCGAGTTCGACCTGTAGCCTCGCCTCGCGGGTCGATGCCCGTTGCGCGAACAGCTCGAGAATAACTCTCAGGCGGTCGTAGCACTCCAGCGCGAGCTGCCGTTCCAGAAAGCAGTGCATGGTTGGCCGGAACTCTCCGTTGAACACGACGATATCAACGTCCCCACCCTTCACCCGCTCTCGAATCTCATCGAGCTTGCCTCGGCCGACGAAGGTCTTCGGGTGCGGGTGGTTCCTCCGCTGGACGATCTCGTCGACGATCCGATGCCCGGCGGAGGACACGAGGGCGCGTATCTCCGTGGTGTCCGGGCTCAGGGAGACGAGCAGGACGTCCACGGGACGTCCAACGGGGTCGGGGCTCAATAAGAGTTTCCACCGGAAGGCGGGGGGGGGGGTGGTGGGAGGGACCCCCCGGACGGGAAGATCCTTCCCCCCCGGCCCGCGACCC
>CAYGBO010000001.1:24008-27340 GCA_964348145.1 uncultured Methanomassiliicoccales archaeon
CGGGGCTCAATAAGAGTTTCCACCGGAGGGCGGGGGGGGGGGGTGGAAGGAACCCTCGGAGCGAGAAGATCCTCCCCCCCGGGCCTCAGACTCAACGAAACTGCCCCCTCCGCGCCGCGAAGGCGGAGATGCAAAGCTCTTATGCCCCTCCGCCGCGTGACCGATGGCACATGCGGGTGCGGATTCTTCTGTTCGCGTCCTATCGTGAGATCGTGGGCGGAGAGGAGATACCGTGGATCGCTGACGAAGGAGCCACACTTGGCGATCTCGTTGCGGAACTCATTGATAAGTATCCCCGCCTTGAGCCGCATCGAAAAGCCATGCTACTCGCCGTGAACGAGGAATTCGCGGAAGCTTCTGCCCGATTGAAGGAAGGTGACGAGGTCGCGTTGATGCCCCCGGTAAGCGGAGGTGGACGATGATTGCGCTTCAGCGAGGGCGGATTGACGTGGGGGCGGTGATCGGCGCCGTCCGACGCGAGGACGCCGGTGCGGTCGTCGTGTTTCTCGGGACCGTACGTTCCGATCCGGGTGTGGAGTCCTTGGACTACGAGGTGTACGAAGGGATGGCCCTCAAGAAGCTACATGAACTTGCGGACCGGTCCAAGGAGAAGTTCGGCGTGAAGGAGATGGCCGTTGTCCACCGCCTTGGCAAAATCCCCGTAGGTGAGGATTCCGTGGTTATCGCCTGCTCCGCCCCCCATCGGAAGGGCGCGTTCGCGGCATGCGCTTGGGCGATGGAGGAGGTGAAGCGCATCGTCCCGATTTGGAAATCGATGAAACCCCAGGTCTCGGAGGCCCCCGGGCGAGCCTGAAGGCTGGAAAGAAGGCCGGGGCCTTCCGCCCCGTGCCGCGCCCCTCGAAAGGGGGAAAGGACGGTTCGTGCGCGCCTGCGGCCTAGCGATGGCCTCTGCCGGTGAAGGTCAAGCACATCCCGCGATAGCGGTTCGCACCTTCGTCGGCAGCGTGGTCCGGCACTCGATCGTTCTCGGGCAGGCAGACGGACTTCTTGGGCCCGTTGCTGTTCTGGGCCGCGAGACCGTGCGCGCGGGGTGGCACATCGCTCGGCTCTTCGCCTGGATCCGCCGCGGGCTCCTCACCCGGCTGCACGTCCGGTTCCGTGCCTGGGTCCGTCCCCACGTCCGGGACGTCCGGCACCTCCGGCTCGTTGATTACGACGGTCCCCGTGGGGCTCGCCGTCGGCCGGGTCAGGTACACCGCGAGGACCACGCTGAGGGCGATGACCAGGGCGACGGCCAAGACTTTCTTTGGGCCTACCATGTTGTTCGCCTCACGTTACCTCGCTCGCTCGCGGGCCTTCACGCAGGGCCCGCGTTGCGGCGCATGACGGCGTAGGCGTGAAGAAGGACGCGTTGCCTCGGGGCCTCGCTTCCGCGGGCTCCCGTCCCATCCCTTCGAGCACGCGCATCCGCATGCGGTCCGGCCCAGTCTAGCCCGACGTAATTAATCCTTCCTCGCAACACCCGTCGACTTGACAAAGGACTCGGGAGGCCCGCATGGCGGGCCCGCGATCGCCCAGGCGAGCGCCGGTTTGCGAATTGACAAATCGGTGGGCCTGGACCTCGCGGAACGACACGGTGAAATAGCGAACTTGGCGTTCCTTGGTCACCCATGGCGAAGATGGTGGACGTCGGCCGCAAGGCCGAGGTTCCGCGCAGGGCGGTCGCGCGCGGTGACATCCGGCTGAGGCCTGCGACCATGGCTGCGATCCGGGAGGGGCGCGTGGAGAAGGGCGACCCGCTCGCGGTTGCCGAGGTTGCCGGTCTGCAGGCCGTGAAGTCGGTGTGGCAGGCCCTGCCTCATTGCCACCCCGTCCCCATCACGTCGGCGGCCGTCGAGTTCGAGATGGGCCGAGATCGCATTGCATGCACGACGTCCGTGGAGGCGACCTACAAGACGGGCGTCGAGATGGAAGCCCTCTACGGGTGTTCTGTCGCCCTCCTGACGGTTTGGGACATGGTGAAGGCCTTGGAGAAGGACGAGGCGGGCCAGTATCCTGCCGTGTCCGTCGAGAATCTTCGAGTCGTCGCGAAGGAGAAGGCCGCGGTCGGATCCGCGATTCGTCGTACCCGGTAGTGTCATGCACGAGGCCGGCATACCTCCGTGGAGGAAAGATACATGACGGGGCAGTCTCTACCGCGGATGGGGGTAGCAGATGGCAGAGGAAAGGCACCTGTCTTTGTCTGAAGTGCGCAAGACGATTGCGACATCTCTCGGGACGGCCTTCGGGTTCGTGATTGCACTGCTTTGGAACCAGGTCGTCCAGGGCGGCCTCGCCGTGGCCGGAATCAGCACGACAGCTCCGACGAACCTGGAAGGTTGGGCGACGTTCGTCGTGACCGCGGTCGTGCTCACCGTAGTGATGATCGTCCTGATCATCGTGATCGGACGCTGGGGCGGCAAGGCCTAACCGTCTCCGCCCCGCCGGCTTCGCCGAAGTCCTTTTATCGAGCGGTAGCCATCGTTCGTTCTCCATGAAGGTCACGATTCTCGATGGCTATGTCGACGAGCCGTCCAACTTCGGGGTGCCGCCCTACATCTCTCCGTATCCGAGGTATCTCGCGGGAGCCATCCGCGACGCCGGCCACGTATGGGAGTACGTCACGATCGACGAGGCCCGAAGGGGACGTCCCCTCCGCGGGAATCTGCTCGTGGTCCTTTCCGGCCCTATCGTGCCGGGTAAGTACCTGCGCGGCCTGCCGATTAGTGAACGGGAGATCGTGCACTACGCGCACGCCTTCGAGGGATCGCGTCTCCTCGGAGGCCCTCTCGCGCGGTTCCGATACTATGACGAGGCCTTGGTGGATCCCTACGATTTCGTTGCCCTTCGCGACATCGACGCGTGCCTCTTCGACTTCCTCGCGGAGGGTGAGTGGCGCCACCGGGATCGGTCCATGGAGGAGTGGGATCGCTGGGCGCTCCTCGGCGCCGACCTCGTCCGAGCCCACCCCGACTTCCCAGATCCCTTGACCGTTGAGCTCGACACGTCGAAGGGCTGCGTGCGCTACGTGAACAAAGGGTGCTCCTTTTGCGTGGAGCCCATGTACGGCAAGCCTAAGTTCCGACCCTTGGACGGGGTCCTCTCGGAGGTGCGCCGCCTCGCCGAGGCGGGCGCGGTCAACTTCCGGCTCGGGGGTCAAGCTGACTTTTTCAGCTACTGGGCGGAAGGCGTCGGCACATCGCCTACGCCGCGCCCGAACGTGGACGTCCTCCGTGGGTTGCTCGAGGGCATCCACCGCGCGGCGCCGGCCCTGCGAGTCCTGCATACAGACAACGGCGATCCAGCGATGATTCTTGCCCATCCTCAGGAAG
>CAYGBO010000001.1:27350-32050 GCA_964348145.1 uncultured Methanomassiliicoccales archaeon
CGAAGACTGGAGCTGATGCGGCCGCGGGCCGGGGCGCATCACCGCGCTGTCGCCTTCATGCGCGCTGCCAGGGCCGTGTTGACGCGCAGCTGCGGGTCGTCTTCGACTTCTCGTCGGTCACACAACACCGGGCAACAGTCTCTCCTTCGGTCTCGAAAGCGCAGATCCCGCGGTCACGGCAGCGAACAACCTGAACATCGACGCTGAGGGCTGCCTTGAGGCGATCCGGGTCGTGAATGCGGTAGGCCGCCAGCGCGGGGAGAACGGACTGCCTCGGCTGCTTCCCGCTCTCAACTTTGTTGCTGGTTTGGAAGAGGAAACCGCGGGAACCTTTGACCGAAACCTCAAATTCCTTCGCCGTCTTCTCAGGGACGATCTCTGGGTCCGTCGCATCAACATCCGGCAGGTTCGCCCCGTCCGGCGTGAGTTCGAACCCACGGGCCTGTACAGGGAGTTTCGGAGTTTCAAGGAGACCGTGAGAAGGGAAATTGACCACGAAATGCTACGTCGTACCATCCCCGAGGGCACGATCCTACGCCGTGTGTTCCTCGAGCTGGCCGAGGGGCATGTCGCGTACGGCCGACAGATTGGCACATACCCGATTCTCGTCGGCCTGCCCTACGACGCGCCTCTCAATCGGTTCGTCGACGTGAAGGTTCTGAGCCACGGACAACGCTCCGTGACGGGCGTCGAGTACCCCCTGAACGTCAACCGTGCGCCTCTGCGGGCCCTCTCGGCCCTCCCCGGAATCGGTGCGAAACGTGCGGCGCGGATCGTACGGGCCCGCCCCTTCACGTCGTGGCCGGACTTCGCGGCGTCCCTCGACGATGCAAGCGTGGCAGAGCGACTCACGGCCTTCGTGTCGGTTTCCAGTTGACGGCCGGGCAGAGCGGCTGGCGTGAGGGGTTCCGCCCGCGATGATCCCCATCGACGGCGCTCACGGAGAACCTTTTGACCCCGGTCGACCTATCCATCACGCGCTACGATGGCCGTGCCGAGGAAACACAAAGCCCACGCCCCGCAGTCCGTGACGTGTGGAATCATCACGATCTCCGACAGTCGAGGGCCTGACACGGACGACTCGGGTCGACTGATCCGGGAACTCTTGGTCCGGCAGGGCCACACGGTCTCTTATTCCGTGGTCGTGAAGGATGAGGCGGAAGCGATTAGGGAGGCCGTGGATAGCGCTTCGCGGACCTGTGACGCGATCGTGACAAACGGCGGAACCGGACTCTCGAAGCGCGATGTAACGATCCCAACTCTCGGCCCCCGGGTGGAGCGGACGCTCCCCGGTTTCGGAGAACTTTTCCGAATCCTGTCCTACGAAGCCATCGGCAGTGCCGCGATGCTGTCCGGCGCCTTCGCGGGCGTGTACCGTGGCCGGCTGCTCTTTTGTCTTCCCGGTTCCCCGGACGCCTGTCGACTCGCGATGGAGAGGCTCATCCTGCCGGAACTCTCCCATGCTGTCGGGGTGCTGCATCGATGAAACGATCTGGAACCGGCCCCAGGAAGGGTTTCGAACACGGGGAGATCCGCCGCGGCATGCGCCCGCTCTCGTCGCTCCTGCCGTTCCAGGAGGCCCTTCGGATGGCCGTGGATCTCGCGCGCCCGATTCGTCGGACTGAGGCCGTGTCCGTTCGCGACGCGGCGGGGCGGGTTCTGGCCGAGGACGTCCATGCGCCCTTTGACGTTCCCCTCGCGGATCGAGCGGCCATGGATGGCTACGCCGTGGTGGCGCTAGACACCCGTGGGGCGAGGAAGGAGAAGCCCACGATACTGCGGCGAATCGGGACCCTCTACGCGGGCGACGCGCCCCGGATGCGGGTGTCGGCGGGTCAGTGCGTCGAGATTGCGACGGGTGCGACGATCCCTTCCGGCGCGGACGCCGTGGTCATGGTGGAGCACACCATGCGGGAGGGCGATGCTGTGATCATCCGTTCACCCATTCAAGCGGGTCGGAACGTGTCTCCGCGCGGCGAAGACATCAGGGCCGGTTCTCAGGTCGTCCGCAGGGGCGAACGACTGTCTCCGGCGAAGGTAGGTGCCCTCGCAGCGATTGGGATGCCTCGGGTTCGTGTGTACGCACGGCCGCGCGTTGCCGTGTTCACCACGGGCGACGAAGTCGTCCCGCCGGGCCGGCGGATTCGCCCCGGGCAGGTATACGATGTGAATTCCTACACGCTGGCGTCCGTGGTTCGGGAGAGCGGCGGTGAGCCCGTGCTCCTCGGCCGGGCTGGCGATCGTCCGGAGGCCTTGCGGTCGGTCCTCGCAAAGGCCCTGCGAGCGGACCTGGTCGTCTCGTCCGGCGGTTCGAGCGTCGGGGAGAAGGATCTGCTCGCGGACCTCGTGCGGGAGCGCGGGCAGCTCCGGTTCCACGGGATTGCCATGAAACCCGGGCGACCGACGGTCCTCGGCCGGATCCGGGGAACGCCGGTGCTCGGCATGCCCGGCTATCCGACCTCGTGCCTGAGCAACGCGTACGTGCTCCTCGTCCCCATGCTGCGCCGCATGGCCCGCCTGCCTCCGGATGCGCCCCGGACCCTCGAGCTCCCCCTCGCCGAGACCGTTCGGAGTCCGCCAGGGAAGGTCGAATTCCACCCCGTTCGGGTGGTGGACGGACGGGCCGTGTCAGCGTCCCGCGGGAGCAGCGCGATCACGTCAATGGCCCATGCAGACGGGTACGTCGAGATTCCGGCCCACGTGGATCGTATCGAGAAGGGGGCCCCCGTACGCGTCGTGCTCTTCGGGGGACAGGGGTACGGGACCTAGCGCCGGTGGACGACCGCGCGGTGGGCTCGGTACGCCTCCTGGCCGAACTCCTTTCCGCACTGGGAGCACCGCACGCGAGGTCGGGATCTCAATGGATCCTGGCTCCCCAAAGCGCCGAGGACGTCCGCCATCTCCCGGGCGATACCCTCGGATTCCGCCTCGGATCGGTGGAACCCCTTCACCTCCCGGAGGAAGTCCACGTGGAGGTCGATCTCGGCGCCGCGTGGGATTGTCTCGAGACCGTGCGTCTCGATCCGCATGTGGAACCTCTTGCCGTTGCGGAGAGGCTTGAAGGCGACAATGTCGAAGGGTTCGCGAGATACCTTGTAGCCCACGGTCAGGCAGGCCGCTTCAATCGCGTGGAGGGTCATCCGTTTCGGGAGGGAGGCTTTCATGGGATCGCCATCCTCAGTCCGCGTACGCGACCTCGGCGGACGCGATCTCGTATCCCAGGGGGCAGTCCAGGGTCCGTCCCACGGAAATGACTTTGATCCTCGCACCCGGCTCGATCCCGACGGGATGGCAGACACGGAAGTTCGGGCACGCGGCGTGGGAGCACACGAGCCCTTGGTACGTCAACGTGGACCCCCCGACGGCCACCCGCAGAGGCAGGCTGCACTCCGGCGGTTGTGGCTCCACCTCCACGACCCTCACTTGCTCCTCGTTTAGGAGGCACGGGTGGCTCACGTCACGGACCCGGAGGATTCGGTAGCGCTCGCCAACTTCCTGGTTCAGGCAGGCCGCCTTCACCTTGCAGGGACGGCAGGCCGGCTGAGGACCTCGGTAGATGAACTCATGGCCCACGGCCGCCTGTCGTTCGCCGACGAGGGTGACCTGGGCCACAACACACCAGAATTGCATAGGCGGTCCTTCGACTTAAGGCTCACTTCCTGGCCGCCCGGAGGGGGCGGACATCGACACGTTCTTGAACCCGCGTGCCCTTGCGTCGCCTGGTTCCCTCGGGACCAGGAGGTTCCTCGGCATGATGGCGTGGTCCGTTTTCCAAGTTGCGCCGGGGAGCCCGTAACGCCCTTGCGTGATTCCCGGCGTGTGCGCCCGCTTTGCGACTGCCCTTCCCCCACGATCCGATGCCGAACGATCCCTTGCTGGACGCGAGCGTCCAATGGCGTATCGACGCCGGGACGATCGAGCGTCAAGAGCCTACCTATCGCGACCGCGTCGAGGGAATACTCTCCGCGGGTCTCGCCACGGAAGTAGTCTGCACGATCAGTGCGGGCAAGGAGGCGGAGGTGTTCCTCGCGATGTATCATGGCGCGCCGATCGCAATCAAGGTCTACCGTCTCTATCGAACCTCCCATCGGGGGGGTCGGCCCATCAAGGCGGATGTCATGGGCTCGCGGGCGGCGAGGGAATTCGCACTCCTGTGGCTCGCTTGGAGGGGCAACGCGCGAGTTCCGACTCCGGCCCGTCGTGTCGAAAACATGTTCTCGATGCGCTACATCGGCGACGAGACGGGACCCGCGCCGCGTCTCCATGACGTGCGACTGAACGAGGCAGGCAGCCTCCTCGCGCGGGTGCTCGAGGGAGTCGAACGCCTCGCCCGCGCGGGCGTGGTCCATGGAGACCTTAGCGACTTCAACATCCTGGTCCACCGGGACGAGCCCTGGTTCATCGATCTCTCTGGCGGCCTCCGTGTCGATCGAACGGGTGTGGCGCCCTGGCGGCGGCTAACCCAGGCCTCGGACGCGCTTCGCGTCGGCCTGACCGCCCTGCAACGGTACTTCCGACGATACAGGCTCACGATCGAAGTGGAAGAAACCGTCGAACGAATCGTGTCGAAGCTGGACCGACACGGCGTCCTCAGATGACCTTCGTGATCTTCGCGAGACGCTCCGCGGCCTCCGGCAGTCTGGTCTTCGCCGGGGATGACGTCCTCTGGCCGACGCGGGAAAGGATCTACGTGTTCGACC
>CAYGBO010000001.1:32060-76285 GCA_964348145.1 uncultured Methanomassiliicoccales archaeon
CGGTGAGCCCCCCGTCTCCGAGGATCGTATAGCGATCCTTGTTCATTTCGTGGGCATGGACCAGCGCGTCAATGACCTCGTCATCCGTGACTGCAAGGGCCCGCGCCGTCGTGGGGGCACCGATCGCGAGGAGGGCATCCCGCACCTGCTGCCAGTTGCCGCCGTGTAGGTACATCATCATGATCGTGCCCACACCGCACTGCTCCCCGTGCAGAGCTGGTTTCTTGGCAATCCGGTCTAAGGCGTGGGAGAACTTGTGCTCGCTTCCCGAGGCGGGTCGGGACGATCCTGCGATGGACATGGCCACTCCGGAGGAGACGAGGGCTTTGCACACGAACCACGCGCTCTCCTCGAGCCTCGGCTTGATGGTCCCCGAGTTCTCAATCACCAAGCGTGCCGCGAGCTCGCTTAGAGACGCGGCGTAGGACGAATAGTGCTCGTTCCTCAGGTTCCTTGCGAGGGCCCAGTCCTTCACAGCCGTGAGATTCGAGATGATATCTCCGCATCCGGCGGCCAGGAGTCGGAACGGGGACTCTGCAATGATGCCCGTGTCCATGATGACCGCGACGGGCGTGTGGGTGGCGAGGCTGACTTTCTTCCCGCCTTTCACGATGGACGCGCGGGACGACACGACGCCGTCGTGGCTCGCCGCCGTGGGCACGCTCACGAAGGGCACGCGCGCATTGAAGGAGGCACACTTGGCCACATCAATCGCCCGGCCCCCGCCCACACCCACGGCGAAGTCGAGATCGGCCTTGTGGATCTGCTCCTCGCCAGACCGCACTTGCTCCCAAGTCGCCCCCGGGATCAGGAACTCATGGACTTTCATCTTGCGCGAAGCGAGTTGCGACGCAACCGTGTCCCCCGCGATCTTCATCGTCAATTCGTCGGCTACGAGGAGGGCGCGCCGGCCGAGCTTGAGGGAGTGGCAAACCTCTCCGACCTGCAACAGCGCATCGTGACCTACGACCACCTTCCGGGGCAACTCCATGGTTTTCGTCTTGGAGAAGGACTCCACGTCCATGGTTGTCACGCGATCACGTCACCGGGGCGGCTCGAAAGGGATGTCCCTACTTAAAGGTGAGGCCCTCGTTCTCGGATTGTTTCATCGTTGACCCCGACCACGGAACCTTTATGCTCGGGAACCTGGAATGGCCGATGTCGATGCCCTCCCTTTTCACCCTCCTCGTCCCCGCTTTCGCAATCCCGAAGGACTTGTCGAAGGGCGAGGTGGCCTTCCTTGAGGGCAACGCCCTGTGCGACTCCCGCCGATACGCGGATGCTGTCCCCTACTACGAACGAGCGATCGCCCTGGGTTATGTGGACCATGTCGTGTGGAACAACAAGGGCGTTGCCTTGGACAGCCTAGGTCGGCACGAGGAGGCCGTGGATGCCTACCGGGAGGCCCTCGCCCGAAAAGCGGACTATGAGATCGCATGGTATAATCTCGGGAACGCTCATGCCTACCTCGGGGAGCTCGGCCGGGCGATCGAGGCGTATGACCGGGCCCTGGCCCTGCGGCCCGACTACGCGGACGCTCTGTACGACAAAGCCCTGGCCCTTTCTCGTCTCGGCCGTACGAAGCAGGCCCTGTCGGTCTACGAGGATCTGAGCCGGCTCGACGCGTCGAACGCGGATGCCTGGACCCGAAGGGGGCAACTTCTCGAAGAGCTGGGCGAATCCCGGGAGGCCGCGGAGGCCTTCAAGGCCGCCGTAGGCCTGAAGCCGGACGAGGAGGCGGCATGGACGGGCCTTGGGGGTGCCCTGTACTCCCTCGAACGATACGAGGAGGCGATCGACGCCTACGATAGGGCCTTGACCCTCAGCCCGCTCAACGAGGAGGCGTGGAACAACAAGGGTTTCACGTTCTTCATGCTCGGCATCCACGACGAGGCCCTCCGTTGCTATGAACGCGCCCTCGACATCAACTCGCGGTACAAGCAGGCATGGTACAACAAGGGCTACACGCTCCACGGGATGAATCGTCTCGAAGAAGCTGTCAAAGCGTACGAGAGGGCGATCGAGCTCGACGAACGGGACGAAGTCCTCTGGAACAACCTGGGCAATGCCCTCTATAACCTCGGACGATACCAAGAATCGATTCCGTATTTCGAGAGGGCCATCGAGGTGAACCCTAAGTATGAGATTGCCTGGAACAACATTGGGAACGCGTTGAACAAGATGGAGAAGCACGCGGAGTCGATTCCATACCATGACAGATCCCTTGAGATCAAACCGGACTTTGACTACGCCCTGTATGCGAAAGGCCACGCGCTGGACAAGCTCGGCCTCCACGAGGATGGTCTTGAGCTCATCGTCCAGAGCCTCGAGCTGAACCCCAATTATGACCACGCGTGGATGGCGAAGGCCGAAGTCCTTCGCAACCTGGGTCGCCTCGACGAAGCACGGGACGCCCTCAACAACGCCCTCATTCTGAACCCGGGCTACGATGAAGCGTGGATTGTGCGCGGGAAAGTCCTGGAGGAAATGGGGAACGCGCTGGAAGCGGAACGCTGCTACGAGGAGGCGCTTCGGTGCTTCGAATCGGGGCTGGAGCTGGAACCGGGGAATGCGGAGATCCTGGCCTTGAAAGGCCGTCTCCTCGAGGATCTGGCGCGCGCCGAGGAGGCCCTTGAGGCATATTCGGCGGCTGGAGTCCGAGCGACCCGTGCGGAACCTTTCCTCCGGATGGCGGACCTCCTCCTCCAGATGGGACGATTCGAGGAAGCCGTGGTCGCGGCGGACCGGGTGCGGGAGACATTCCCGGACGAAAGCAAGGGATGGATCCTCGCGGGTCGTGCCAGGCGGCTCCTGGGCCGGGTAACGGAGGCACTCCCAATGCTGGAACGGGCCCTTGGTTCCTGGGACGGTCCCGAAACGCGCGTCGAGCTTGCCGAGGTGCTCCACGCCCTCGACCGACCGGACGACGCCCTCCGGGTTCTCGAGCCCGTGGAGGCGCCGGAGTCGGGTGCGTACCTACTACGCGCCAACATCCTCCAGGCCACGGGTCGAACCGACGAAGCTATCGCGGCCTGCGATCGCGCCGCCCGTGAGGCCAGGGCGCCCCGTGACATCGCGTACCATCGGAAGGGTCGGATTCTTCTCCAAGCAGGTCGGATGAAGGAGGCGTTGTCGGCCTTGGATGCCGCGATCGGGCTAAACGCCGAGGAGGAGGACTACTGGTGCGACGCCGCCCTCGTCCTTCGGCAGCTAGGCCGGGAGGAACGGGCTCGAAGGTTGCTCCAGCGGGCCTTAACTATCAATCCCGAATGCGAACGCGCCAGGCAACTCCTCGTCTCAAGGGCCTGGGAGCCCTCGTGAGGAGGTCTGCAGGGTTCGCGTCCGGTCACCGTCGGTCCTCCCGAGAGGTTATCTTTCTGGGTCCCATGCCTTCTCTCATGGGCATCAAGGTCCGCCGGCGGGTGCGTCTCCGACGCAGGGACTGGATTCACTGGGCGACGCAGCTCGCCTCGGACTACGCGATGGAGACGCGTTCGGAGGAAACCCCCATTGACCGGGCAGAGGCGGGTGACTTGCGCCTGCTGTTCGAGGGGCACACGCCGTTTGCCATCCTCGTCGAGGACAAGATCGCGCCTACGGCCCGGGAACTCCTCGCCCATCCGGCCCGACGACGTCATGTGACTGTGGACATGGGGGCCGTGCCTTTCATCTACAACGGCGCGGACGTGATGGCACCCGGCATCGTGGACGCCGACCCGGCGATTCGCGCGGGGGATCTTGTGTGGGTCCGGGACGAACGGAATCGGCAGCCCATCGCCGTGGGCCAGGCTGAGATGGATGGTCTGACGATGGTGCGGGAGCGAAAGGGGAAGGCGATCAAGACGATTCATCATGTGGGAGACGATATCTGGCGGCTTGGCGAGGAGGAGCCGTGAAATCTCTGCGGATCGGTGTCTCAATCCTGTGTCGTCGGCTCGTTCAGGCCCAGTACGGTGATTTCAGGTACTTGTACACGGACATGACTGCGGTGACGGCCTCGCCGCATCCCGTCACGATTCGCTTGTCCTTGCCCGGGTAGGAAACGATGTCTCCGCAGGCAAAGATTCCTGGGACCGATGTGGACATGTCGGCGTTCACCTTGATGAGACGCTCCCCTTCCAGTTCGATCCCCCATCGCTTGAGGGGGGTGATCTTCGGCTCGAAGCCGATATTGACAATCATCGCATCGATCTCGAACTCGGATTTCTTCAGGGTTCGGTTATCGTGAACGACCGCCCGTCGCGCACGGTCGTCACCTTCGATGCTCGTGACCTCTGCGTTGTACATGACCTCGATGGGTGACTTCAGCACCGCTTCCACATTCTTCTCCATAGCCCGAAATTCGCCCCGTCGGTGGACGAGGACTACGCTCTTCGCGACTGCGACGATCTCGAGGGCGATTTCCAGGGCGCTGTCGCCCCCGCCGACGACAATGACGCGTTGATCCTTGAATTCGCGACGGTCACGCACCCTGTATTCGACGCCATGGCCCTCGAACTCCGCTTCCCCCGGGATTCCGAGCCGTTTCGGCTCGAAGAGTCCCATCCCCATTGCCAGGATAATCGCGTAGGTCTCATACCGGTTTCCCGGGCGCGTAATCACTCGAAAGCTCGATCCATGTCGCTGGATGTCTGCGACCTCTTCGTTGCGGATTTCGGAGCCGCTTTCTCGTGAATGGATCGCGAACAGCTCTCCGAGTTCGCCTCCTTCAATGGCCATATAGCTTGGATAGTCGTAGACGGATTTCGTGGGGTACAGCCACGCGAGCTGTCCGCCCACGTCCTGGGCCTCGAGGATCAAGGTGGACAGCTTGCGAGTACGCGCATAGATTCCCGCCGTAAGCCCGGCAGGCCCGGCGCCCACGATGGCCACGTCGAAGGCCATAGCGCTGGCGACAAAGTGCCTTCCCATTTAAACGTTGTTAGCAGACTTCGTCCGGAGCTCGTCAACGCCGGGAGGGCAATAATTATTATGTGATTACGTTTATCTCTATAACGCCCGCCCGTCTTTCCGCGTGAGTCGCAATCCGGGACCGCGATACTTTTAAATTTCCGATTCAGGATACAGAACCCGCAGAAGGGATCTGGGATGGCTTTCATCAAGAAGCCCTTTAAACGGTTTGGCGAAGGCGGCGCGGCTGCCGAAGTTGACGCGTACATTGACCTCGGTGAACTGAATTTCGAAGGCGAATCCGGCGTCCTAGGGGAACCCGTGGAGCATTTGGTCAAAGTCGCGGAAATCTACCGGTACGAAGATATCAACGACCTGACGACCCACGTCTACAACGGGAACCTCTTGCTCGTGGACTACACCGCCGTCGCGTCGGACGAACTCGCGCTCAAGCGAATCACAGCCGAGCTGAAGAGCGCGGTCCGGGACTGCGGCGGGGATGTCGCCGTCGTGGGCAAGAACATGATTCTCGCGACCCCCGCGAGCATCAAGATTGATCGCGCGAAAATCAAGGGCAATTTCTAGCCCGGATCAAGAGGGGCGGCCCCATCGGCGCCGCGATGGCACAGCGTAGGGCTTCGCGACGAATCGCTTATCGCTGTAGCCGAGGAGGAAGTAGTCCCTCGAATGATTCGTGTGCCGCATCTTCGCGCACCGGATGAGCAGTTGAACTCGTCCTTCCCCCGCGCCGCTAAATCGGAGCTCGAGAACTCCGTCCACGAGTTGGTCTATGTCCGGATGGGACTCTTCTGCGCCCGATTCCGTTCGATCCTTTACGAGGAACGCAGTGACGCCGATGGAACGGAGATAATCGAAAAAGTGAAAGAGATTCTCTCGAACGTGGTCCATCCGCGCGGCCGCGGTCAGCGCGTCGATGGAGTCGATCACGACGAGCCCAAAGGGCTCCCGTTCCCTGCGGCGTGTGAGATAGTCTCGGAGCACCTGGATCCAGTCTCGAACTTCCTCGGCTCCCGAGTGTTCGAGCCGGAGCCGGCCGATGTCTACGATGAAATCCTCTGTATCGCCGAGGCCCAGGCGGGTCATCGTCTCTTGGATCGAATCCCGGCTCTCCTCGAGCGTCACGTACACGCCCCGCGTCCCCCCCGCGCGGTTCTTGGACAGGATGTAGAGTGCAAGGGAGGTCTTCATTGCGCCCGTCGGGCCCGCGAGGAGGACTACGTGCCCCCGGGGAACGCCTCCCTCCATGGCGGGGTCAAGCCCCTGCACGTGGGTCGGTAGTCGCCCTCCGGTCTCGGTCGGCCGGGATGCGAGGGCCCTCACCTGCTCCTGGAGCCGACGGACCTGGTCCCTCAGCTCGCGGACCTGCTCCTCTACGTCCTCTTCGCGGGATTCTCTAGGCGCGCCTCCCGCGGGCTCAACCCACTCCACGCCCCGTACCATTATGACATAAAACGCTACTCTGAGAGGTTAAGTTTTTGCCTGAAGCGGAAGGGGAAGGGCGAAGGTTGATAATCAATCGAGCGCAGCATCTCAGAACCGTTAAATAGCTCCTCCCTACAATAGCACGCGGCCCAGGAGGCGACCCATGGCAATCAAGACGAAGCCGGAGCGTGGACCCGCCGGGACCCTCACCGTCGACGACCTCACCCGGGCGATCCGCAACTCGATCGACCGGGCGGGGATGAAGGACGAGGAGGCGCGTGCCATGGCCCAGCACGTCCTGAATTTCTTTGGCTACTCTGAACGGATCATCGACAACGTCCTCGAGCCCGAGGATCGCGACGCCTTCTACATGCTCGAGGATTCGGGCATCCTGACGACGGAACGGGAGGAGACGACCCTCTACGACGGCCGCGAGTGGAGGATTCACTACTGGATGTTCCGAAAGGAGCGAATTGCGGAGCTCGTGGAGGCCCAAAGAGCGAAGGAAGAGGCGGAGAGAGCGGCGTCCGTCTACGACGACGTACCCGATGACCTCTGGGTGACCCGGAAGCCGAGGCCGCCCGCGGAGCACTGAGTCGGCCGCCTTAGCCGAAGGCGAGTTGGAGTGTCCCTCCGGACCGGCGAACCAGATCAAAAGCGAGGGAATGGGGCAGGAACATTCGGCCTTCGCGATAGGGGAACGCAGATCCGAGGGACTCAAGAGCCCGCAGGGCCTTCGCTCCGACCGCGTCCGTGAGATAGGCGGCGTCCGCCATGTCGCCGGAGACGAACAAGGTAATCGGTAGCCGCAAGCGCTCCGTCTCCTCCTCGGACAAAACGGATGCAAGTCGCTCGAGCCATGAGCGGTCAAAGCGGTGCTCCTCGCCCGATCGAGTCCGACACACGGGTGGGTTTTCGGAGAGAAGCCGTGCGAGGCTCTTCTTTTCAACGACGAGACCTTCGTTCAGCCGGCCCACCTCGAGGGCGAGCCATCGGTCCATTCCGCCGGGGGATGTCAAGGGAATGATTCAGGGTGGTGCTTGGTGAAAAGCCTTTGGTTTCCTTCAGGTGTCGGGGCCGGAGGAGCGCGAGTGCAGATGCCCCTCGCTCGTCCTTCGGACCTCAATCGGTCCCCCGAAACCTATTTCGGTCCCGCTCCCCTTCTCGGGCGGGGGAGAAGCGATGGCCGCGACCGTGACCTGTCCGAGGTGTGGTGCGACGAGCCAGGTTGGCTATCAGTTCTGCACGAACTGCGGGGGGGTTCTCGCCGGCGAAACGGCGCCTCCCGCGGGACCTCCCAGCACCCAAGCGCCGCCTCCGCCGCCTCCGCCCTTCCCCGGCGCCTACACCACACCTCCATACGGCTATCAAGCCCCGTGGGAGTATGAGCGGCACAAGCAGATCGACAGGACGAAGACAGGGATCCTCCTGTTGCTGATCGGAACGCTCCTCTCCTGGATTCCCTTCGTCAACATCATCGGCTTTCTGCTCATGTTCATCGGCGCCATTCTCGTGATCCTGGGCCGGAAGGTCTTTGGGGCGACCCATTCACGCAACGTCGTCGTCTCAATCGTCATTTTCATCGTGGGGATCGCCGCGAGCTTGGCGCTGGGGGCCATCTTCACGCTGTCCATCATTCAAGGGCTGCTCGGTCAGTCGATTAGTGCGGAGGCCTTGAGGTCCGCCTTCGACACGCTCTACATCGGCGGGATCATAGTAACCGCATTTTCAGGAATCGCTTCCGTCTTGTTCACCTACGCCCTGCAGAATCCGACGGGACGTATGCTGCTGTGGGCTGGGTACGGCGCGGCCATCGCAGTTGATGTTGTCCTCTACGCCATCTTCTCTCCCCAGATCGAAGCTGCGATCCAGGACTTCCTGGCTTCGGGCAGTGTGGATCCTTCCCCTCTCCTGGCCCTTCAGAATCAGGCCCAGGTCGCCGGGCTCCTGGAGGCGATGCCCGCAGCCCTCTTCTCGGTGGCCACGTACATCGCATGGTCCCGAATCAACCGTGGCGAGATACCCGCCGCCCCTGCGGCAGCTCCGGCGCCGCCCATGTATGGACAGCCACCGCCGCCGCAGGTCCCACCTACCGGGACTCCGCCGCCCCAGACCTCCCAGGAGCAACCTCCGCCCATACACCCGAAGTGATTCGCCGGCAAAACCCGAAGTCCTTCACTTCTTCCGCGAGATCACATGGCTCACGAAGAACTTCGAGCCGTCGTGGTTGAGAGCGAAGGCACTGTGGTCGTGGTCCATCCAGCGCATCTTGATCGTCCGCACCCTCAGCTGGACCTCCGTGTCGCCCACTTCCACCTGACGCAGATGCAGGATTCCGTCGCACAGGAAATCCTCGCCCCACTGGGTCAATCGGGAGGCGCCGAAGGGCGTCTCCGCGATGATGAAGGTGGTCAGTCCGAGCTCCTTGAGCGCACCTAGGAAGTGAAACATCTCCCGCCGGGGGGCTTTCATCTCTCCCAGGGCGTAGAGGGCCTCCAGGCTGTCGAGACACAGCACGCCATATCCCGTCGCCTCGACGGCTTCCTTCACGATTTCGAGCAGGATATGAACCCAGTCCTTGGATCCTTCGGAGCGGTGGAGACCTTTCCTCAGCTGGCCCATGTCGAGGAGGTAGATGTTGGACTCATGGAGCTCCTCCATGCCCATTCTCGCAGCGCCTCTTCGCAGGCTCTCCGCGTCCTGTTCCAAGCTAATATAGAGCCCTTTCGTCCCGTGCTGCCGGGCGTTCTCGTGCATCATCCAGAGGATGAGGGAGGTCTTCATCGTCCCCGGCGTGCCCGCGATGAGGACGGTGCTGCCCTGGGGAATCCCGCCACCCAGGGCCTTGTCGAGACCTTCTACGTGGGTGCGGAAAAGGGGAATCTCGACTTCCATACATCCCTACGACGAAATCAAGATTATAAAGCCCTGGCGTCTTCGTTATCGTGGCGGATACTCTGGAATCCAGCATGCGAAAAGCCTTGGCAACCCTTTTCTAGGCCCTGGTTGTTTCCCTTGTCGAGAAGGGATGGTGAAACGTGACGATGCGGCCCGCAAGCTCCTCCTGTGGGAACTCGAGGGCCGTGGCGGCCTTGTAATGGAGGCGATGCTGCGGCATCCCGATCTGAACTTGGCCGAAGCCGTCGACTTGATCGAACAGGAGAACCCGAATCTCTCGTCCCAGGGAGCGTCGCCCGAGGAGGGACCCATGGCTGAGAGCCCCAAACCGCGCCCCACATCCGAGCTGGAGGCCCTTGAGCAGGAGTTCAAGACGTTCCGCCACCTCCTTCCTCCCGCCGAGGCGAAGGAGATGGAGGCCCGACTACGGGAGATCGCGCGCTCCCGGGATCGAGCCGCGATCGTGGCGATGCGTCGTCGGCTGCGGGCGTTGTCTCTCCAGGCTGCGTTCTGGTCTGAATTCGCCTCGCCCCGCAGGGAGTCGAACGCCATGGCCCTCGTGATTCTCAGCCGCGGGGGCGATGTCCTCGCGAAGAGCGGGGAGACGTCGTACCTCGAGCAAGACTCCGTCGTCGCGTCGATTCGGAGGGAGTCGGGTCGGCAGTCCCAGGGCACCTATGTGATGCACCTGCCCGTCGGACGTCTCGTCCTCATGAACGGGAAGAGCACCTCCATTGCCGCCCTCTTCCGCCGGGCGCCCGGGAAGGACGTTGTGTCCGTCCTCACAAAGACCGTCGAGGCGATCGAGGAGAACCGGGCCGTCGCCTCGAGGACCTTCGGGGACAACCGGCTGGGGGCGAAGTACGCAGAGGCTCTCCTGAAGCTTCTTCAGAAGACCTCACTCTGAGATCGCCCGGGTGATTTGGAAGCGGCCATTCTCTCGGATGAGGGCAAAGTACCCCTGCTCGTGGTGGGTCCGGCGCATCTTCACACAGCGGAGACGCAGCTGGACGTCCGTCTCTCCCTTCTCGAAGTGGCGCATATACAGGATGCCGTCGGAGAGGAACTCCTCATCGTACCGGCCCAGGCGGCCATTGCCCCCCATCGCCACTTCGGAGATGAGAAAGGTCGTTGCCTCGAGGGAACGGAGGAAGCCGAAGAAGTGGAACAGGTCTCTGCGAGGATGCTCGAGCCGCGTCAGGCTGTACAAGGCCGCGAGGCTGTCCAGAGCGACGAGGTCGAAGCCGTTGATGCGTACCCGCTGCTCGATGTACTTCTGCAGGATGTCGAGCCAGTTCTTGGACAGTTCCTCATCCTTGTGCTCAAGCCGGATCTTCCCGATGTCAAGGATGTACAGCTCGAGGTCGTCCAGGTCTCCCATGCCGAGTTCTGTCATCGCGGCCCGCAGATCCTCTTGGCTCTCCTCGAGGGAGATGTAGAGGGCCTTGGCGCCCGCCTTGGCATTCTCGTAGAGGATTGAGAACGTCAGCGCCGTTTTCATCGTTCCCGGCGTGCCAGAAACGAGGACGACGGAACCTCTCGGGATGCCGCCTTCGAGAGCCTTGTCAAAGCCTTCAACGTGGGTCTGAACGCGATCCATGGGGCGACGGGCGAACGAGCCGGCTCGCGCTATAATAGAATGACGTGAAGATTATCAAGGTCGATAGTGCCCATCAGCGATCCCGCGGGCTCCCTAGGCGGCTGTCGGAGTTAGCTATATCCGACCCACGTCCTTTCGCACCACGTTGGCCCTCGAGGCGATCCCTCAAGCTCTCTGGTTCTTCCTGCCCGCCTACGTGGCGAATCCGATGGCCGTCGTCTTCGGGGGTGGCCTCCCGATCGACTTCGGGCGAAGCCTCCGGGACGGTGGGCGGCTTTTCGGGGACGGTAAGACATGGCGAGGCTTGGTAGGCGGCGTCGCGTCGGGCGCGATCCTCGGTCTCGCTCTTTCGACGTTTGCGGACGGCCTTGCACCGCCATGGTCCTTCGGCTCCTCGGCGACCGCCCTCGGGATGTCCACCCTCCTCGCCCTGGGCGCTCTCCTGGGGGACCTGGGGGGCTCCTTCATCAAGCGCCGCCTGGGGAAGCCCCGGGGAGCGCGAACCCCCCTGTTGGATCAGTACGACTTCGTCGTGGGGGCCCTCCTTGCCGCCGCCCTCGTGCCTTCCTGGGCCGATCCGCGTTTCTTTCAAGGTGACGCCCTCCTCGGCCTCGTCGCCATCATCTTCATTACGCCCGCTCTGCATCGCGCGGTGAACGTCCTCGGCTATCGGATTGGGAAGAAGCATGAGCCTTGGTGACCTGAATCGGCCCGCTCTTGTCGAGGCGCTCCGGACCTGCGGCGCCCTCCGGCTAGGTACGTTCACCCTGGCGTCGGGCAAGACGTCGACGTATTACGTGGATGTGAAGCGGGCGGTCACGCGTCCCGACATACTTCGGACGATCGCGGACGCCATGGCGCCCTACGCGAAGGATGCGGATCGGATTGCGGGCGTGGAGCTAGGCGCCGTGCCCATCGCCGCCGCCCTGAGCCTCGTGTGCGGGAAACCCTACGTGATCGTGCGGAAGCGGACCAAGGAGCACGGCACGAAGAAGGAATTCGAGGGCGAGCTGGTCCGAGGCGATCGGGTCCTTTTCGTCGAGGACGTCGTCACGACCGCGGGCACCCTGCGCGGTGCTATCGGGCGCCTGCGCGCCCACGGCGCGGTCGTGGACAAGGTCGTCGCGGTCGTAGACCGGGAAGAGGGAGGTCGCATGGCCCTCGCGGAGCTTGGGGTGCGGCTTGACGCGCTCCTCCGGGGGAAGGATCTCCTCGAAGGAGCATGAAGTCGGACGCCGAACACTTTCGGGCAACTCTCCCCGGCGGTCCCTGATATAACCTGAGCGTCCTCGGAGGCAGGCTCCGCGAGGCCTTCGATGCTTGGAACCGCCGTCCCGAAGGAGGCCACCCCAAAGGTCCCGAGGGCGCTCACTGTAACGGAACTCGCGCGTATCCTGCGAGACACCATTCAATCAAATCCTCTCCTGTCCCGCATCCTGGTGCGCGGCGAGGCAAGCAACGTCGTGCGCACGCCCGCGGGTCATCTGTTCTTCACCCTCAAGGACGCGACGGCCCAGGTGGCGTGTGCGATTTTCCGCGACGAAGCTGAATCGCTCTCCTTCGATCTCGAGGATGGGATGGAGGTCGTGGCCTCGGGGGACGTGGACCTGTACGCGCGCCGAGGCGAGGTGCAGCTCGTCGCGCGTGTCCTCACCCCGATTGGCACGGGGGCATTCTGGGCGTCATTCCAGAAGACTCGCAGGAAGCTGCAGGCGGAGGGCATCTTCGACCCGAGTCGAAAACGCCCCCTCCCCCCTTTTCCACGACGCGTCGGCATCGTGACCTCTGAGGCGGGTGCCGTCGTCCATGACATCGTCACGATCCTTCGGCGAAGATATCCCCTTGCGTCCGTCGTCGTGGCGCCCGCCCGTGTGCAGGGATCTGAGGCACCGGCGAGTCTCCGGAAGGCGCTCCTTAGTCTCGAAGGTCGGGTCGACGTGATCATCCTGGCCCGTGGGGGCGGCTCGCTCGAGGACCTGTGGTGCTTCAATGACGAGGCCCTTGCGCGGGCCGTGGCCGACTGTCCCGCTCCGGTCGTGAGCGCGGTGGGGCACGAGACGGATGTGACCATTGTCGACTTCGCGGCCGATATTCGAGCCCCGACGCCCAGCGCGGCCGCGGAACTTGTGACCCCGGAAGCGACGGAACTTACGGTCCGAATCCGTTCCGCGAGAGGAGACCTCATTGATGCCCTGCAAGATCACTTCCGGGAATGGGCGACCGCTCTCGCCCGCTTGAGCGACCGATTATCGCCCCTCGGAATGCGGCGAGATCTCGCGTCGAACCGCATCCGCACACGAGCCCTCGGCGAGACCCTGACGAGGTCGGGTCGTCGGGAGCTCGCACGCTGTCGCGAGGGCCTTCGGTCGCTGGGAGAGCGTCTCGAGGTCCTCGGCCCGATGGCGACGCTGAGGCGAGGGTACGCCATTGTGATGCGGCCCGATGGCACGGTCGTTGCACGAGCCGGCGAGGTCCGGCGGAACGAGCGCCTCATCGTGCGCCTCCAGGACGGCCGACTTCATGTTCGCGTAGACCAAAAGGAGGTATCATAACGGACGAAGCGTCGTTTGAGGAAACCCTTGAAGCCCTTGAGGCGAAGGTCGAGGCCCTCTCTCGCGGCGACCTGCCGCTGGACCAGGCCCTGGCCACCTTCGAGGAAGGACTCGACCTCTATCGCCGGTGCCACACCATGCTGACGGCGGCAGAGCAGCGCGTGACCAAGCTCATCGCCACGGTCGACGGCATCAGCGAGGAACCCCTTCCGGTCGAGTGAAGTCAACTCGCGTCGGGATCGTCCGGAGGGGGCTCCCCCTCGTCCCCCCATACGGTCCACCGTCGCGTGTATCCAACGCCGCCTCGGGCCTGGCTGTGCCCCTCCCCTCGTCTCGCATCTCGAACGTCGACGTCCACCCTGGGTCCGGGAGCTGTGACGTCGGAAAGATCCTTGCACATCGCGACCAGCCTCTCCTCGGTGTATCCAAAAGGAGACAAGAGGGTCTGTCCCGCGCGGCATAACAGACGCACGTACTCCCACACATCTGGCTCCTCGTTGCCCTCGAGGAACTCCGCGACGCGTACCTTGCGCCACGACTCTCGCGACCGCGCGTCGAGCAACACGTACCGCACGGTCTCCCCGGGCTCGACCGTGTACCCGCGGTCCGCGAGCTGCTTTAAGGCTGCGGCGGTCGCCGTGAGGACGACGTATTCCGGGAGGGCACGGGACACGTTCTTCGTGAGGATGAACTCGTGCACTGGGATTGCACGGTCGAAGACGCGCTTCGCGGTCCACCGCAGGATGTTCACGACGCTCGGAATGCGCTCGCGGAACTCCGTCGCGCTCGACGCGAGGCTGAGTTCCTGAAGCATCGCCTCCTGGGCGATGTTGATGAACTCAGGGGTGTCGTGCTTCCGCAGCTCGATTCCGCGGAGCTTGAACTCCCCGTGCTCGAAGAGGCCATAGTACCGGTTCAGAGCCCCGACACCTGTCGTCTTGCACGGGAGGAACACGATCCACTTGTAGCGGCCTTCGAGTTCAATGAGCAGGCCAATGGAACCCGCGATGTGCTCGCGGACCTTCTCGATGGGGTCCGCACCCGGCTTGGACCGGAGCCACACGGAGTCCACGATGCCATGGACGACCTCGTAGCCGTGGGACTCCGCGATTTCCATCGTGCGCACGAGGATGTCCCGCGCGTACGCATTGATTGCCTCGTGGCACTCGATGCGGCCGAAGCGAGCGTTGGAGTATCCGGTATATCCGAAAGCAGTTGTGGGTCCAGATCCCTCCCTCGATGGCGAAACCCGGCCATGCGCCATCCACTTTGAAGCAGTAGACGAAATCGCTCTGCGGTCTCGTCCTCCTGACACGTTCCACTCTCGCGGTGAAGAGGCCTGGGCTCTCTCCATTGACGCGAGGATTCCCGAGGAGGGGCACGCAATTCCCCACCTCGAGTTCCGAGGCTTGCTTCACTTCAAGCCTGCGGTCGCGAATGACATAGCACGGGTGGTCTTCCGTGAAGAGAACCTCATCGTCGTTCGAGAAACGGACGGCTACCATTTCCTCGGGAGCGTCGAAGCGGAAGAACCTCTGAACGGAAACGTCAACCGGTCGGAAGGCTGGACTCAGCCCAAGAGCGCTGAGTCCGTCGGGAGCGAGCCCTGAACCCGTCCCGGAAAAATACGGATCCACCACCTTTTGAATCTCATCGACACGGAATTCTCCATTCTGCCTGTACGGGACGAGCGTGTTGCCATCGAGACACGTGACGAGGAGCCACTTTAGGATCGTATCTCGTCCCTGATAGACCCCTTGGAGCGGTCCCGGTTCTTTTTTCATTCGCTTGTAATAGCGCCGTCGTTCGATGACCGGTTTCAGGACTCGGGGGATGAGTCCGATTCGGCGCGTGCAAAGATGGTAGGTCAGCTCGGGGATGGGCAATCCGTCTGCCGTACAGCATGCGCAGTCCAACGTTTCCGGCGAGACGTTGTATTTCACCATGATGCTGGGATACAACGCGGAGAAGTCGAGTTCGTAGAGGCCCTCGTGCAACCCCACTTCGGGCTCGAAGATGAAGCCGCCTCGGTCACCCCGCAGGAGGTCCTCGGCATTCTTGAAATCCTCTGGGCGGTTCTTCTTCCACAGGACAAGGCATCCATCATCGTACGCTTGGTTCACCTGCATGGCCGTGATTGCCGTCCCCGGCGTGAGCCGTGCCTGCTCTTGCGGTGTCAGCGTGGAGAGGCGTGATAGTTCCGCGAGTCCTGCGAAATCACTCTCCCGATACGCGAAGTGCCCGCGATCGAGATGCAGCCGTCCGCGCAAGATGTACTGCCCCGGCTTGTAGACGATTTTCCCGTACGTGAAGTAGGACTTCGCCTTGCGTTCTGCGAACCGATCGCGGTCCCGTCCGAGCTGCAAGTCCACCCCGAGTCCTGCGGCCTTCCGCGCAAGGTAGGGCATCGTGAACGCGTCCCCGCCGTCCGTCAGGAGGACGTCGGGATCCTTCGAGCGCACGAGTTCCTCGATCCCCTTCAGGATGGACTCCTCATCTCCGTCGACCTCGTCGTCGTCCACGTGGGCCCCGAGGAGGCGGTCGATCATGCGCGGGATGCCCATCGGGTTGTGCACGTGGAGATCCAAGAGGGATTTCCGTAGGGAAGGGAGGGGATAATCGAGGGCGAAATGTTCCTCCTCCGGCGCCCATCGTCCGTTCGCGTAACGCACGAGACCCATCGGGAAAATCCCGTGCTCCATCGCATACCGCTGGCTGAACCTCAGGTCCACGTTGAACAGCCGGTGGTCCACGTAGCCACCGTTCGAGTCGAGGATGTGCGCGACCCCGCGAATATCACGGTAGTGCCGCGGGACGATCTCCAGGACCGGTGAAGGCTCGTCGTCCTCAAGGGCGATTCGTCGGGCGATTTCGCGGACCTCGCGCACGCCGTCGAGGATTTCGATCCGCCGCCGGATCGCGGGTAGCTCGGAAGGCGTTGCATGGAGGAAAAACGTCGGCACGAACCGCGAATCCTCGATGCGGTGGGCCCTGGACTCGTTCCAGAGCCAGAGGACCATCGAATCGCGGTCGTAATCCCCGTAGGCGTCGATGATCCAGCCGTGCGTGAGATCTCCCCCGTCCCCACGACGAGGGACCCGCGCCTCTTGGACCCATGCCGGGGAGGGGACCGTGAAAGTACGCGCGAGGCGGGCCTCATGGGACGTGATCACCCTGCGCGCCCCCACGGCGATCCCGCGCCACCCGTACCACCGCCGGAGCCTCCCAGCGCAGAGGGAACCGGAGAGCCAACGAGATTTCCACGCGCAGTCCATCGATCCGTGTCGCCTTCTCCTCCCGTCCCTTCTGGCCCATGTGCTGGATCCCTTGACACCGCTCGTACGCGATGATCTCCATCGTCTCGAGGGACTCCTCTGTCTCGAGCGCCCGGAGGCTTCCTCGAAGGGCTGGTTCTCCGGGCCTGCGCGCTCGCGAAATCAGGAGGCTCCTCTATCCTTTCCCGAGCCGCCGGATCACGTCGCTGAAGCTCTCTCCCTCCCTCCTCTCTTGCGAGAGCATTTCATAGACATCGTCGGCCACGACGATGTTCTTCATCATCCCGTGCTGTGTGTCCGTATCCATCCGCATCTCCCTCTTGTCCTGGATATCCTTCTCCGTCTCGAGGAGGATCGACAGGATCGCGAGGACCGTCGGATCCATGTGGGCGCAGTAGCTCGCCGCGCTCGCGTGCTGCCTCGCCTTGGCCAGAAGGCGGTCGAACGCCCCCCGATCCTTCTCCCGCAGGGCACGCCGGTAGTCCATCCAGTCGTTCAGGATCGACTCGAGGTGCAGGCGGTACGTCGGGACGGTCCGGCCCATGATTCTCTCACACAGAGTCCTCGGCATAAGACGCGATGCGGGGGAGGGAGCCGCGAAACTACTGCTTCGTCCAGCGCCGGATCTTGCGTAAGCACGCCCGCCGGTCGTCCGCGGTCCCCTTGAAGATCTCCAGGGTCACATGGCCGTCATATCCGGCCGCGCGCAACGATCGCACGTCGTGTTCGATGTCGATTGTCCCCTTGCCGAACGGGAGGTGCTCGTCGCCGGGCTCGCCATGCCCGCCGTGGTTGTCGTGAACGTGCACGAGTTCGAGTCGATCCCGGAACGCCTCCAGGTATGTCGAGGCGCCCTCCGTGCGGCCGTCGAGGTGGGCATGCCCGACGTCCAAACACGCGCGGAGGCTCGGGATCGCGTCGAGGGTCCGCCGCAGCACGTCCGGCGGCTCGTCCACGTTCTCGAGGGTCACGATCGCGCCACGATCCGTCGCCGCGCGGACGAGGTCCGCGAGCCAGGATGTTTTCGCCTCAGGGCTGACGCGAGGCGAATACCGCGCCTCGAGGAAATGCACGTTGAAAACCCTCGTCCCCAGAGGCACGATCGCGTCCATGAACTGGACGAAGCGGGCGAGGTCCGCGTCGCGGAAGTGGGACGGCGGGAGGTGGGCTGTCTCCAACGGGATTCTCTTCGCGAGTTCCGTCGCCTCGTCCCGGAGCTTCGGTGGCTCCCACGGGATCCACGTCAGGTCGAACTCCGCGTAGTCGAAGCCCGATTCATGGAGTTCGTCGATCTGCTTCGTGAAGGCCTCCTTGCTGTACGTCGACGCGCCGACGCGCACGGCGCGGCGAAGGGCGGGGTCGTTATAAGCCTTGCCCGCAGAGGTTCATGACGCAGGGCGCGATGGCCCCGCGTGGTCCTCGACCTTTTCGCCGCAACCGGGGCGGGGACGGTCATCGGACTGTCCCTCGCGGCACCGCCGGGACCCGTGAACGCGATCATCGCATCCCAGAGCGTCCTGCGATCCTGGCGTGCCGGCTTCCTCGTCGGATGCGGCGCGATGACGGCGGACGCGGGATTCCTCCTCCTCTCCGTCCTCGCGAATTCCTTCCTCCTGAACACCCTCGCCTGGTTCCCGATCGTGGCCCTCGTCGGGACCGCCGTCCTCGCGTTCTTCGCGGTCGGCGCGGCTCGTGCCTGGAATCGCGCGGAATCCGTCATGGAGGCCGCCTCGGCCCCCCATGCGAAGTCCTACGCGACGGGTCTCGTGACGAACCTGACGAGCCCCTATCCGATCCTCTGGTGGCTCACCGCGGGCCTCGTCCTCATCGCCCAGCTTGGGCCCGCCGTGCTCGTGGGTTTCTTCTCGGGGATCCTCCTCTGGATCGCCGCTTTCCCCTTCGCCCTACGCGTAGCCCAGCAGCGCTTTGCCCGCACGTACCGCGCGGTCCTCCTCTTCTCGATCGCGTGCCTCCTTTTCTTCGCGGCGTTCCTCGCGTGGTCCGCCCTGGACGTCCTCCTCTGAGCCGGCTCACCAGGCGAGTTGCAGATGGTCCGCGACCCGAACTTCCCGAAAACCTCCCCCAAGCCCGAGGGCCGTGATCCGTGGCTCCTCATACGCGAAATCGTCCAGGGTCCGCTGGTGGGGAGGCACGGGTCGATACCACTCCGCCTCCTCGGATTCGGGTCGGGTGATGAGGACACCCCCTCGACCCTGGGCGATCCGGATTGCTCGGTCCGCGCCCTCGTAGAGCTGCCGACGGATCGACCGACGCCGGTACAGCTTCGCGAGCCCCGCGTTCGTCACGAGGCCGACGACGCCGCGTCCCGTCACGGTCCTCCGAATCGCGCGCAGGGAACGCAGGAACAGCTGGTGGGCCTCCCCCCGCTCAACGTCTTCGTCCAGGTACATTTCGGGGAGGCAGGACAGGACGACGAGGTCCGCGCTGGTCTCCTCCAACTTTCTATCGAGCATCTCCAATATTAATGTGGTCATCTGGTGGCAGGTGAAGGCCCGGGCCACGTGGACCCGCGGGAGGATTTCGGCCCGCGCGAGCCCCGCGCGCTTCCCAAGGGCCACCATCCTATGGGGATCGACGGAGTTCCCGCCGTCCACGAAGACGACCGCCCCGCCCTCCATGACCGCGCGGACGCACAGGAGGGTCGTCAGGTGGAACACGAAGTCGCTCCCGCTGTCGATCAGGGTGACCTGGCCGCCCTCGAAGGGCCCGAGGATGCCGTCGAGGGCGGGGATCGAGGTGACGAGGGCCTTGCGCACACCGATGCGTTCGGGCGGGACGCGGACAGGCTCCGTGACGAGGACGATGGTCTCCCCCTCGTCTCGACGGACGGGACCGTATAAAGGAGAGAAGGGCGGAGAGGAGGGCGAAAGTGTCGAGTCCGATCACGTCCGTAGCCTACCCGAAACCCGCGACCGGGTAGCCCTAGCATGCCAGCGCGGGTCTCGCCGAGGCGGCTAAGGAGGCTGTCAAACTTTCCAGTCAGGAATCCCAGGCGATAGGTGGAGCCCGCAACGTCAAGTGGGCAGGGTGGCCTTCACCCCGCCGGGCCCCGTTCCCCTCTCTCCAGCCCGACAAGCCTGACTTCGAAGTTTAGGGTCTGGCCGGCCAGCCGGTGGTTAAGGTCCACGATCACACCGTCCTCCGAGACCTCGACGACAGTGGCTTCGACGGCTTTACCCTCTGGGGTTCGGACGGGGAGGACGGAGCCGGGCTTGACGTCGGCGCCTGCCAACTGCTCGCTGCGAATCTTGCCGACCAGATCATCCCGCCGCGGGCCATAGGCTTCCTCCGGTGGAACGCGAATCCGCTTTTCCTCTCCCTCTGCCATGCCCACGACGCCCTTGTCAAGTCCTTTGATGACCTCGCCCACGCCTACTCGGAACTCAATGGGCTCCCGACCTTCCGAGGAGTCGAAGACGGTTCCGTCTTCGAGCGTTCCTTTGTAGTCGACGCTAACCTTGTCCCCGTTTCTGACCTTCATCGTTCCATCCCGCTTTCTCTGACTCACTTGGCACCATCGTACTAATAAGTTTTCCGTCTGCGAAACCGTCAGGTCATGAACATTCATTGCGATATCGCTACCTGCATGAGTGGTCAGGGGCCGGGTGGGTGGCAGTAGGGCCCGTGTCCGAGATTCGGGCCTGTCAACGCCTCTGCGCGAGACCGAACCGAAATTGGGCGTGCAACGATGGCGGCGCGGGACAGCCTGGTACCGCCATCCCGGAGACGCGAATCGAGTCCGCGCAGACCCGTGCTCCCTCGGCGCTTTCTGCGACTCCCGGTGATCCGGCGCCTCTTCGCAATGCGCAGGGATGCTTCTTCGCTCTCTTCCGATACTTTGCACCGAGGACCACGGGATCTCGCTCGCTACCGCGCAGGAGTTGCTCTTGGCTCGCACACCTCCGGAGGACCCTCAACACTTTCCGTGACGGGGCGAGGGAGGCTGAACATGCAATAGACGGATCGTTGGGTTCGAAGGTCCACAAGCTTTGTCGGCGCATAGGATGCTTTGACCTTTGGGGGCTTGACTTCCTTCTCACCCTTTTCGCGAGAAGGAGAGCCCTCGAAGCGCCGAGGAGGGGCGCGCTACAAATGCCCGGGGCCTGGGGACCAGGAGGGGGTGATTGCTTGCGCAGTAGGCTTTGCGGAAAGTTGCTTGGGATTGTGGCGTCCCTCGTCGCAGTCATCGCCTTCGTGCAGCCTCTTGCAGCGGCCGGCCCCGTCGTCCGAGAGGGTTTATCGTGGAAGAGACAGTAGACGTGGACTGCGGCGGATACGTTGTCCGCGAGGAGCGCACCTTGGTGATTGACGTCGTTGCGTTCCTCGACGACGCCGGGGAGCCAACTTTGGTCCAGTTGCACGTTCATGGCATTGTCGTCCGCACAAACCTCGATACCGGGAAATCCTCGACGGAGCACCCCGGCGTCAATGTCTTCCTCGATTTCACGGAGGAGACGGAGACGTACGTGGGAGGAACGTTCGTCGTGGTTGTCGAAGGGGAGGGGATCGTTATCCAAGACACGGGACGTGTTGTCTTCAGTCCTGATGGAATCCTCTTCGAGGCAGGCCCGCAGGATAGCCTCCATGGCCCGGAACTGGTGTGTTCCCACCTCGGCTAGCCAACGGTTCCGCTTCGGGTGAAAGACATCACCGTTCGAATCGGACATCCGAAGGAATGGTCCCTACCGTCAGGCAGATGCCTAAACTGATCCGTGGTCAGGCTTGACCTCGGGCCGAGGACGCGCGGATCCATCTCGAGCGACCCCGCCTTCAAGGGAGCGTATCAGGTCCATAGCACGCAGGCGCCTCGCACCCGCTCCGGCCACGGCCCCGCGACCGCCGAGCCCTCGCCTTCCCCAAGGAGGACGAGAAGCCGAGCGGCGTCGGGGGCCACGACCGCGTTGACGGCCTTCGCTGATTGACGAGTCACCCAGGCGGCGGCGGAGGCGCCGGAGCGGCTCGCGCCTGACGCTTCCGGCGGATCTTGGACGTCTGAAGGTAGGCGCCCAAGGCGAAGGCTCCCACACCCGCGAGGGCGGCCGGGAAGGCGCCGAGGTTCAGGAAGTAGAGGCCGGCGGCCAGGAGGAGTCCTCCGATCGCCGCCGTGATGATTCCGATGAGGTCGTCAATGAAGTAGTAAGCGAGGGCGAAGACGATGAGGAGGACCAACAAGGAGATGACGAGAATGGCGTCGAACTGGCCGGGCACGAAGACCGCGCTGCCGCCCAGGACGGCATAGGTCAGGGCGCCCGCGAGGAGGCCGACGAGGAAGGCGAGGGCCACCTTCACGAGCTTCGCGAACAGGATGCTGCCGATGATTGCACCGACGATTGCGAGGATGAGGCCCGGGAGCAGTCCGCCGCCCAAGGCCGCTCCGAAGATGTATCCGACGGCGCTCCCGAGCAGCGCCCCGATCAGGGACATGATGCTCGACCAGATGCCATGGCCCCAGAAGGCGAGGGCGAGGCCTGTGGCCACGAGGATGATTCCGATGATCAGGGAGGGTATGGGCCCGAAGAGGGTCTCGTGGAAGGGCATCCGCGATTCGCGATTCGGCTCACCCTATAAGAATCCAGCGAGGTCCGTCGGGCCGCTGCCGTCGATTCTCATCCGCGTCCGAACACATCGTCCGCGCGGGCCGCGACGTCCTTCATGCCCCCCTCGTCGACGGCGTTCTCTGGCAGGAGATGCTGCCGGATCATGAGATCGTCGTATTCGAGGACGTCGAGGACCGTCGGGATGCGGATCGCATCGCCGAGGACCGCGACGGTCCGGAGGGGCAGCTTCGCGACGATGTTCATCCACATTCCCTTGTCCGGAACCCCGGCGAGGGCGGACTCCACGTCGGAGGGCTCCTTGAGGGACATGACGAGGCGGTTCGCAAGCTGACTCCGGACCTCGTCGTCAATACGTGAGGGCCTCTGGTCGATCAGGGCGAGGATCAGGTTGAACTTCCTCGTCTCCCGCGCGAGCCGGCTGAAGATTGAATACTCCTCGATCCTCGGGTCGAGGAACTTGTGGGCCTCCTCGAGGAAGAGGACGAGCCGCGGATAGTCCGTCGTGTGCTCCGTGTAGAGTTCGAAGAGGCGGCGGGCGAGGACATTCGCCACGAACAGGTAGACCATCTGGTCCGTCCCGAAGTCCCCAAAGTCCAGGACGACGGACCTGCCCGCCTTGATGAGGGCGAGCATCTGGCTGAAGGCGTCCCTTCCGCCCTCGCGGATGAAGGGCAGACGCTCGAACCGCCCCATCCGCCGCTGGAGGGCCTGGATGACCATGAGATGGAGTTCGCCCCGTTCCAGCTCGGCCTCGAGGGGCTGTTTCTCCCGGATCGCCGTGATGAGGTCCACGTCCCTCGGCTTCGTCCGGTAGATCTGGTAGATGTGATCGATCATGGGAGGGGTGAGGTCCTGGAAGGCGATGATCAGGTCCTCCGGGGTGATCTGGCCTGCGTCGAGGACGAAGGGCTGCGCCTCCCGATCCTTCGGGTCGAGGGAGAAAATCTCCACCTTCCCGGGGAAGAAGTACTTCAGGCCCTCCGTCCCGTCCGTCTTGCTGAAGACGCCGTACTCCCCGTGCATGTCGAAGATGAGGACCGAACCCGCGTCTTTCGCGAGGATCGCTGTGCAGACGAGCTTGTTCAGGATCGACTTCCCCGTCCCCGTGCGCCCGAAGATTGCGAAGGGTTTCTCCACGAGGGTCTCGATGTCGAGGTGGACGTAGAAGGGCTCGACGCCCGTAATCGTGCCGAGGGGTGCCGATTTGGCCGTCGGCTGGTAGATCAGTTCGACGTCCTGGCGGGTCGCGTGCCGGCACTCCGCGAAGTACGGCGGGATCGTCTGCGGCTCGCTCAGGGCCTTGTGCTCCTTGTCGATGAGCTGGATCATCCGGAGCTTCGCCTTGCTATAGAAGATCGGGCCGCCGTAGCCCTCGTGGCTCTCGGGGCGCGGCACGACGACGTCCCCGATGTCGGATCCGGCGAGTTGATCCGCGATGTCGCTTCGCTCGTTGACCACGTCCTCCACGAGGCAGTAGAAGTCGTATCGGGCGCCCTCGACGATCACGGGGTATGCGATCCGCAGTTCCTCGGGATTCGGAAGTTGGAGTTTCGCCTCGAGGCCCTGGAGCACGGAGGCGGCGACAATCTCTCCGATCTTCATCGTAGATCCCTCGCGACCCGGTCGAGGTACTCGTGGAAGGCGCTCCGCCTCCGGCCCTCGACGCCCGTGAGGCCGTCCAAGGCGGTGCGCACGTCGAGTCCGAGCCGAAGGGCCGTCCGCAGGACCGACTCCTGGTACACGGGCTTGAGCTGCCGCACGGTCACGGCCATCCGGTGGGCCTCGATGAGGGGATACGGGTAGCCGACGGAGAGGAGGCTCCTCGCGTAGGGGGCGATCTGCCCGAACACGAAGTCGGGATCGTTCCGGAACGTCCCCACGTCCACGCGGAACCACTTCCGCGCCCCGGGATGGAGTCGCGCGTAATAGATGTCACCGTAGAGGAGCCCCTCCCTCGCCGCCTCGGATTCCTTGGGCGCTCGGGCGTACGCCGTCACCCTCCCGGGGAGCCGGGACTGGCAGCGGGCCATGAGGTCCTCGTCCGTGAGGACGTGGCCGAAGGCATGGAGCTGACTGTCCTTCGAGATCCCAACGAGAATGTGCCCGCGCTTCTCGCACACGGCGACGAGGCGCTCCATGAAGGTGAACTGCTTCGGGAACTCGGAGAGGGTCCCGTCGACGGCGACAATGCAGTCCCCCGCCTCGTCGGCCACGTTGATCGCGAGCTGCCCCTCGATGAGCCGCCGGTACTCGTTGACCATGTCCCTCGCTTGGTTCTCCCGCGCGCCCTTCGTGAACTCGTAGAGGGACCGATGGAGATCGTCCTGCTTCGCGACGAACTCCTCGAAGGTTGATATCCCGACCATCCGCTGGACGAGGCGCCAGTCGCGCCTCGAGAAGCGTCCTCCCTCGAAGGCATAGCGGAGGAGACCGACGGAGATCGAGAGGTTCAGCAGGAACGAGTAGGAGCCGTCCACAGCGATCATGTCCCGGGTCGGCCCCCGCGCCCGGAAGACTTGGAACTCCGGGATCGGAGGAGGCGGTAGGGTCACGTCCCGATGGTGCTCGACGAGGAGTTCGAGCTCCCTTCGCATCTCGTCGATGAAGCTCATGCGAGGACGTCCAACCTCGACTCCTGCTCGGGCGTCATCGTCACGCGGATGCGGCCGGGGAACTTCTCCGCGATCTCGGCGAGGTGGGTGATCAGGATGACCTTCTCGAAGAACTCGCCCATCCGGAAGAGCTTCTGGACGAAGAGCTCCCGCGACACCTCCGTGTCGAGGGAGCCGAGATCCCCTTCGTCGATGAACAGGGTCTTCATTCGGCCGTACGTCCGGCCGATCTGGGGCATCGAGGCCAGCTCCTTCGCGATTGCGAAGCGCAGGGCGGCATTGATCTGTGTTTTCTCCCCACCGCTGAACTCTCCGACGTCGTGCCACTGTCCGTCGACTCCGTGGACCTTGATCCGGATCCCGTGGCCTCGGCCCTCTTCGTAGGTCTCCAGCCGGATCCGGCTGAAGCGTCCGTCCGTCAGCTCGACAAGGTTCTTCGAAGCCTCGATCTCGAGTTCCGGCAGGAGCTGGTCGATCGCGTACATGACGACGCCTTTCTTATGGAAGACGCGGTTCACGAGGAGATCGTAAAGCTCGAGCCGAAGCCGGGTCTCATCCCTCTGCCTCTCCGCTTCCTTCATCCTTCCCTCGTCGGCTTGGAGGCTCTCGACCTGGGCCGCGAGCTGGTTCGCCCGGCCTTCCAGGACATGCATCTCTCTTCGCTCGCGGTCCAACTCTGCGCGATCCCGCTCCAGGCTCTCGCGGGCCGTCTGGAAGGCCGTCTCCGCGGGCCTGCGTCGTTCGACGTCCGCCTCGAGGGACGAACGATCCTCCTCCAAGCCCTTGCGCCGGTTCTCCAGGTCCGCCAAGAGGGTGGGGACATCCCCGATCCGCCGCAGCCGATCGGCCAACCCATCCAAGGCTCTCCGCTTCGCTGTCTTTTCCTGCACGAGTCGTCCGATCGTCTCCACACGTCGGACGTCGTCCTCCGTGAAGGTCGCCGCGTCGAGCTGCCTCAAGGCCTCGATCTTCGCCTCATCGAGGGGACGCAAGGCCACGTGGCTTTCATCCGCCTCCCTCTTCAGGTCCGCTTTCAACTCTTCGAGTTGCCCTCGGAATTCCGTCAAGACGAAGGAATCTTGGTCGATCGATCGCACCTTCGAGCGGGCCCGGTCCAGGGCCTTCTCCGCCCTCGCCCGCTCCTCGTAGAGGCTCCGGACGAGATCGGTCCGCCCCGCCAACCATTCGAGCTCGCGCCCGATACGGTCCACCCGTTCTTCGAGCCGTCCCTCGTCGCGCAAGAGGCCGAAGGCAGCGTCGCGATCGATGCTCGTTCGCAGACCCGCGATCTTTCGGTGCAATCGATCGATCTTGTCCTTGATTTCGTCCCGTTTCCGCTCGTGGTCCCTCTTCGCCTGCGCGAAGACGGCTTCCGCGGATCGCGCCGCAAGCTCCCTCTGCTCTCGGAGCCGACGTCGCTCCTTGAGGGACTCCGCTTCCTCCCGGAGGGCGTCCAGGTCCTGGATGTCCTTCTCCAAGGCCGCCCGCTGAGCCTCCAGACTCTCGGCCGTCCCGCTTTGTTCCCGGAGGTCCTTTTCGCGAGCCAGCAACCCTTCCAGCTGGGCCAAGCGGTCTTCCAAGGCCGCGTTCGCCTTGACCCACCCCTCGTGTTGCGCCTCGAGCCCCTTCAGGTGTTCCTCCCCGTCGCGAACCCGCGCCTCGCGGACGGCGACCTCTCGCCTGCGGCGCGTGAGTTCCGCCCTCGCATCGCGGAGCTGCTCTCGGACTGCCGGGAGCTGCCGGAGCCCCTCCGCGCGGACCGCGATCTCCGCGTCCCGCGCGCGGACGTCCCCTTGCAGGGCCTGATCCAGTTCCCTCGCCCGCTCGAGGGCGCGCTCGAAGATCTCGAGGCGGAACAGTTTCTGGAACACCCCGAGCCGCTCCGCGCCCCGCGCAGACCCGAGTTCCTTCATCTCCTCCTGACGCACGAACGTCGAGTTCCGGAACCCCGTATAGTCGAGACCGACGACGTCCCGAATCGTCCGTTCCTTCTCGTGAATCGTGCCTTGGACGGCGTCTCCATCCCGCGTCACTTCGAGGTACGATTCCCTCCTCGACGTAAGGCCTCGCTTGACGGTCCAGTGACCATCTCCCTGCCGGAAGGCCACGCGGACGTAGCCCCCGGGCCGGCAGACGTCCGTGATTTTGACGCTCTGGATGTCCGTTCGGGTCGTGGAGCCGTACAAGGCGAAGGTGATCGCGTCGAGAATGGAGGATTTTCCGGCTCCCGTCCGACCCGTGATCACGGTGAACTTCTCGGGGAATCGGAGGGACGGATCCGTCCGCGTGAGGTATCGCATGAACCCGCGCATCTCGATCTCTTCGAGGACGAAGCCCTCGGGAAGGGTCGGAGCCTCTACACCCGTGACTGCCGTGCCCTCGACCGCGTCCTCTCCTTTCACGAGAGGACCTCCCTCAGGGTTCGAAGGGCCTCGGCCTTGATCGCCTCCCTCCTCGGATGGGCCGCGAACTCCTTGTCCACGTAGTCGGCGAGGAGATGATTCGGGTCCATCGTGAACGCTTCCGCCGCGATGCGCGGACGGTCTGTCGACACGAGCTTGATCTCGTAGTGGAACGCCGCCCGGAGTCGCTCCCCGAGCCGTGCCTCATCGAGACCCCCACGGAGGTCGTCCGGGAGCCGCACTTCGATGCGCACGAGGGCTCCCGTGACGTCGTGGGGTAGCGCTGCGAGGATCCTGTCCGTCACGTCGTCCCCGAGGTCCACGGCAACGTCGATCTTGAGCATGGGCCTCACGGGGAGTTCCTCGAAGGTCCACGTCCCGTCGGGTCGGAGGACCACGAACCCCTTGGGATCCAACCGTTCGCCCCAGTCAATCCGTTCCGGCGCGCCGACGTACACGACCTTGTCGAAGAGGACCTGATGGAGATGGATATGGCCGAAGATCGCGAGGTCGACGGAATCGGGCAGCATGTCCCGTGCGTACGTGAAGTCGTGGGGGACCACTTCGGGATAGGTCGTGCTCGCGTACCTAGCGCCCTGGAACTCGAAATGTCCGAAGACCACGCGGAGGTCCGCCTCCTTCAGCTCCTCCGCGCGGCGGTGGATCCATTCCCTCCAGAGCCGTCGGGCGACCTCGTAGGCTTCCTCCCGGGGGACCTCCCTGCCGACGGAGGCCCGGACGCGCTCCATGACCTGCTCGGGATGCAGGTAGGGCACGAGGATGAACCCGATCGTGCGACCGCCGACGGTTCGCGTCTCGACCCGTGGCTCCCGAAACACGCGAACGTGTTCGTATCCCCGGAAGTCGTCCAGGGAGGTGGACTTGGCAGCCCGGCGCGGCTGGTCGTGGTTGCCCGCGAGGATCCACACCTCGATGCCGGCCTGGCCAAGGGGCTCGATCACATCGCGCCGGACGAGTTCGCGAAAGATCGGGGCGACGTGGGTCCTTTCGAACAGATCCCCGAGGATGCAGAAGAGGGACGCCCCGAGCTCGATCGCCCGCCGAGCTGCCATCGCGAAATTCCTGTGGAGGTCCATCGCCCGCTCCGAGATTCCGGTCTCGGGGTCGATGCGGAAGTCGAAGTTCTGCCCCTCATGAACATCGGCCACGCAGACGATTTCGTGCATCCTCGCGGTCGCAACGGTGACCCGCCTACTTATAGGCTCTATCAAAAGGTCAGCGAAAGTATCTGACGGCTTCCCGTCGAGTCCTCGGCCCGCACGTCCAGTGAGTTGGAAGCAATCGAACGTGGCGGCGTGCGATCGGAGCGCGCGTTGTGTCGACGTCCTTCAGGGACCTCGGCGCTTCAGTGACGCGGGCGGAGTCCCAAGGCGCGGGGCCTACTTGCGCGCCCGCTCGACGAGGCTCATGAGCAGGGCACCGCCCAGGAGGACGCGCCGGTCGAAGTTCGAGGGGACCGCGTGGCACTGGATTTCCCAGATATCCCCGACGATCTTGAACCGCTGGTTGATTTCTGCGACCGGCCGTCCGCTGAGTTCGAGGGTCATCTTCTCGGGGATCAGGGCGCCGCCGGGGACGTACTTGCGCGCGAGGCCTCGCCCCGTGGACTCGTAGATCCCGCCGATGAGTTGCTGCGCCGGATCGCGTATCTCCCACTCATCCCGAACGAAGGCGGAGGACAGGACCCTGCGCCTCACGTAGCCCAGCAACGTGTTCGTCGGCGAGTCGACGACCGCGAAGTTCCCCCAGGCGTCCATGATCTGCTGCTGCTGGATCCTGAACAGTTCTGTGGTCATCCTCTCGTCCGTGAAGACGCGGATGTCCTCCTTGAGCCGGAGGAGCTTTTGCTTGCTGTAGCCGAGGGTCCGTCCGTTCGGGTCCTCGATCCAGTACTGGCCGGCGATCGCGAGCACCTTCTTCCGAAGACGGTAGAAGTTCTGGAACCACAGCCCGTTCCCCGGCGCGCCGGTGGGGGGGAGGGGGGGCCCGGCCTTCGGCGCGGGGGTCGTTTGCAGGGGCTGACGATACTGCCGACAGGTGTAACAGTACCACTGGCCATATTGCTGGACATAACTCAGCTCGTTCTTGCATACAGGGCAGGCGCTCATGGGACGTTGATCCCTCCAGGGACCGCCGCGCGAAGAAAGGAAACGCCTTTGCCCGAGCGGAGGTCGGGGGGCACTCCCGCGCAAGAGGTCGGCCGTCCACGGCAGTAGGCCTCCAAATAGGTTGTCCTATCGTTATCAAGGTCCGGTCCGGTCTTCCGGGCTCCATCGAGTCGACGTGCGATTTCGGCAGGGGTCCCGGGAATCCTTATGGGCCGGCCGTTCGATGCCACGGCCGTGCCGGACCTCTGGCAGCTCGGGACCGGGGAGGAACCGGCGCGCCTCGCGATCCTGGGGTGTGGCGGCGCCGGCTGCAACACCCTCCGCCAGGTTGCCCTCCTCCCCCACGGGGTGTGCGTCGCCGTGAACCATGCGCCCCACCCCGCGATGGCGGGACTTCCCCGGGTCCTCGTCCGGCCGGATTCCTTGCGCGCGTTCGCCTCCATGGACGAGCGGGCGGTTCAGAAGATGGAGACCCATGAGGAGAAGGATCTCGCCACGGCTATCTTGGATCGCGACCTCGTCCTCCCCATGGGAGGCTTGGGCGGCGAAATCGGAGGCTGGGCGATGAGCCTCGTCGGGAGGGTCGCTCGGATCCTCGGGGACGCGACCCTCGCCCTGGCGACCGTCCCCTTCACGGCGGAAGGGGCCCTCCGCCGGACGGCGGCCGAACGCCAGCTCGACCTCCTGCGGCGAAAGGTCGATGGCGTCGTGACCTTCGGCAACGACGAGCTCCTCCGCATCGCGCCGGACGTGCCCCTCGTCCGCGCCTTCAAGATTCTGGGCGGGGTCATGGCGAAGCTTGCGGGGGCTCTCGCCCTGGGGCTGTCCCGATCCGACATCGCGCCCCTCCGTCGTCAGCTTACGAAGGCGCGCGACTGGAGGTTCGGCATGGGGGCGGGGGCGGAGAAGCATCGCTGCTTCCTCGCCGTCGAGGAGGCCTATCGATCACCGTGGTTCACGGGCCGGCACGAAGACATCCGGCAGGCCGCCGTCCTCATGTCCCTTCCCCCTCCGAGCGCGCCCGAGGAGGTGATCCGCGAAGTCCATCTGCGGTCGCCGGGCGCCGACGTCGCCTGGGGGACGCTACCGGAATCCCCGGGGAGCGACCGCGCGATCGTCAACATCCTCGCCGGCATGTAGGGCCAAGCTCGCGTCGCTCGTCCTCGTGGCGCGTTCCAAGTTGTCGTGGTGAATCCAAAGAACGCAGGGTTCATATACCACCCCAACCTACGTCCGTGCTACGACCTCGCACGGGTATCCTATGACCCCCATTGGCAAGGGAATTCGACTCCGCCGCATCTTCAGCGGCGACAAGGCCCTCGTCGCGGCCATGGACCACGGGGTATCCTCAGGCCCCCTCGCCGGCCTGGAGGACATCCGGAAGGCCGTGTCCGGGGTGGCGAAGGGCGGCGCGACCGCGGTCGTCCTCCACAAGGGCGTCGTGCGGGCCGCAAAGGATTACTTCGGTGACGGCCTCGGGTTGATCGTGCACCTGAGTGCCTCGACGTCCCTGAGCCCGCGCCCGAACAAGAAGGTCCTCGTCACCCAGGTCGACGAGGCGATCGCCTATGGCGCGGACGCAGTCAGCGTCCACACGAACGTCGGCGGAGCGGATGACGAGTTCATGCTCGCGGACCTGGGCGCCACGGCGACAGCCTGCAACCGATTCGGCATGCCCCTCCTCGCGATGATGTACCCTCGGGGGGAGAACATCCGGAATCCCTATGAGGTCGACGTGGTGAAGCACGTGGCCCGCGTGGGGGCGGAGCTCGGCGCCGACGTCGTGAAGACCGTGTACACCGGGTCGCCCGAAAGCTTCAAGGAGGTCGTGGGCGGATGTCCGGCGCCCATCATCGTGGCCGGTGGCCCGCGGCTCGATTCGGAGCGGGCATGTCTCGAGATGGTGGCCGGCTCCATGGCCGGAGGCGCCGCGGGAGTCTCAATCGGTCGAAACATCTTCCAGGCGAAGGACCCGATCGGAATGACGCGGGCGATTGCCCGCATCATTTTCGACGGGGCGGCGGTGGACGAGGTCTATCGCGGGTGAGGCCCCCATGGACCGGTTGGTGTGGGTGGGGGCCTTCCCCTCCAAGGAAAGCAGAGACGTTCGGTCCGTCGTCACGGCCGCCCTCGAGTCCGGCTTCGACCAGATCGTCCTGACGCAGGCGGACGACACCCTCCAGCGGCTCGGCCGTTTCTCCCCGATCCTCCTGCGGGATGGTGCCTTCGTCTTCGACGGGGAAGAGATCGGCCGGCTCGCGACAATCCGGGAGGCCAAGGACGAACGCGCGGTGCGCGCCCTCCGCGGGGCGACCCGGCACGTCGTCGTGCGCACGGAGGACTGGAAGATCATCCCCCTCGAGAACCTCATCGCCCACTTCCAGGGGAGCGGGACGCGGCTCCTCGTGGAGGTCCACGACGCCGGCGAGGCGAAGCTCTTCTTCGAGACGATGGAGGTCGGCGTCGACGGAATCCTCCTCGTCCCGTCATCCCCCAAGGAGGTACGAGGCGTGCGACGCCTGATGGAGTCACAGGCGACCGGGGTGACACTCCTCCGGGCGAAGGTCGTGGAAATCCGACCCCTCGGCCTGGGTGATCGGGTGTGTGTGGATACCTGCTCGATCCTGCGGACGGGGGAGGGGATGCTCGTGGGCAACAGCTCCGCGGGCCTGTTCCTCATCCACTCGGAGAGCGTGGAGTCGGGGTACGTCGCCGCTCGCCCGTTCCGGGTCAACGCGGGACCCGTCCACGCCTACGTCCTGCTCCCGGACGGCAAGACGAAGTATCTCAGCGAACTCCGGGCGGGGGACGACATCCTCGCCGTTGATGCGGAAGGCCGGACGCGAAGCGTTGTCGTGGGCCGCGTGAAGGTCGAGCGGCGCCCCCTCGTCCTCGTGGAGGCCGAGGCTGAAGGCCGGCGCTTCGCCACGATCGTGCAGAATGCTGAGACGATCCGCTTCGTCGCGACGGAGGGACCGCCGAAGTCCGTGAGCGAGCTGACCGAGGGCGACGAGGTCCTGCTGCGGATCGAGGAGGGCGGTCGGCACTTCGGCATGCGCATCCAGGAGACGATTTCGGAGAGGTGACATGACGCACGTGACGGCTGTAATCACGGAGGACAGTGCCGGGAAGGCAGAGCGGGCCGCGAAGGCCGCCCTCTCGAAGGGCGCGGCCCTCGTCGAGCTGCGCCTCGACTACTTCGCGGACGCGAACCTCCGGGGGGTGCGTCGTCTCGCCGCCTCCGTGGGATCCCGAGCCATCGCAACCCTTCGCTCCCCCTCCCAGGGCGGGGTCCGACCCCCATCCCGAGACGGTCGGGCGCGTCTCCTGACGGAGCTGTGCCGCGGCGGCTTCCGCTACGTGGATCTGGAGCTGGAGACGGATCGGGGGAGCCTTGAATCCCTGCGGCGGGAGGCATCCCGCCATCGTCAGGACGTCATCGTGTCCCATCACTTCGACGCGCCCACGGACCTCGCGAAGGTCGCGGAAGCCTCGGAGGCTTGCGCGGACCACGGCGACGTCGCGAAGGTCGTCACGCCCGTGGCCGATGTGCAGCAGGCCCTCGGCCTCGTCGCGTTCGCGAGGGAGCAAGGTCGCCGCGGGCGTCGGTTCATCACAATCGGAATGGGGGCTGCGGGAACCGTGATCCGTGTCCTCGCCCAGGACGTCGGGCAGGAGATCCAGTACGCCGCCTTTGGGCATCCCTCCGCGCCGGGCCAGCTCGCCCTCGAGACGGCCCTCCGGCTCCGTGGACGGACGCCCTCCGTCCTCGGCCTCGTGGGCCACCCCCTCGGCCATTCGATCTCGCCCCAGATCCACGAGGCGGCCCTCGCCGCCTCGGGCCTGCCGGGGGCCTACCTCCCCTTCGATGTGGAGGGGTCCTTCCTCCCCGCCCTCCTGGACGCAGGGGAGCACCTGCGGTTGCGCGGATTCAACGTCACGATTCCTCACAAGGAAGCGGTCCCGGCCCTCCTCGACGAACTGGACGGGGATGCGGCAGCCCTCGGCGCGGTGAACACGGTCGTCGTCCGGGACGGATGGACGAAGGGCCACAACACGGACGTCCATGGCTTCCGGATGGTCCTCCGGTCTCGGGGCCTGCATCTGGGCGGTCGGGACGTCCTCGTCCTCGGAGCCGGAGGTGCGGCCAAGGCGGTCGTCCATGTCCTGCTCCGAGAGGGCGCACGGGTCCACGTCATGAACCGCACTCCCTCCCGCGCCGAAGCTCTCGCGGAGGCCTTCGGCCGCACGGTGGAGGTCCTCGACCTCGGAGACGTCATGAAGCGGGGTCCGTGGGATCTGCTCGTCAACGCGACGCCCGTCGGCACGAAAGGTATCTCGGAGGGATCGCCCCTCCCCGCGGCCGCGGTCCGGCACGCGAAGTGCGTCGTGGACCTCGTATACAATCCGCCGGAGACGCCCCTCCTCCAGGCCGCGAAGCAGGCCGGCATCCCGGGGACCTCGGGCCTCGAGATGCTGCTCCATCAGGCCGCGAAGTCCTTCGAGTTGTGGTTCGGCGTCGAGGCGCCTTTCAAGGCCATGGAAGACGCCGCGCGGGAGGCCCTTCGATGAAGGCCCGGGCGGTGTGCTTCGGGGCCGGGACGATCGTGAACGCGATCGCCACGGGGCGCGGAGCGGCCTTCGGTCTCGCCCTGCGTGCGACGGCCACGGCAGTCCCGAGGGGGAAGGAGTCCGAGGTCCGCGTGCATGTTCCCGAGGACGTCGATCCGTCCCTCGCGCAGGCCTGCGCCCGCCGGGTCCTCCGCCGGAGCCGGCGTAAGGTCGGGCTCGAGGTGACTGTCGATTCTGAGATCCCGATCTCTCGGGGGCTGAAGAGCAGTTCCGCGGTGGCCAACTCGGTGGCCCTCGCCTCGTCGAGGGCCCTGGGGCTTCGCCTCGATCCACTGAAGCTCGTGAACCTGGGCGTGGACGCGGCCCTCGAGGCCGGGGTGACGATCACGGGAGCGTTCGACGATGCCTGCGCCTCCTACTTCGGCGGCGTCGCGGTCACGGACAACCGTGCGCGTCGCCTGCTCAAGGCAGACCGGCTCATGGAAGGGCTCGTCGTCGTGGTCCACGTGCCGCGCCGCGCGATTGCGAAACGGGAGCTCGCGGGGAAGGACTTCTCCTCGATCCGGGGGGAGGTGGACGAGGCCTTCCGGCTCGCCCTCGAAGGTGATTACTTCCGCGCGATGGAGAAGAACAGCGCCGCATACGCGCCCCTCCTCGGGATCGACGAGACGCCGGTCCATCGTGCGCGCGCGGCGGGCGCCATGGCCGCCGGAGTCACGGGCACCGGCCCGGCGATCATCGCCCTGACGAAGCCCGCCCACCGGGACGCCGTGGCGAAAGCCCTCGCGGCGGACGACGCGGAGGTCCGGACGGTGGGCCTGAACACGGAGGAAGCCAAGGAGGTCCCTCCATGAGGTTTCGGGCGACGCCCTCGAAGGTCTCCGGTCGCATCGCCGCGTCCCCTTCGAAGAGCTACACGCACCGTGCCATCCTGCTCGCCGCCCTCTCCGGAGGTCCGAGCCGCATTGGACGACCCTTGCTCGCAGATGACACCGAGGCGACCGTGGATGGCGTACGGGCCTTCGGCGCGGAGGTGGCCCGTCGCGACGGCGACCTCGTCGTCGCATCGAAGGGACTCCGGCCGCCGTCCGGAACGGTCGACGCGAGGAATTCGGGGACGACCCTCCGCCTCCTCGCCGGGGTCGCCGCGACCCTCGATGGGAGCACGACCCTCACGGGCGACGCGAGCCTCCGGAAGCGGCCCATGGGACCCCTCCTCGACGCCTTGGAGGCCCTCGGCGCGCGCGCCCGGTCTCTCGGAGGCCGCGGCCTGCCGCCCGTGGAGATCGCGGGGCCCCTGGTCGGCGGCAGCGCATCGATCCCTGGATCCGTGAGTTCCCAGTTCATTTCGAGCCTCCTCGTTGCCAGCCCCCTTGCCCGGGGCTCCACCCGGCTCCGCGTCCTGCCACCCCTCCGCTCGGAGCCCTACGTGGAGGTCACCCGTGATCTCATGGCCCAGTTCGGGGCGGAGGTCACGAGGACAGAGGAGGGCTACGAGACCGCCGGAGGTCAAGGGTATCGGGCGACGGACGTAGAGGTGCCCGGAGACTACTCCTCCGCGGCCTTCCCCCTCGTGGCGGCCGCCCTCACGGACGGGGACGTGACGGTCGACGGCCTCCATCCGGAGAGTCCTCAGGGGGACCGGGGTCTCCTCGACGTCCTCCGCTCCTTCGGCGCCTCCGTGGAGGTCGCCCATGACGCGGTACGGGTTCGCGGGGGCCCCCTCCGGGGGCAGAGGGTCGATGTCGGGAACACGCCGGACCTCTTCCCCGTCCTCGCCGTCCTCGCGACCCAGTCCGAGGGTCCCTCGCGCTTCGTGAACGGCGAGCACCTGCGGCTCAAGGAGAGCGACCGGATCGAGACGACGGTCGCGCTCCTGAAGGCGATGGGCGCCGACGTGGAGCCCACCCGGGACGGATGCGTCGTCCGAGGGTCCACACGGCTCCGCGAGGCCTTCGTCGAATCCCATGGAGATCACCGCATCCTGATGGCCGCCGCCGTTGCTGGCCTCGTCGCGGACGGTCCGGTCGACATCAGCGAACCCTCCTGCTACCGTATCTCCTATCCATCCTTCCTCGAGGACCTTCGGTCCCTCGGGGCCGCCTTCGAGGTGGTACCCTGAACGTCTTCGGATCCCGCTACCGCACGACGATCTTCGGCACGAGCCATGGCCCCTTCGTGGGTTGCACGATCGAAGGCCTGCGCGCAGGAACGAAGGTGGACGAAGCCCTCGTTCAGGCGCAGTTGGACCGACGTCGGCCGGGTCAGAGCCGCCTCACGACACAGCGTCAGGAAGAGGACCAGGTGGAGTTCTCGACGGGCCTCCGGACGGGCGAGGCGACCGGCGAGCCGATCGTGGCGATCATCCGGAATCGGGACGTGCGGTCGACGTCCTACACGGACACGGCTCGCGTCCCGAGGCCGGGCCACGGGGATTTCACCGCGCGAATGAAGTATGGCGGGAAGAGCGACCTGCGCGGGGGCGGACAGCTTTCGGGCCGCATGACGGCACCCCTCGTGGTGTCCGGCGCGATCGCCCGTCAGGCCGTCGCACCCCTCGGCGTTCGCTTCTACGCCCACGCGATTCAGATCGGCGGGGTGACCTCGAAGCCCCTGTCCCCGGAGGAGATCGAAGCGAACGTGGAGCGGACGCCGGTCCGTTGCGCGGACCTCGAGGCCGCGGAGCGCATGATCGCCGCGATCGAGGAGGCCCGGAAGGACCGCGACAGCCTCGGGGGGATCATCGAGGCCACGGTGGCGGGCCTGCCCGCGGGGGTCGGCGAGCCCTTTTTCGATTCCGTGGAAGCGACCTTAGCCCACCTCCTGTTCTCGATCCCGGCCGTGAAAGGGGTCGACTTCGGCGCGGGATTCCGCGCGGCGACGATGCGGGGGAGCGAGCACAACGATCCCTTTGCGATTGAGGGAGGGCGCGTGGTCACGTCGACGAATTACGCGGGCGGGATCCTCGGTGGCATCACGACGGGGATGCCCGTGACGTTCCGTGTCGTCGTGAAGCCGACGGCCTCCATCGCGAAGCCCCAGCGGTCCGTGGACCTCGAGACGATGCAGGCCACGGAGACGGTCGTCACGGGACGGCACGATCCCTGCATCGTGCCCCGAGCCGTCCCCGTCGTGGAGAACGTCGCGGCGATGGGAATACTGGACCTCATGTTCCTGGGAGGATTGGTGTGAGCGAGGCGGAGATTGCGCGGTTACGTGAGTCAATCGCGGAGGTCGACCGGGAGATTGTGGCCCGGGTGGCGAAGCGGTTGCATCTCGCAGAGGAGATCGGACTCGAGAAGAAGGCAATGGGTTTGCCCGTTCGCGATCCGGAGAGGGAGGAGCGGGTGATGGATCGGTTCCTCAAGGATTGCGACGACCGAGGCATCGCGAGGTCCCCCGCGGTGGCCTTGGCCCGGCTCCTCATGGAGGAGAGCGTACGCCGTCAAGAGGCCGTCGCCCCGCCGAAGCCTCTCCACCGACGTGCTCTCGTCGTGGGCGGCACGGGCGCGATGGGCCGTTGGCTCTGCCGGTACCTGCGATCCCGCGGCTACGAGGTTGTCGTGAACGACACCCGCGGCCCCCTCGATGGATTCCCCTTCGAAGGCGATCTGGCGAAGGGAGTCGCCGCGGCGGACGTCGTCGCCGTTTCCGTTCCCGTATCTGCGGCCCCGGGTGTGCTCCGGACGATTGCGTCCCTTCGGCCCAGGGGTCTCGTGTTCGACATCTGCAGCTTGAAGGGCCCCATCGAGCGGGATCTTCGCGCGTTGGCCAGGTCGGGCGTCCGAGTCGGGAGCGTGCATCCTTTGTTCGGCCCTGATCTTTGGCCCCTTTCCCAGGGCCGCATCACGTTCAGCGATTGCGGCGACCGCGAAGGGATCCGAGACGCAAAGGATTTGTTCCGCGGGAGCGGCGCGTCCCTCGTGGACGTGGACCTGGAGCGGCACGACGAAGCGATGGCCCTCCTCCTTGGCCTGAGTCACCTGTCCCTCCTCGCCTTCGCGAGGAGCGCGTCGAGGCATCCGTCCCGCGTCGAGGGGCTCGGGAATCCCACGGGCACGACCTTCTCGCGCCTATCGAAGGCCGCGGAGGGCCTCCTGAACGATCCGCCCGAGTTGCTGCGCGACATCCAGATGTTGAATCCCCACACGCCCGCGGTCCACGGGTGGATTCGGGATGCCCTCGAGGAGTGGCGGAGGGCTGCCCTTTCGCCCGGCTCCGGCGAATTCCTGCGACTCATTGAAGACACGCGTGCAATCTTCCGAGGTGTATCGACATGAGCAAGGTACCCGTGGCCGTCGTCGGAGCAACCGGGAACGTCGGCCAGCGTTTCGTCGGCCTGTTGCAGGACCACCCGGACTTCGAACTTGCCGCCCTGTGCTCCTCGGAGCGCAAGGTCGGCGGACGTCTCGCCGACTTCTGGAGGCTCGAGGACGTGGTCCTGGACCCCGCGGTGGGCGCCCAGGAACTTCGACCCCTGGACCCGAAGGTCCTCGTGCGCGCCGGGGTCGGCGCCGCCTTCAGCGCCCTTCCCTCGGACGTCGCGGGAGCCTTCGAGACGGATGCGGCCCGCGCGGGCATCCGGGTGTTCTCGAACGCCTCCTCGCACCGGATGGACGCGGACGTTCCCATCCTGGTCCCCGAGGTGAACCCCGATCACATGGCCCTCGTGGAGCGCCAGCCTACGTACCGGAACGGCGGCTTCATCGCCACGAATCCGAACTGCTCGATCGCGGGGCTCGTCCTCCCCCTCCGCCCCCTCGCGGACGCCTTCGAGTTCACGGACGTGCACGTCGCCACCTACCAGGCCCTCTCCGGCGCCGGCTACCCGGGCGTGGCGTCCATGGACATCGTCGGGAATGTGCTTCCGTTCATCGACGGCGAAGAGGACAAGATGCGCCGGGAGGCGAAGAAGATCCTCGGTGCGTGGTCGGACGCCATCGTCGAGAGCCGGATCGACGTGTGGGCGAATTGCGCCCGCGTGCCCGTCCGGGACGGCCACCTGGAGGCCATCTCGATCCCTCTCCGAGAGGACGTGTCGCCCGAGGAGGTGGAGCGCGTCCTGGCCTCCTTCCGTGGTGAGCCCCAGCGGCGCGGGCTTCCGACGGCGCCGAGAGAGCCCATCCTCGTGCGGAAGGAGCGGAACCGGCCCCAGCCTCTCCTCGATGCCCTGGCGGGGGAGCCCGCGAGGGCTCGGGGGATGGCCGCGACCGTGGGCCGGATCCGCGTCGCGAGCCGGCAGCTCCGGTTCTTCGTGCTCTCCCACAACACCCTGCGAGGTGGCGCCGGGGGCAGCGTGTTGAACGCGGAGCTCGCCCATCGGAGGGGATACCTTGGCTGAGGCGTGGACGGTCGCGAAGTTCGGTGGGAACTGCGTGTCCAGCCCGGGTATGTACGAACGGATCGCGAAGGCTGTCAAGGCGGACCCGTCGCGGAAGTTCCTCGTCGTGTCGGCCGTCGCCGGCGTGACGGATTCCCTCGTCACCACGGTCGCGAAGCCCCGTGAGGAGAAGGAAATCGACCTGTACGTCTCCGAGTTGCGCCGGAAGCACCTGAGCCTCCTGCCCAAGTCCCGGAAGGACCACGACGCGGCGGTCGAGGCCCTCGACGCCCTGTCCACAAAGCTCGAGCGTCTCCTCTATGGCGTCGCGTACACGGAGGAGGTGACTCCCCGCACGCGGGACTTCGTACTCTCGTTCGGGGAGCGCATGTCGGCCCAGATCGTCGCGGCGAACCTGAGGCAGCGCGGCGTGGACGCCGTTGCCCAGGAGGCGGATCTCGTCGGTCTCATGACGGATGACACATACGGGAACGCGACGGCCCTCCTCGACGAGACGCGCGCCCACATGGCCCCCTTCCTGCGGCGCCAGGCCGAGGCCGGACACGTGAGCGTGATCACGGGCTTCTTCGGTCAGTCGCGGGAGGGGAAGACGGCGACCTTCGGCCGCGGGGGGTCCGACTACAGCGCGGGGGTCGTGGCCCACGCCCTGAAGCTGCGGACCATCGAGATCTGGAAGGACGTGGGCGGGTTCATGAGCGCGGACCCGAAGATCGTCCCCGAGGCCTTCCCCCTCGCGGCCCTCTCCTACGAGGAGGCGGCGGAGCTGTCCTACTTCGGGGCGAAGGTCCTCCATCCTCGATCCGTGCAGCCTGCGCGGGCGTGCAACGCGTCGATCGTCCTGAAGAACGTCTTCGAGCCGGAGAAGGTGGGCACGCGAATCGGTCCCGACACCGTGGATCGGACGGGGGATGTGAAGAGCGTGTCCTACGTGCGCAACCTGGCGACCCTCAAGGTGTTCGCCTCCGGGGGCGGGTACAAGGAAGGACTCCTGTCCCAGGCGTCGACCTCCCTCGCCCTGGCGGGGATCAGCGTGTACAGCGCGGCGACGTCACAGACCTGCATCGCGTTCCTGATCGACTCGGCGGCGGTCAGTCGCGCGAAGGACATGCTCGACCGGATGCCTGGAGGCATCGTGGAGCGGGTCGAGGTGCTTCCCCACGCATCCCTGATCTGCTTCGTCGGCGAGGGGCTCGGCCACGCCCACGGCGTTGCCGCCCGGGTCTTCCGCGCCGTGGCGGAACTGGGTATCAACGTGCAGCTCATCTCTGCGGGGGCATCCATGGTCGCGTACCACTTCACGGTCGAGGCGAAGGATCTCGAGCGCGCGGTCCAGGCGGTCCACCGGGAATTTTTCGGCCACAGATATCCTCTGGATACACAGGCGGCGTCCGTGGGCCCTCCGTCATGAATGATTCATGGAGTACAATAAAATACAGTAATGTATAAATATATTGCACGGCTTCCATAAAGGAGCATGCGGGGGCGATGATGAATTCTGTAGAAGTCGCTGCGCGACTCCGCCGGCTCCAGGGTCCGGGGGGACGATACTTCCTCCTCGCGATGGACCACGGGCTGCCCGCGGGCCCTCTTCCGGGTCTCGAGGACCCCGTGGGCCTCGTACGTCGGATCCGCGGCGCGCCCGTGACGGCCCTCATCGCAAACCCCGGTATCGTGTCCCGTCTCGCCCCCTATCTCGATCCTTCTCGGGGTCTCATCGTGCACCTTTCGGGAGGGACGGTCTTGGGCCCCCGCCCCTCATCCAAAATCGTGTCCGCATCCGTGGAAGCGGCCCTCGCTCTCGGCGCGGATTCGGTCTCCGTTCAGATTCACTTTGGCGATCCGGAAGAGGCCCGAATGCTCTTCGACGCGGGCCGCATCGTCGACGAGGCGACCGCCTGCGGTCTCCCCGTCCTCGCCATGGCCTATCCTCCTTCCGCACTCGGCGGCAGGAGCGAGGATGTGTCGGCGGCACGGCACGCGGCTCGGGCCGCGGCCGAACTCGGTGCGAGCGTCGTGCAGACGACCTACATGGGAGGATCCCTGTCCGATGTCGTGCGGTCGTGTCCGGCGCCGGTCGTCGTCTCGGGGGGACCTCGCGTTGCCACGGAGGAAGGATGGCTCGAGGACATCCGCCAGGCGATCGCCACCGGCGCGGCTGGCGTCAGCGCAGGTCGGAACCTATTTCAGCAGTCGGATCCCGCGGCGTTCGCCGCCCGGATCGGTGATGTTGTCTTCCGTCCGTCGGATCGCGCGGACCGGGGAGGGGGCTGATCCGGTGAAACGGGTGCGCCTCGATTCCGACCTGGATCCGTACGCCCTTTTCGCCGCCTCCCGGGACGACCATCCCCATGCATTCCTCCTTGAGAGCCTCACAGGTCCGGAACGCCTCGCGGAGCACACCTTCGTGGGGTTCGACCCCGAAATCATCATCAGCTACCGCGGTGGCGTCCTCCGATTGAACGGCGAGACGAGGAAGACGGATCGTCCCCTAGAGGCCCTCCGCTCGACCTTGCGGGAGCGAGCCGCGCCCGACATCCCGGGGCAGTTCATCGGCGGACTCGTGGGCTACGTGTCCTTCGAATTCGTCCGCAACCTGGACTCCGTGCCGACCCACGCCAACTCGTCCTTTCCCGAGTTCGAGTTCGGGCTCTACCTCGATGGCGTCATCGTGGACCATCGCCGGAGGACCGCAGAGTACATCGCGCACGGCCGGTCCCGCGTGGAGGACCTCCCAACGCCCCGGCAGGTGCGCCCCGAGTTCCGCGCGGACCCGGCGGAGCCCCAGGTCCCCCCGGATCGGTTCATGGACGCCGTGGCGATCGCGAAGGACCACATCCACGAGGGGGAGGCCTTCCAGATCGTCCTGTCTCGGCAGGATCGGGGCCGTATGTCCGGCGACCCCTTCGCCTTTTATGAGGCCCTTCGGGCGATCAACCCGAGCCCCTACATGTACTACTTGGACTTTGGCGCCCGTCGGGTCATCGGCTCGAGCCCGGAAATGTTGCTGCGGGTCGAGGGCCGCACCGCGACGACCTTCCCGATCGCGGGGACCCGTCCCCTCGGGCCGTCGGACGCGGAGACGGAGCGCCTTGCACGGGACCTCCTGGCGGACGAGAAGGAGCGAGCGGAGCACAATATGCTCGTGGATCTCGCCCGAAACGACCTTGGGAAGGTCTGCGCGTTCGGGAGCGTGCAGGTGCCCCAGTACATGGCCGTCGAGCGGTACAGCCACGTCCAGCACATCGTGTCCCGCGTGGAAGGCACCCTCGCACCCCGTCGAGACGCCTTCGACGCCTTCGCGGCCGTGTTCCCCGCGGGGACCGTGAGCGGCGCGCCGAAGCCTCGCGCCCTTGAGATCCTCCACGACCTGGAGGGCACGGCGCGGGGACCTTATGCAGGGGTCGTGGGCTACTTCTCCCTCAACGGCAACATGGACACCGCGATCGCGATACGCACGCTCTTCGCGGACGGCCCCACGTACTACCTCCAAGCGGGAGCGGGGATCGTCGCGGATTCAAGTCCCGAGCGGGAGTGGATGGAGACGGAGCACAAGCTCCGGGGCCTGAAGGCGGCCCTTTCGGAGGGAACTCCGTGAAGATCCTGATCATCGACAACTACGACTCCTTCGTGTACAACCTCTACCAACGTCTCGGGGAACTCGGAGCCGACCCTGTGGTGTATCGGAACGACGCGATCTCCCTCGAGGACGTCCGCCGCATCGCGCCGGACGCGATCGTCCTGTCCCCAGGCCCAGGCCATCCCTCGAAGGCTCGTGATTTCGGGATTTGCGCGGATCTGCTGAGCCACGTCAGCCCGAGCACCCCGACCTTGGGAGTGTGCCTCGGGCACCAAGGCATTGGGACGACTTTCGGCGGCCGGGTGGGCCACGCGGCGCGTCTCCTCCACGGAAAGGTGAGCCGGATCACCCACGACGGCCGGACGATCTTCGAGGGGCTCCCAAATCCTCTCGTGGGCGGCCGCTATCATTCCCTCGCGATCGAGCGGTCGAGCCTGCCCCCGGACCTCGAGGTGAGCGCCACAGCGGAGGATGGCGAAGTCATGGGCGTGCGGCACCTCAGACACCCCGTCGAAGGGGTCCAGTTCCATCCCGAATCGATCCTCACCCCGGAGGGTCCCGCCCTCCTCCGGAACTTCCTGAGGAGGGCGCGCCGATGATCCGGGAGGCCCTCGCCGAACTCGTTGCGGGGAAGGACTTGGGGTTCGGGATGGCCCACGACGCGATGGCAGAAATCATGGATGGCGGGACGACTCCCGCCCAGATCGGCGCGTTCCTCATGGCCCTTCGCATGAAGTCGGAGAGCGCGGAGGAGATCGCGGGCATGGCGACCGCGATGCGGGAGCGGTGCGCGACGATCCACGGGGGGTCGAAGGGGCGGCTCGTGGACATGTGCGGGACGGGGGGCGCGCCCCTCCGGACGTTCAACGTCTCCACGATCGCGACCTTCGTCGTGGCGGGCGCAGGCGTGCCCGTGGCGAAGCACGGAAACCGCGCGGTCACGAGCGCTTGCGGCAGCGCGGATCTGCTGGAGGCCCTCGGCGTGCGGGTGGATCTCGAACCCCGTCGGGTCGAGCGGATCCTGCAGGACACAGGGCTGTGCTTCATGTTCGCCCCCAAGTTCCACCCGGCCATGCGCCACGCGATGGCTCCGCGGAAGGAACTCGGCATGAGGACCGTCTTCAACGTCCTCGGCCCTCTCACGAATCCCGCCGGCGCGAGAGGTCACGTCCTCGGCGTCTTCTCCTCCGATCTCGTCCGGCTGCTGCCGTCGGTCGCGACGCGGCTTGGCATGGAGCAGGCGCTCATCGTGCATGGCGTCGCGGGCGTCGACGAGATCTGCCTCTGTTGCCCCACGCAGGTCGGCGAGGTGAAGGACAAGGGCTTCGAGGCCGGTCTCGACTTCGACATCGATC
>CAYGBO010000001.1:76295-78327 GCA_964348145.1 uncultured Methanomassiliicoccales archaeon
GGCGAGGTGAAGGACGGGGAGACCCTCGAGTACCGGCTGACGCCGAAGGACCTGGGCTTTGAGACCGTGCCGCCGGAGAGCCTCGCCGGTTCCGATCCCGAGACGGCGGCGGAGGAGGCCCTTCGGATCCTCCGAGGCGAGCGGGGCCCGAAGCGGGACATGGTCCTCGCGAATGCGGCCGCAGGTCTGTACGTGGGCGGCAAATCGGACTCCCTTCGGGAGGCCGTGGAACCGGCCCGGGAGGCGCTGGATTCGGGCCGCGCCCTCGGGCGGCTCCGGGCCCTCATCAGGGCCACGGGCGGCGATGGGTCGAAGGTGGACACGGATGGATGAGCTGGCCCGCCTCGTGGCGAACGCCCGGGCCCTCCTGGAGGAGGGCTACTATGATGTCCGCGGGGCATCTGCGGGCGCCCCTTCTTTCGTGGAGGCCCTCGCGTCCCGGTCTCCACCGTCCAAGCTCATCGCCGAGATCAAGTATACCTCCCCGACGATGGCGAGCGGCAAGACGTCGGACGAGTTCGATGCGCTTCTCGACCGGCTCCTCGCCGCGCGTCCCCTCGGCCTCTCCGTCCTCGCTGAGCCGCGGATCTTCGGGGGCAGCCTCGGGTTCGTCCGGAAGGCATCCGGGAAGGGTCTGCCCGTCCTCATGAAGGACATCGTCATCGACGAAACCCAGATCGAGGCCGCGAGGTCCTGCGGGGCCTCTGCAGTCCTAATCATCCAAACCCTCGTGACCCGGGGCCTCCTCGATCGACCCGTCCAGGAACTCATTGACGCCGCCCACGAACGCGATCTCGACGTGGTCCTCGAGGTCCATTCCCAGGAAGACTGGGATGCGGGGGTTCAGACGGACGCGGACATCCTCGGGATCAACAACCGGGACCTCGTGACGATGCACGTCGACACGGGCACGACTCCCGCCCTGCTGTCCGCCCGCCCGAAGGACCGACCCGTCATCGCGATGAGCGGCATCGACCGGCGCGATCAGGTCGAGGCGATGCTGCGCGCGGGGGCCGACGCGGTCCTCGTCGGCACGTCGATTATGTCCCACGACGATCCTGGCAAGAAGCTGGAGGAGTTGTCCCATGGCTGAAACCGCAACCGTGCGAGGCAAGTTCGGTCCCTACGGCGGACAGTTCGTCCCGGAGACCCTCATGCCCGCCCTGCTGGAACTCGAGGCTGCGTATGACGCCGCGAAGGACGAACCGGCGTTCCGTGCGGATCTCTCGTCCTACAATGAGCACTATGGAGGGCGCCCGACGCCCCTCTACTTCGCACGGCGGCTCACGGAGCATGGGGACGGCGCCCGGATCTTCTTGAAACGGGAGGATCTCTGCCATGGCGGCGCCCACAAGTTCAACAACGTGATGGGCCAGGCCCTCCTCGCGAAGAGGATGGGCAAGAGCCGCATCATCGCGGAGACGGGCGCGGGGCAGCACGGCGTGGCCACCGCGATGGCCGGGGCGGTCCTGGGCCTGCCCGTCGAGGTCTACATGGGCGCCGTGGACGTGAAGCGGCAGGCCCTGAACGTCTTCCGGATGCGGCTCCTGGGGGCCGAGGTCCACACTGTGCAGGACGGAAGCCAAACCCTGAAGGACGCGATCAACGAGGCCCTCCGAGATTGGGTCACGAACGTGGAGACGACCTACTACCTTCTCGGGAGCGTCGTCGGGCCTCATCCGTACCCGACAATCGTGCGTGACTTCCAGAGCGTCATCGGCCGGGAAATCCGGGAGCAGTCGGAGGCCCAGGTTGGCCGACTTCCCGATCTCGTCGTCGCCTGTGTGGGAGGCGGGAGCAATGCGATGGGGACCTTCGCTCCTTTCCTCGGGGACGATGTGGACCTCCTCGGTGTGGAGGCGGGCGGGCATGGACTGGCATCGGGACGCCATGCCGCCTCCCTGAACGCAGGCCGTGTCGGCGTCCTGCACGGCGCACGAACCTACTTCCTCCAGGACGAAGACGGCCAGGTCCTGGAGACGCATAGCGTGTCCAGGACCTGGCCGTCTTCGTCCTGGAGGAAGACGGCCAG
>CAYGBO010000001.1:78337-103314 GCA_964348145.1 uncultured Methanomassiliicoccales archaeon
GTCCGCGGGCCTCGACTATCCCGGTGTGGGCCCTCAGCTCGCCTACCTGAAGGACACGGGCCGCATCTCCGTCACCGCCGTATCCGATGACCAAGCCCTCGAAGCGTTCCAGACCCTCGGCCGACTCGAAGGGATCCTCCCCGCCCTGGAGCCGGCCCACGCGGTCTTCGCGGCCATCCATCGGGCTCGCGAGATGTCCCGGGACGACGTGATCGTCGTGAACCTCTCCGGACGGGGCGACAAGGACGTACACACCGTGGCCGATTCCATGGGGGTCCGCCTGTGAGCCGCCTGCCGGCGGCCTTCGCGGGGACAAAGGGGGCGGGACGACCCGCCCTCCTTGCCTACCTCATGGCGGGCGATCCCGATCTCGCGACGACGGAGTCCTTGGCCCTCGCGTGCGAGAAGGGCGGCGCGGACATCCTGGAGCTGGGCATCCCCTTCTCCGATCCCATCGCGGACGGCCCCGAGATTCAGCGGGCGGGCCAGCGGGCCCTCACCGCGGGCACGAAGCCCAAGGCCGTCCTCGATCTCGCCGCCCGGCTCCGCAAGAGAACGCGCATCCCCATCGTCCTTATGACGTACATGAACCCCGTCGTGGCCATGGGCCTGCCGGAATTCGCGTCTCGGGCTGCGAAGGGCGGCGTCGACGGCGTGATCGTCCCGGACCTGTCCTTGGAGGAGTCGGGGGAGGTCCGGGAGGCCTTGGACGCCCAGGGGGTGGACCACGTACAGCTCGTCGCGCCCTCGACCCAGGACGAACGCGCGAGGGCGATCGGCAGTGCGTCCCGCGGATTCCTGTATGTGGTCGCCCGATACGGGACGACGGGGACCCGTCCGTCCCTTTCGGAGGATCTGAATTCGAGGCTCGCGAGCCTGCGTCGCGCCACATCCTTGCCCCTCGCGGTGGGCTTCGGGGTGTCGACGCGGGAGCACGTCCGGGCACTCGCCCGGATCGGTGCCGACGGAGTCGTCGTCGGAAGCGCCATCGTCCGGCGGATCGCCGAGGACCCGACGCCCGCAGCGGTCGAGGGGGTCGTCGCCGATCTCGCGGGAGGCCTCGCATCCGGACGGGCTACATCCCCTGTTCCTCGAGACAGCAGTTCGTGACCTCTAGGCCCAGGGCGGTCTTCTTAACGAGGATGGAGTTCCCCGTGCGGTTCGTGACCGTCAAACCTTCAATCTCAATGGTTTCCTTCGGCTGCACGCGTACGTCCGTTGTCTTCTCTTCGCCCATCGCATGCCCCAAGAATTCGCGCCATAAAAGGCCGAGGGTTCAGATGAGCTCCTGAGCTATGCCTTCGCGAAGATGGCGTGGCTGATCGCCGATTCCTTGATGTCCGTCGCGTATCCCGCAGCCCGACCGATGCTATCGACGACCGTCGCGAGAGCGAGGAGCTCCTCGCCTTTCCTCGTGGCAACGTGATGGGGCAGGCCGTCAAGCAGCTTCTCCCGTGGCGATCGAGAAGGACCGTGAATTCGTCCCTGGAGCGAATCGTGCACCTCTCGTCGTATCGGGTAACGGGTCTATCAAAAGACGTATGCCCGCGGAGGGTGCGAGCTACGGTACACAGCAAGGCAGACTCTACACAGGTCAGGGGCACGGACTCGCGTCCCTGATGCGACACGCGAGCCGCGACGAGCCCATCCTAATCCCTGAAAGTCGCCGGATCCATCCCGCGGGACACAGCTTCACTGGCCATGCGCGTGGGCGTGATGGCCTTCCTGCTGGTCGGGAGCTTTCTCCCCTTTGGGCGTGAAGCTCTGGCCGCAGCCGCAGGTGGACCAGTTATTCGGGTTGCTCACCACGAACCCGCTGCCCGCAACGCTCTCCATGTAGTCCACGCTGGATCCGTCGAGGTGGGGAGCGCTGTTCGGATCCACGACAACCTTGATGCCGTTCGCTTGGACGACCTCATCGCCCTCGTGAAGTTTGTCGTCGAGAGCCATCCCGTACCGGAAGCCTGAGCAGCCACCGCCGGCTACGTACACGCGAAGGTACGTACCCTCCGGGGTGCCGTTCTTCGCGATGAGGTCGCGGAGCTTTGCCGTGGCGTTCTCCGTGAGCGTGATCTGGAACATGTCGCGCACCGAGTACATTGTATCAGATTCACCTCGTTATTTAACGTTTTGCTCGTTCGTGTCGCGACGTGACAACCTTAGATTCCTCGAGGACCTTCCCCATGAAGCGTCTCTCCGTCCAGAATCCCAGTTCCTCGTAGATGTGTCGGGCCCGCGCGTTGCTCTCCGCGACCTCGAGTTTCACTTTCCTGTAGCCTTGGTCCCGCGCCCAGTTGACGGCCCAAGCGACGAGAGACTTTCCCAACCCTTTGCCGCGCTGTTCGGGGGCCACCCAAACGTCGAAGATGAAGCCATGTCGCTCGGGCGTGAGGAACCCTCCGCCCGCGCCCAGCAGGAGGTATCCGAGCAGCCGGCCTTCGTCGTCCTCGGCGACCCACGCTTCCGTGCGATCTCCCCTGATGTAGGGTTCGATTCTCTCTCGGAAGTGTCGTTCCCACGATGGGCGATCGAGGCGCTCGCGCTCGTCCGCGGGCGTGTCGTCCCAGACGGTCTGCAGGGTCGCCTCCCGAATCTTGTTGAAGTCCCGACGTCGGGCGCGGCGCATCCGAAAGTCCACGCTCTCTCCCGCGCGGACAAGCCCCATCGGCTCGATGAACCTGTCGTCAGCGTTCCGGATGCCGCCCCCTTGGGATCCTCCGGGTCTTCATGTCCCGGATGTCCCACAGAGCCGCGATCAGGATTGCACCCAGGACCGCCGCCCACGCGGTGACATCCCAGGCGAGGCCTCCGGCGCCGAGCGCGGACACCGCGACGATGAGGGCCGCGAAGGTCGTCCACGCCAGCACCCGCGATGGGATGGAATTGTAGGGCAGATCGCCCCGACGATCCAGAACCCACGGCATGACGACGAGCGGGATCGCGACGGAGGCCGCATAGGCCAGGGCGAGCAGGAGGAGTTCGACGAAGCTCACGGCGCGTGCCCATGCCGCGCGGTCTCAAGCACCTTTGCGTGCGGATTGGTGTCCGTCTTTTTTGGCGGCTAGACTATATATCGGGAGCCTCCATGGGATGTTCGTGCCTCCCCCGCGCTGCCTTCGATGCGGCGCTGCGAGTCGCGACCCCCTGTGTCCCGCGTGCGTCGACTATCTCGTCGCGTATCAGCCCCTTTGGCTGAACCCCGCCCTCCTGCCAGGGCCATCCCTTCTCGATCTCATGGGGTCGCCGGAGGCCGCGATCCTCGACTACGACCGTCGTCGGATCGAATGGCGCACGCCCGAACGGGAACCGACGGACCGGGAGGCCGTTCGGCTCGTGGGTCTCTTGGGCCTCGACGCGAAGGCTGATCCGATCATGAGCGTCGGCGACGCGGACATGCTGCATGCCCTCCTCGGACGGGCAAGGCGGGGCCTCCTGTTGGATTCCACGGCCACCTCCGCCCTCGCCGCGCTCTACCGGTACCTATCAACCCGCGAATGGATGCCTCCTCACCTCGCGTCGGAATACGCCCTGCGGGCGCGTTCCCTTGAGCCACCTTCCGAGGCACCGCTCACTGCAGAGGAGGCCCCCGTGGAGACGGGGATGCCTGAGACGAGGGCGGAGACCATCGACTCGATTCCCCGGCCCGCCCCACCCGCGGACGAAACCGCTGCCGAGGAGCCGCCCGAATCCGCGCCCGAGGCCCCCCCAGAGCCGGCTGCGGAGTCCGAGTCGAGGGCCGAGGAACTCCTCGAATCCCTTCTCGAAGAGGAAGGGCCGCCGCACTCGCCGGAACCAGACGAATCCCCGGCCGCTCCTCCCGAACCGCCCGCGACGTCATCCGTGGAAGGAGCGGAAGGGGAGACACCGGGAGCCACTCCGGCAGAAACCCCTCCGCGCGAGGCGCCCGACACCTTCGACGAGGAACGTCGGGAGATCGAATCATGGGTCCGGGCCCGGAGCGATGACCTGGAGGCGAAGGAGCGGGCCCTCGTAGAACGCGAAAGGCTTCTCGAGTCGAAAGAGCAAGAGGTTGAGGAGCACGAGCGGGACGTTACCGCGCGGCTCGTCACGCTCGAGAAAGACGAGGCCCGGCAGGAGGTCCTCCGATTCCTCGGCACGGTCCCCGGGATGACGGAGGAGGCCGCCCGCGTGATCGCGACCGCCTTTCCGGACATGGCGTCCCTCCAGGGGGCCAATGGGAAGGCTCTCGCCCAGTGCAAAGGCGTCACGGAACCTCTCGCCCGCGCGATCCGGTACGAGCTTGCGCCGGGAGAGGTCGAGGATGAGCATCATACGATCCTGTTGCGCGAGGAAGCGCAGGGGTTCATGGAAGAGGGCAACTACCAGTCGGCCCTCGAGTGCTACGACCGGATGCTGCAGGAACGGACCGAGGATACCCTGCTCTGGTTCGACAAGGCGGAGCTCCTCGTCCTCCTCGACCGCTCGGAGGAAGCCCTCCGGTGTTACACGCGCGTGCTCGACTTGGACCGTGGGAACCGCCAGGCCTGGCTCGAGAGGGCGAACCTCCTCTTCGGGATGGGCCGCCTCTCGGACGCCTTCGAGAGTCTGCGGGAGGGCCTCCGGATCGATCCTTCGAAGACGGGCGATATCATCCTGAAGGCGGAGCAGCTGCGTCGGGACGGACGGGCGAACGACGCGGCCGTCTTGTTGCAGGCGGTCCTCGACGTGGATCCGGAGAATGAGCGGGCCACTCTGGCCCTCGGGGACACCCTCCTCGATCTGGGGGACGTGGACGCTGCGGAGGGCCTCTTCACCCGCGTCCTCGGCGCGGACGCGCACAATCCGAGTATCCTCTTCCGGAAGGGTCAGTTGCTGAACCGGAAAGGACGCTGGGGCGCCGCGATTCAGTACTACAACCGGGCGATCGCCCTCCAGTGGGATTACGTGGATCCGTGGCTCGCGAAGGGCCAGGTCCTCTTGTCCCACGACCTCGCGGAGGAGTCCCTCGAGTGCTTCGACCAGGTCCTCTCTCTTCAGCCGCACAGCGCGGAAGCGTGGGCCGGGAAGGCCCTCGCTCATCTCGCCCTCGGCGAATCGAGTGCGGCCCAGGAAGCCCTCGACCGGACGGAGCAGCTCGATCCGAATCATCCCGCGGTGCGAGCGGCTCGGGAACGTGGGGCCCGGGAGAGGACCGTCGATGCCGGAGACTCCCCGTCGCCCTTGGGCAGCAAGACCCGCGGAAAGGCGCCCGAAGGGCCCCAGCCCGAAACGGCGACGGAGCCGCCGGAGGACGATCTCGAATCCTTTCTGGGCTCGGCGGACGAGGACGTGGAGGACGCCGCGGTCCTCCTTCAGCTCGCGGATCTGGCGTTGGAGGGCGGCGATGCGCAGATGGCCCTGTTGCGGTACAACGAGGCGATCGGGCGACAGCCTCGTAGTGCGGAGGCGTGGGCGGGCAAGGGCATCGCCCTGCAGCATCTCCAGCGGTACGACGAGGCCATGGAGGCCTACGATCGTGCCCTCAGCCTCGCACCAGACCACGAAAGGGCGAAGCGCTGGAGGGAGACGTGTCTGCGACATCTCGCGGAAGGAGGGTCTGAATGATCGATCCTGCGGAGGAAACGGGGGAGCGATTCCTCCCCAGCGTCGACCGGCTCGAGGCGGCGATGCGTGCCGGGATGCGCGCCCTCGTTGCCGACGAAGCCCAGGAGGCCCTCCGCCATTTCCACATCGCTCTGAAGCTCAAGCCGGAGTATGACGCGGCTTGGCTCGCACGGGGCCACGCCCTCCGCAGGATCAACGACTTGGAGGGCGCCCTCCAGAGCTTCACGAGGGCCCTCCAATTCAACCGGGACTCGGAGGCGGCCTGGATGGGCCTCGCGTCCGCCCTCCATGCCCTCGGCCGGCCTCGCGAGGAGGTGGAGGCCTACGATGAGTTCCTCCGGATGCGTCCGCGGTCCGTGGAGGCCTGGCTGAATCGAGGGGCCGCCCTGCACGGCATGCGGGACTATCGGGGCGCGATTGCGAGCTATGAGGAAGTCATCGCCCTGCGCCCGGAACTGGCGGCCGCGTGGAACAACAAGGGCGCCGCCTTGCTCCGCCTCGGAAAGGAGGAGGCGGCGGAGCGCTGCTTCTCGGAAGCCCTCCACTTCGATCCCGACTTCTACGACGCGATGCTGAACCGCATCTTCCTCCTTCAGCGGCGGGGCCTGCACGGGGAAACCGTGATCTGGGTCGACCGCGCCCTGCGGATCCACGAAGCGGGATGGCTGTGGTATCTCAAGGGGCTCGCGCACCTCGGGCTCCTCGAGTCCGGCCTCGCGATTCGATCCTTCGAGCGGGCCCTCGCTATGGACAAGGACTTGAAGGAGGCCCGGACGGCCCTGCGCCGGGCGAAGCGACTCGGGCAGAAGGTCGATCTGAATCGCGGCGTCTTCGAATGCTTTGGGACCCACGCGGAGGCGGATCTCGGTTGCGCGGAATGCGAGATCGCCGCGCGGTGCCGGGAGGTGACCCCATGAGCCTACCCACGCGGGTCGAGGTGGAACACGCGGACTGGCCGAGCCTCCAGCGGATGTGCGCGGATCTCGGCCTGAACCCGAAGGGACGGAGCGGTCTCGTTCGAATGCGGGTCCTCGACCACGTGCGCCGCAAGGAGCACATTGAACCATGGCGGCCAGAGGGAGGCCATGTGGCGCCCCTCCTCACCCGCCTCGGATTCCCGGAGGCCGCCACGCAGCAGTGGGAGTCGACCCTGCGGCTCGATGCCCCCTCCCCGTGGGTCGGGCTCGGCATGGCTCGGCTCGCGGCGGGCGAACTCGACGAGGCCGCCAGGGCCTTCGAGCGCGCGAGCGGCATGAGGAACGCCGGCGCGCATCTGTTCCGGGCGGAGGTCCTCGGAGCTCGCGGCGACATTCCGGGCGCCCTGCGCGCGTGCGACGCGTACCTCGACGCCCGTCCGGGGGATCTGCGGGGCATGACACTCAAGGCTCGGTTCATGGAGCAGGCGGGCCGGACCGAGGAAGCCGTGGAGATGCTACGGGCGGCCCTTCGGGCGTCTCCTCACGCGCGGGAGCTGTGGCGGGGCCTGGGCAACCTGCTCCTCCGGTCGGGTCGCCATGAGGAGGCAGCGGATTCGTTCCATGAAGGGCTCCGCCTTGACGACAAGGACGTCGAGGCGTGGGTGAACCGGGGGGTGGCCCTCCTGATGCTGGGACGGTCCCGCGAAGGGATCGGAGCGCTCCGGGAAGCCTTGGAGATCGATCCGAGGCGGGCCGAAGCCCTGAACAACCTCGGGATCGCCTATCTCGCTCGAGGTCAGGTGAAGTCGGGTGCGATCAACCTGGAGCGGGCGGCGAAGCACCTCGAACACTCGCTCATCGTCCTGAACGCGGCCCGGGCTCACGAGGCGATGCAGCAACGAATCGAGGCCCGGCGAGGGTACGAACGCGTGCTCCGCATCAAGCCCAGGGATCCGGAAGCCCTCGCGGGTCGAAGGCGCCTCGCGCCCCGCACCCGGAGAAAAATGCCTCGCAAGCCGGCGCAAAGGTCCGCGAGGAAGCCGGCTAGGAGACCCGTTAGGAAGCCACGCCGGAAAGGACGTGTCCGCAAAGGATCCCTCCCGCGAACGGGGCGGCGTCGCCGGGCTTCGCGTCGCACGAGGAAGGGCGGGTACCGTCGGAAGGGCCGCCATCCCCGCGCGAAACGTTCCGCCAGGAAGAGAAAGTAACCCGCATCGCCCAGGACCCGCAACCGCGGAAGGCTCATTAGAGGTGGGGAACTTTGATGGCCTGTGACGATCCGCCCGACGGACCATCCCGGCGTCTTCACGGACGGCTCGTGGCTCTATACCCAGAATCGGACTCCCGGACGCTCCGTCTACGGGGAGCTGCTCCGATCCGAGGGCTCCGTGGAGTATCGACGATGGGATGCGGAACGCAGCAAGCTCGCCGCGTACCTGAAGCGAGGGGGGCGTCTCTGGCCGTTCCAGCCGACGTCCTCCGTGCTCTACTTAGGCGCCGCGAGCGGGACGACCGCGAGCCACCTGTCCGATATCTGCGTGGGCGGGACGATCCTCGCGATCGAGATCTCGCCGCGGTCCTTCCGGGATCTCGTCGCCCTTGCGGAGGCACGGACGAACCTGCTCCCTCTCCTCGCGGACGCGTCCCGGCCTGCCTCCTACGAGGCCAAGGTGGGCTCCGTGGACGTCCTGTACCAGGACGTCGCGCAACGAGAGCAGGAAAGGATCTTCGTGCGGAATGCATCCTTCCTCCGGTCCGGTGGCATGGGGTTCCTCGCCGTCAAGGCGCGCTCGGCCGACGTCGCCGCGGAACCCCGTGACGTGTACGACGGCGCGGAGGCCGTCTTGGCCGCGGGCGGCCTCGAGGTGCGCGACGTGCGGCCCCTGGACCCCTTCGCGAAGGACCATGCTATGATCGTCGTTCGGAAGCCCTAGCCGGGTCGTCGCGCTTCGTCCGAAGGTCGAGCTCCGCGGTCCTCCGCCGGATTCCCACCTTCTCGGAACCGCAGGCTCAATGTTAAATATCCGCCCGCGGTATGAGCCTCTCTTCCCGGGGAAACACGATGGCCCGACTTCACGCGAAGCGCAGGGGACGGAGCGCTTCCACGCGGCCCCTGCTGAAAGGGAACCCCTCCTGGGTGCCCCTGGGGGCGAAGGAGATCGAGGAGACGATCTTCCGCCTTCATTCCCAGGGGCTCAAGGCGGCCGAAATCGGGGTGCGTCTTCGCGACGCCCACGGCGTGCCAAACGTGAAGCTGGCCACGGGCAAGAGCATCACGGACATCCTGAAAGCCAAGGGCGCGAAGATCGATCTGCCCGAGGACCTGAGCGGGCTGATGCGGCGTGCCCTTCAGGTCCAAGGCCACCTCAAGGAGCACGGGAAGGATGTGAGCAACAAGCGCGGCCTGCAGCTCATCGAATCGAAGATTCGTCGTCTCGCTCGATACTACAAGGAGAAAGGCATCCTCCCTGCGGACTGGGACTACTCCCTCAAGCTGGCCGAGCTTCAGGTCAAGTAGGTGGTCCCTTGGCCGCGCGCCTGGAGGACCTCGCGCCGCGGGGACTCGTGGAGCGAGCGCGACGGGCTGCAACCCTCGTTGACAGCGTCTCCCGAGCCCGGCTCCTGTGCCACTACGACCCGGACGGCACGACGTCCGCGGCGATCCTGGCCCGTGCCCTTCTCCGGCGGGGGAAGCGGTTCCACGCGACGATGTCCCACGCCTTGAGTCGCGCCACCCTCGAGGCCCTGCATGGCGAGCAGAACGAGCTGCTCATCGTGAGCGACATGGGATCCGGCCAGCTCGACATGATCGAGCGGCTCCCGGGGCCGACGATCGTCCTGGATCATCACAAACCCCTTCGTGACTCGGACGCGGTGGTCCACGTGAACCCACATCTCTTCGACATCGACGGCGCGCGGGAGATGTGTGGCGCCACGACGACGTGGCTTCTCGCCCTCGCCATGGACGAAGCGAACTGGGATCTCGCGGGGATCGCGATGGCGGGTGCGATCGGCGACAAGCAAGACGTGGGCGGGTTCGTCGGCGTGAACGCCGCCCTCTTCCAGGAGGCCGTTTCCCGGAAGATTCTCGTCCTCGAGCGTCAGCTCGCCCTTCGGGAGATGCCCCTCGGCCAGGCCGTGGCGGCGTCCCTCACGCCGTACTTCCGCGGCCTCGGCGGCCGGCCCGCGGAGGCGGAGGCCTTCCTGCGATCCGCGGGCGTGGATCCGACGCGGACGCCTCGCGAGCTCGACGAGGCGGCCCGGCGCACCTTGGGCTCCGCCCTCGCGACCCGCCTCCTCGAGCAGGGCACGGCTCCGGAGGCCCTCGATTCCCTCGTGAAGGACCGGTACTGGAGCGAACCCGACCGCATCCACGCGGAGGAGCTCGAGGCCTACGTGAACGGCTGCGACCGCCTCGGACAGGAGGGCCTCGGCATGGCCCTGTGCCTGGGCGACCGGGACGCCCTCACCCGGGCGGACGCCCTGCGGGAGCAGTACACGTCCCGGGTCCTCGGCTACCTCGCGGCCCTCGAGACGGAAGGCCTCTATGCGAAGAAGCACGTGCAGTTCTTCTACTGCGAGGAGCCCACCCTGGCGGGATCCGTGGCCGGCATCGGGATGCAGTTCCTCTTCGACCAGTCGAAACTCCTTATCGCCCGCTCCGCGGCGGCCTGGATCTTGCGGAGGCCCTGCGGAGCGCGGCGGATGGTGTCGGCGGGCACGGCGGAGGCCACAACATCGCTTCGGGCGCGACGATTCCGAAGGGCAAGGAGGAGCGGTTTGTCGTCCTCGTGGACGAGGCCCTCGGGCGCCGTCCCGGTGGCGGACCCCCCGACGAGGGTCAGTAGGTATCGAGGAGCCGACTCACTTCCCTCGTCTCGATCTCGCTCCGGAGGGCGGGCGACTCGATGACCTGGATGTTCCGCTCGAGCAGGGCGAGCTCCTTTTCCTCCAGGGTGTCGGGACTCACGGGGAGCAGGAGGATCGCCTTCCTCTGCATCACGAACTCGTTCACGTGCTCGACGAACATGAGGGTCTGGAGAAAGCCGTTGTTGATGATCAGGTATTCGAGGCCGTCCAAGAGGACCACGCCTTGTCCGTCGTTGTCCTCGATGAACTTCTGGACGACCTTCGCCAAGGTCCCGATCGCCGTGGGGTTGTGGAAGTCTTCCCCCGGGGTGTGGCTGAGCCACACGATTCGGACGTCGTTCATGCTCCGTTCCCTGCGCACCCGATCCGGGTATTGCCGGGTCACGCAGAGCCCGGGGATTTTCCGGCGCAGCAGGTCGTCGAAGAGCCGGTAGGTCAGTTCGGGCTTCTTCTCCTTCACGAGATAGCAGACGCCCCGCTCGAGGTCCATGGAGACCCTGGCCCCGACTTGCTCAATCTCCGTGCCCATCGGTCCTTCCTGGGCGTGCACCCATCCCATCGTACTCCGAATGGGTCATCGCTTCTTCAAACTTCGTTCGATGTTGTCGCATAGCACCTTCGAAGGAATCTCCGGAAGGGAAATGAGGGTCGACTTGCCCACGACGCCCTTCCCGCTCAGCTTCGTGTCGATGAGGCCGAGGGCGTCCAGGTCCCGCACGTACTTCCACAGCTGCGTATGGGCCCGTCGCTTCTCGCCGTACTCCTCGCACACGATCTCGTAGGCCTGCTCCGCCTCCCCCATCGTGATGAAGGTCTTCTTGCGGATCTTCCGCGCGATCGCGAGGAGGACGAGCTTCTTCGGGACGACCAGCAGGCGCAACCGCTCCTGGACGTCGGTGGGATGCACGTGGGCCTTCGCGCCGCGCACGTGCTCCGGCAGGACGACCTCCGCGGTCTCCTCGTCCGCGAGCATCCCGGCCTTCTCGAGCAGCTCGATCCCGTATCGCGCGTCCCCGAACTCGGAGGCGACGTCCGCGATCATGTCCACGATCTCCGGGCCCACGGTCCCTGGATGGAGGGCGAGGTCCACACGATCCACGAGGATGTCCCGTAGCTCCCCGACGTCGTAGCGGGGGAACTCGACGACGTTCGAGCGGCGGAACGTGCTCAGGGCCGCTGCGTCCATGTACTCGAGGGCGTTCGGCCGCTGAGAGATGAGCATCATCGAGATGTTGCCCTTCGCCGCCGTGGTCTCCTCCGCGATCCGGGCGAAATTGTAGATCAGGTCCGCCCCGCTCTTCTTCAGGAGTGCGTCCACCTCGTCGAGGATCACGATGAAGTGGAGGCGGTGCTTCTCGAGATGGCGGCGCAGCGTCTCGAGCTTTTCGGAGATCGAGAAGCCCCGCTCGGGGAAGTGGGCGTCGAAATGGCGCACGAGGGCGAGGAGGACCGCGTCGTCGCCCATGCGCTGACGGCAGTTCACGGGATACCAGTCGACTCCGCGGTCGTGCTCCCCGGCGTACTTCTTGAAGTCCAGGCAGAACCGCTTCGCGGTGTGGGTCTTCCCCGTCCCCACGGGGCCGTACAGGAACGCGTTGCTCGACGCGCCGGCCTCGACGATGGGGCGCATCAGGCTGAACAGCCGCTGCGTCTGCTTCTCCCGGTGGATCATCTTCTCGGGAAGGAAGTCGAAGGACAGTTTTCCCGGATCCCTGAAGACGGAAGGTCCGGAGCGGAAGGACACGAGGGCACCAACGCCGGGGAAGCGAATAAAGGCTTTGCCCTTTGACGGGCGAATCGCGCGCGCCGACAGGGATGAGGCCGCGTGACGAAGGCCGCTCTCCGCCGTGGGAACATCACGTCCTCGACGCCTGCCGTCCTGCGTCCAGCGCCGGGTCTCCCAAAATGTTTATCGACAAGCCGAGACTTGTTTACCACGGGAGGGTCCACACATTCCCCGGGCGAGTCGCGAAGGTCTCGACGCACCCGCGGAGGAGCAGGCCTCCGCGGATCCGGAAGCGAGGCGCATCCGAGATCAGCTCGCGGCCGTGCGGGACGCGATTCGGGAGGCTGCAAACGTGGGAGGCTCCGTCGCCTTGGCGGAGGAAGCGTGGGACCGCGCGACGAGTCGCCTCGAAGCCGGCGAGGTGCAGGAGGCTCGGGAACAGCTCGCGGTTGCCTCGCGGCTTGCGACGGAGGCGCGAGACCGACGCATCCAGGAAGTCAAGGCCGTCCTGTCGTCCGTCGAGGACCACATCGCCCTCGCGCGCACGGTCGGGGCGAATGCGGACGAGGCTGAATCGTACCTGGCTCAAGCGAGGCTCGTCGCGGACAAGGACGAGTACGTCCGGGCCTGGGAGCTGGCGAAGCGCGCGGAGCGCCTCGCGATGCAAGGCCAGCAGCGGCAGATCGAGAAGGCCTTGGAGCTCCGGGAAACGCAGATGCGGAGGGCCCAGGAGGTCATCGCGGCGAACGAGCCCCTCGTGCAGGAGGCGGAGTCCTACGGCCTCGATGCCCAGGAGGTCCGAACCCTCCTTCGACAGGCCCGCGATGTCCTCGCTCGGGGAGACTACGTGGGCGGGCTGACCTTCGCCCGCAACGCGGACGATGCCGTCCTCCGGCTTGAGTCCCTCGTCGTCGCGGAACGGCGGAAGCGGGGAATCCTGAAGCCGACGGAAGGCATCTGTGGCGTCTGCCAGTCCCGGAAGCTTCACTTCTACGACGATGGCTGGGGCCGTTGCCTCGAATGCGGGAGCTCGTTCCGGTGGCGTGGGCCCGTGGGCATCTGGGAAACCCTTCGGGGGATTCTGGGCACCTAGGAGACACTGGGCGGATTTCGGGCCGTCGAAGCCGCCTGACGAGGAAGCCAACAACCCTCTCTCCGGTCTCCGAAGGTACTTTCTTATTGAGTCCTCGGAATACCCGCGTAATGCGCCGAGCCGATTTGCTCCGTCGACGCGTGAAGGACATCAACCTGTCCGAGATCGGCGATCCGTCCGAGCTCGTCTATCAGATGGGACGAGGAGGTGGCTTCACGGCGAAGAAAATCGCGGAGGCCGTGGACATCCTACGCGCGATGTTCCGTCGGCGGTCCTGCCTCACCTTCCTATCGTTTCCCGCGGCCCTCATGGCGACGGGCGTCCGAGGCGTGCTGCGGGTCCTCGTCGAGCGACGCCTCGTAGACGTCGTGGTGACGACGTGCGGCACGGCGGACCATGACCTCGCCCGCGTGTGGCAGCCCTACTACCATGGGGACTTCGATTTGGACGACGCGGCCCTGCACCGGCTCAACGTCCATCGGCTCGGGAACGTGCTCGTCCCCCGCGAGTCCTACGGCATGATCCTGGAGAAGCGTCTTCAGCCCATGCTCGCGGACCTCTGGAAGTCCGGAAGGCGCTCCCTCTCGACGAAGGAGTTGCTCTGGGAGCTGGGCCGCCGCACGCGAAGCCGAGAATCCCTCCTGTGGTGGGCGTGGAAGAACCGCGTGCCCGTCTACGTGCCAGCGATCACGGACGGGGCGGTGGGCTACCAGCTGTGGGCCTTCTGGCAGGACCACAGGGACTTCGCGATCGACGCGTTCCGGGACGAGGCGGAACTCGCGGATCTCGTCTTTGAGGCGAAGGAGTCGGGAGCCCTTATGATCGGCGGCGGCGTCTCAAAGCATCACACGATCTGGTGGAACCAGTTCCGCGGTGGCCTCGACTACGCGGTGTACATCACGACGGCCCCGGAGTGGGACGGAAGCCTGAGCGGGGCGCGGATTCGGGAGGGGATCTCCTGGGGAAAGGTGAAGGAGACGGCCCGGCAGATCACCGTGGAGGGCGACGCATCCGCCCTGTTGCCGCTCATGGTGGGCGCAGCCCTCGCTCGCCGCGGAAGGCGATGAGCGCCATCGGGTGCAACGGGACATTAAAGAAGGTCCGCCCTTTCTCATGCGTCGATGCCGGTCGGCGCCTGCAAGGATCGCCTGGCGGATGCCCTCGAGCGGTACGGCCGCGTGCCCATCCGGAAGCGCACGGTGTTCGTGGATCCCGAGGACCCGCTCCTCTTGGCGAAGGAAAGCGCCCCCTTCTGGGCCTCGGGGGGCCTCGTGTACGACGACGCTCGGCGCGTCCTGCTCCTGCGGCATCGGGCCGGCTCGAGGTGGGGCCACGCCTGGGTCACCCCGGGCGGAGGCCTCCAGGAGGGGGAGGCGACCGTGGACGGCCTTCGGCGGGAGGTCCTTGAGGAGGTCGGCCTCGCCCTCCAGGACCCGCAGCTCACGCGGATTTTCAACGAGACCTTCACGGACGGGGCGCGCGTCCGACACGGATACTTCGCCCAGTTCATCGCCCGCGCCAAGTCGGCCGAGCTTCGTCTCGGCCCCGACGTTGAAGAGGCGAGATGGTTCCATCTCCTCCCGGAGGACATGGCCTACCGCTCCGACTATCTGGAGGATTTCGATCGCCTCAGGGGCGCAACCTTTTAGCAAGTGCTCCAGAATGTCGGTTCCAACCATGGCCGACTCCCGCCCCGCCCTGCTCATCGTGGATTTGCAGAACGACTTCTGTCCCGGGGGAGCGCTGGCGGTCCCCGAGGGCGATACGATCGTCCCCCGGGTGAACCGAGTCATTGACCTCTTCCGCCGTCGAGGCCTGTCAATCGTCGCGAGTCGGGATTGGCATCCGCGGGAGACGAAGCACTTCAAGGACTACGGCGGGGCGTGGCCGCCCCACTGCATCCAGGGTACGAAAGGCGCTCGGTTCCACCCCGCGCTCCGGCTGCCGAAGGAGGCCGTCGTTGTCTCGAAGGGTATGGACCCAGAGGAGGATTCCTATTCCGCGTTTCACGCTACTACCTCGAAAGGTCGGGACCTTGAGTCCGTCTTGCGCGAGCTCGACGTGGACGAGCTGTTCGTGGTGGGCTTGGCGACGGACTACTGTGTACGTGCCTCTGCTCTGGACGGCTGGAAGCGGGGCTTCCGAGTACGGGTTCTCCGAGACGCCGTGCGCGGAGTCGACACGAGGCCCGGCGATTCCGAGGATGCCCTCCGGGAGATGCGCGTCGCTGGAATCCCTCTCCTGGAAACCCGTGGACTCGCGAGGCTCCTGCCGTCGCCGTAGGATCCCAACCCTGAGTCCCAGCTGCGGCGGATATCCGAGGTGGGAGAATCCCGTGTGACGACGTTCCCGCTCAGGCTACGGCGACTGCCGAGGACTCGGCTCGTTGCTTCCTTCGGAGCTGGCCTCCGAGGACGACGCCCGCGGAAATGAGCACGAGGTTCTTGATTACGAACTCACCCTCCAGCGTCAGGAGGAGTGGATTGCTCCCTTGGAAGGCGACGTCCGGCCGCAAGACAAGGATGAGAAAGGTCCCCGCCATCTGCAACCAGAAGAGAGCGAGTACGGCACGCATCGCACGGCCCACGAGGAGGCCCACGCCGATGGCCACTTCCCAGAGGCCCAGGAGGGGTACAAAGGTCTCCGGCGGAATCCCATACGCCAGGTTCTCGGCGAGCCTGGCGACGGGACTCATCCCTATCACCTTCAAGAGCCCGAACCAGACGAAAACGAGGGCGAGGGATACGCGCATTAGCGGTGGGCCGTAGTTGCGCATGAGGCGTGTCAGACTCTCGTCAAGCCTCAGCAATCGAGCCCATAGGTTTCGTGGCATGGTCCCCATGGCAATCACTCAGGAACAGGCCGTCCATGACTAATCCTTGTTGCATTCGGCGGGAGCTCGCCACCAGCCTTGTGCGCGTCGAATTGAATATGAGACCAAGCATGGATCCACGAGTTCGGCTCGTGCGCTCCGGCCCCGATTCCACTATCGAAGGAGACTCAGGCGCGGGCTTGGGATCGGGGAAGGTGTTCCGCATGCGCCACTTTCAACTCGACCTGTCAGGGAGAGATCTTGGATTCTCCTTCGTCCTAGTTCCCGCGAGGGGACCCGACCTTGCGCTTTCGTAACACGCGTGTTGGTCTGCATGGAGTTACCCACCGTGCATGTGCCGGGATTATGTCTTCAAACCCCCATTCAGCGCGACTTGCGCAGTGGGCGTCAAGGGCGGCTTCGAGTCGCCGTAGGACAGATAGCCAACAGTCGCAAACCGGCTAGCAAGGCGGCTTCTGGGATCGGATTCGCTACCTCGACCATGATGAAACGGAAGGGTCCTGCAGACTATCCGACGACCGTACCACAATGCTTTTGAACCGTCATCCCCCTTGATTCGATCGGGAGGAGGCAGTGCTTCGCAGGCTATTTCCTATAGTCGCGATTTTCATCGTTCTCTTTCTCGATCCGGCCTCCGCGCAGGCTCTGCATAGCGTGCCGCCGGAGCTTCCCGTGACGCCGTCCAATCCAAACGACGCGTCCGTTTCCGTGAGCCTCAATTTGACCGAAGTAGATGAACGGGCTAATGGATCCATACCGGATTCCATCGCGGTTTCCGTGCAGGACGGGGAGGTGCACGTGGAGGTGGAGGCATTGAATGAAAGCGCCTATGCCGTCGAGCCGGGCCGAGAAGAGACGGTGGACCAGCCGCCGGAGGACCCAACCCCGATCTCCCCGCCTTCCGCTTCGTCCTCGCCTCCTCCTCCCGCCGCGGCCGTGGCCGCCTCCTTGCAGATGGGAGCCGGAGTGGCCGCTGCGGTGTACGTGCACCATGACCTGCGGTGGCGAGACTTCGCTCCCCTCGCCGGTCTTTTCACTCGGATTCGGCGGGAGAAGCTGCTCGAACACCCCATACGGGAGCTCATCTACATGGAGATTCGCGGCAACCCAGGTATCCATTATCGAGAACTCCTCCGACGGCTAGGTGTGCCCAACGGATCCTTAGCGTTCCACCTCCATCACCTCGAACGGGCCGGCTACGTTCGTTCCCGGCGGGCGCGAGGGCGGAGACATCTATTTTCGACAGAGTTGTCTCCATCGACGGGCTCACTCCTTGTTACAGATCGACAACGCCGAATCCTCGAGTTCCTGGACTCCAGGCCCGGTGCCTCCGAACGTGTGATCGTGAAATCCCTTGGGATGAGCAGGAGTAACGTGAGCTACCACGTCGGCGTGCTTCGCTCCTTAGGACTCGTGGAGACGCGGCGCGTCGGTGGACGAACCCTCTGCTACGTCCGTAGGCCATAAGTTCGTGTCCCAGCCGCGTACCATTGTCCTTAAGGCTCCTGAGTTCCTAATCGGGCTCCCCAGATTGGGAGGAGGTGAGCGACGAATGCGGATTGTAGGCGCCCTCGCGATCTTCGCAATCGCTGCACTCGTCTTGTCATCCGCTGTTCTCGCGCAGCCACTGCCGCGCGAATTCACGTTCGGCGGCAGCGGAAGCGGTGGCGGATACACGGCGACGGTCGCGGGCACCGGGACGATCGACCCGGCGGCGCGAATGGTCTCGGTTCAGGGCACCGTCGTCCTGACGGATCCGGATGGCGTCACGGTCATCGACCAGGAGTTCGGGCACACGGCCTCTTGGAACGGACCGGCGACGTTCCCGATGGTGATCGATCTCCAGCCCGTTGATGGACTGTCGATTAGCGTCACCGTGATGCCGGGCGAGCTGCCAGTGGTGGTTATAGAAGGACCTTGACCGAGATGGAGGTCTTGGTCCTCCTCCGCCTTTTTATCTCCGCACATCAGTGAGAGGAGCTCACGCCCCTTAACTGCCGATTGGGTGGCAGCGGTGCGCCACTCCTTGGCGCATGCTGAATCGGGCTCATGGGGCCGACGGCAGGCGAGGAGTCTCATGGGTTTCGGTAGACCCGCGTCCCGGTCGAGGCAGTGCCGTATGTATCGGTCTCCCAAGTCCCCCCAAGTCGGCCGCTCAAGGCATCCAAGCCGCGACGATTCGATCGATAGCGGCATCCAAGAAGCTCTCCTTGTACTGCGAGAGCACTTGGGCTACCCGGCTCGGATCCTTCAAGCCGTACCGCATGCGGCCCTCCTTCTGCGACGCGTAGATGAGGGAGGCCTCCGCCAGCTTGGCTAAGTGGAAGGAGAGGGTCGATTTCGAAACCTTGACGACCTTTCGGAGATCCTCGAATCTCAGTTCCACTCCCTCGAGCAAGGCAAGGAGGATCCTTCGCGGCGTGCCCTGTCGCAACAGGGCCACGAGACCGGCGTCCAAGTGGTGGAACCCTCGAACTGGGAAGTACGTCGTTCTGTAGCCGTCATCCTTTGAGGTGACCAGCCCCGCATCCTCCAGGACCCGGAGGTGATGCCGCAGATCTCCTAGGCCGATTCTCAGGCGTCGCTCCAACTCGCGGAGATGCAGGCCGGGATGGGCCCGGATCAGGTCATGAATCGCACGGCGACGGTGGAGATCGCGCGGGGGGTCCATCTTAGCCGTCCTTCATCGTCACGTCTTCGCGGTCCCGGCGTACAGAAGGACGATGGCAGCGAAATCGAAGGCCAGGAGCTCGGTCGGGACCGTGAACGTCCGATAGGCCCCGGGATCCACGATGCCAAGGACGAGGAGGGCGCCTTTGGCCGCAAAAGCGAGGAACCCGAAACTGATGAGGAGGAGCTTGGCGCTCCGCACACGGCCGTAAGCCGCTAACATGAGCACAGCCATTAGGAGCGAGAGGCCGAAGAGTGCAGTGCGCAGGAACAGGTCGACGAGGACGAGCGACATATTCCCGGATTCGATAACGACACCCTATGAGCGTTGCGGTCACTTTCCTGGGTTCGAGAACCACGCCGCGGAGGCATGGCGCGAATCCCGCGCCGAAAGATGGTTCGAGTCTTGTGCCACCGTGTTCGCCGCTTGTGCCACAATCCTATTACCTTCTCCGGCAACCCAACTTTAAACGCAGGAACGTGCGATGATGCCCACCGGTCCGCGTAACCCGAGCGAAAATCGTCTGGTGATTTTGAGCCTCGCTATCGTCGTCGGCCTGTCCGTGCTGGCCCTCGTGCCGCCCGCGCAGGCGACGAATGGCGTCGTGAAGGACATGACCTTCCTGTTGCACTCCGTGAACGCGACGGAGACCGCGAAGTCCCTCCCGGGCGGTAGCAGCACACTCACCTACTTTGACACGACGCTCCAATTCAATGACGTGAACGTTAGCATCCTTGTGCAGGGAACCCAAAAAGTCCTCAAGTGGGCTCTCTCCCCGGCCCTCGCCGGGGACTTCACCGTCGAGTCCTTCACGCTGCAGATCTGGTCCAACTCGTCGACGGCCGCGAGTAGCAGCGCTCAGGTCACCCTCGAGGTGCGGGAAATCAACGCGACGACGAGCGCGCTTATTCACCAAGTGAATCTCGGGAGCGTGAGCTTCGCGGTGACCCCGGAGCTGAAGACCTGGTCTTCAGCGTTCGCGGCGCCCTACGCGTTCCGCGCGGGCTCGTCCATCGAGATCCGCATGATCGTCACGCCCGGGGCGCTCCAGGGGATTTGGGCCCACTACGACACGGCGCAGTTCAACAGCCGCGTCAGCTTCCGCGGGCCCGACTCACTCGACGTCGCAGGGATCGTGACCCTCGACGCGGATCGCAATGCGACGGCGAACTTCGATCCCTTGGCTGCAGACACGACGATGTACGTCCAGGCTCAAGTGACAGACCCGATCGGAGGCTACGACATCCGATGGGTCAACGCAACGATTATCAGTGCCTCCGGTACGATTCTCGTGAACAACGCGTCCATGACGAAGGTCTCGGGCACGGCTCTTAGCTTTGAAAGCACATACGAGTTCACGTGGAACTACGGCGGACAGCCTACGGGTCCTTACACGGTCCTTGTGTGGGCCCTTGACAACAGCGGTCACAACCACTACGTCTTCTTCCAGCAGTTCACGTACGCGAACTATCCGGACGTCGGCACGGCGGTTTTCTACATCGGAGGCTTGCCGTCCTACGTTTGGATCCAAGTCGTCGACAGCCGCGGGCTTCCTCTCGAACAGGCCTTCGTGACCTTGAGCTCAGGCGGCAGTCCGATAGACTCCGGCGAGACGGATAGCCGCGGGATGGTTAATCTGACTGCTTTCGGAGGGACCTACGATCTCTATGTCACCTGGGCCGACGTCCTCGTAGCCCAGACGTCTCTTCCCGTGACCGGGAACGTGAGCGAGAGCGATCCCTTCCTTGTGGGCGCTGGCGTCTTCTACCCTGCAATCCGCACGGTTGACGACGCGGGCACCACCCTGTCCAACGCGGCGGTCTACCTCGTGTACCCGAATGGCACGGTCGCCGCCTCGCCGAGCGCGCACGTTCCTGACGATTGACGCGAACGCGCCTCCAGCGATTGAGGTGAGGTGCGCGGTTTACTACTTGACAGTGACCGTCACCGACTCCCGGACGGCCCCGCTCGCCGGCGCGCAGGTCATCCTCGCCGACTCCATCTACGGCCTCGTGGCCGACGCGCGCATCACAGATGCAGCCGGGACGATTGTGTCCCGTCTCCCGAAAGGCACGTACGACATCGGCGTCACCTGGAACGATGTCCCCGTGAGCACGGGCAACACCGTCATCGTTGACGCGACGAAGGGTGTGACCGTTCTCGCGCAGGTCTACTACCTGACCGTCACGGTCTTGGACTCCCGATTCGCCCCGGTACCCGAGGCGGAAATTGTCGCGGAGTCTCTTGCCGGCCGCGCCTTTACGGCTGCGGTGTCGGATGGAGGCGGCCAGGCGGTCCTCCGCGTCCCGGCTACACAAGTGCGCCTCACCGCGCGGTCGCTCGGCGTGGACGTCGGCTCCATGACGATGCAGGTGACGGGCGACGCATCCGTTTCGTTCAACGTAGACGTCTTCACCTTGGATCTCACCGTGATCGACGGGAACGGCGGGTCCCTCCCCGGCGCTCAGATCGCGATTGAGGCGGACGGCCGCATCTTCGCCTTCGAGGTGGCGGACGCTGGGGGCCAGTTGAGCGTGCGCCTGCCTGTCGGCACATATACGGTCCGCGCCCGCTTTACGGCAGAGTACCTGTACACCCACGTGGATGCCTCCAGCGAGGCGACCGTGGCGCTCACGAGCGATGTCGAGAGAACGATTCAGATCGGCGCATACCCGCCGTCCGTGACGGGCACCGTGGCCTTCGGCTTCGGGCTGCTCGCTGCGGCCCTCGCGGCGGGCCTGAGCTGGACGTTCTACACGCTCGGCAAGCGCCGCGGGAAGACCCGCGCATCTCTTGAAACGTCCGTGGAGTCAGAGAAGGGAGGTGAAACTAAATGATTTCGATCTCGGTGGCGGCCATTGTGGGCGCCACGATCGGGGCAGTCGCCCTGACGACCGTTTCCGCCATGTCGAACGGGGCCATCGGCCTCGACGTCGCCATGTCGTACATCCCCTCGGGGACCCATGGGTACTCGGTTGTGTCCGCTGTACGTGATGCGCTCGTCGGGGGTATGGCGGGCGGCGGCGTCGGCGCCGGTATCGCCGCTGCCGCGAAGGCCGTGGGAGGAGCGTAAGCGATGAACCGTCTTGCCCTCGTCCCCCTGGCGGTCGCCTGTGCTCTCTTGCTCAGTGCGCCTGCCGCGCAGTCGCAGGGACCGCCTCCTTTCACGGACGAGTGGCGAGACATGGGCCTCCGCATCGCGGAACAGTATGGGCTGTTCGGAGCCTTTGCCTTTGATCGAGGTGAGCTTCGCGGAGCTTTTGTCGAGGCGCGAGTTGAGGAGACTACGGGCACGATTCGCAACCTCACCGTGGCGAAGCCCTTTGGCACCGTGGAGGTGTTCCGGTCCATCACGATGGCACCGACCGCCGTTGGCGTGGCTGCAGTGGACGGTCCCGCCTTCTCATTCCGGAGCCTTTATGTCGCGATTTCCATGCACAACAACCCCGCCGTGGGCCTCGTCCATCGTGCACTGACAGCAGACCTGACGGTGGCCTACGAACTAGCGGCCGGAGCCTCCTTTGTTCTCGAGGGGCAATCCGCATACGTGTCGGGCGGCGGACTGCGTGGGCGCATTGCACTCTTGGGAACAGGCATGATCATTGCGGTTGGCTCCACGGTCACCGTCTCGCTCCAAGCGGACGCATCGGTGGGATTCCGTGTGATGCTCGTTGATGGCGAGGGCCCTACCGGCTCGTGGGACCAAGCGGCGGTCCAGGAGGCCTTTGCCCGAGGCGTCGTCGCGGCCGAGTCGTTTCTCATCTCTCTGGAGGGTGCGATCCTTTCGGACGACGCCGTGTACTTGGATGTCTCCGTCTCGGCCTCCCAGCTCCGTACAGGAGCTGTGCAAATTACGATTTCTTCGGATCTGCCGTCGGGCCGGTCATTGGTGATTTATCTGAGCCAAGAGGCTCTCGCCGGTCGACATCGGGATCCTTTGATCGTCGAGTTCGATGGCGCGCGGATCCCAGAGACCTCGTCCGCCGATGAAGCGCTCGTGGCGGGTCCTGCGCGATTCCATGCGACCGCTTCGGACCAAGGCGTAGTCTTTGCAGCTTTCCTCCCCTCCTTCTCGACGCATACACTGCTTATTCAGGTGCCTGAACTCCTTCCCCTGTTCCCTCGGGACATGCTCGGGCTCGCAACCGTGGCGATCGCGATCGCGGTTGTTTCCGCCGCCACGGTGTTGGCGCTACGACCATCCAGGCGGAAACGCTAGGGGCGAGGGCGTCCTCATTGCGCCTCAGCCTGCTTCAGTCAAATCCTCGTAAGCCTCCAAGACCGGCGTCATAGTGAACTTCGAACTCCGGTGGGGCCACGTGTCTTCAGGTCGAGCCGGAGGCTGAAATCGACAATCCAATTTGCTCGAGCGGGGCGCTCTGTGTGAGAAATGGGTCGCCGCTCTCGGGGCGCCGCCGACTCGTCAGACAAACCGAAAAATCATCTGTCAAACCGTCCTTCCCGCGTTCGCCGATCGAAGACTGTACGTGCACATCTTGGCCGCGTCATCGCCGCACATGCTGCAGAACCCGGCTTTACATACCCTTATATACGAAGGATGCCATACATTTGTCAGACAAAAAGACCACTGACGTCGGACAGGTCGTGGTGCCATCTATGACCGCCGAATCCGAGCGGGTCACGATCCGCATACCCCCAAACAAGATTCACGCCCTGCAACGACTCGTGAAGAGCGGCGATTACGACACGATCTCCGACGCGATCCGCGCGGCCATCGACCGGTTCATCGACTTCCAGTTCGCGCCTGACTACATTCGCAAGATGATGATCGAGCTGCCCAAGGGGAACGTCGTGGAACTACAGCAGCTCGTGAAGGCCGGGGACTCCGTCTCCGTCGAGGACGCGGTCCGTAACGCGGTCCGGGAGTACGTCCGGCGTCGGCTCTCCAAGGCCATCGGGGGGGCCGAGCGGTAGCCAACGATGGCCCGTTCGATGCGCCCTCATCCCCGGGGCGCGCGAGCGGACACACGGGATGGCGGGCCACCGCCAGCTGTCCCAGGGATGGGAACCAGGGATGCGGCTCGATGCGATCCGGAAGGACGGCAACCAGAGCTACCTTGAGTCTTTCGCGTTCGGAAAGCCGAAGGTTCTCGTGGTCGGCTGCGGCGGCGCCGGTGGAAACTCCGTCCATCGGCTTCACCGCATCGGGATTCACGGTGCCCAGACCCTCGTCGTGAACACGGACGCGGTCCATCTGGACACAATTTACTGCGACCGAAAGCTCTTGATCGGGGCCGCGGTGACTCGGGGCATGGGCGCTGGCGGGCGTCCCGAGATTGGCGAGCGTTGCGCGGAGATCGCGGTGGAGGACCTGCGCAACCACGTGGCCGACGCGGACCTGACGTTCATCACGGTAGGCCTCGGCGGCGGCACGGGGACCGGCGTTGCTCCCTGGATCGCGGAACTCGCGCAGGCCGCCGGCAGCGTCGTCATCTCGCTCGCCACGACCCCTTTCAAGGCGGAGCGCGGCCGGCTGAGGACGGCTCAGGCCGGGATCCAGCGACTCTCGCAGGTGTCCGACTCCCTGATCCTCCTGGACAACAATCGCCTCCTGGACATCGTCCCGAACCTGCCCGTGGAGCAGGCCTTTGCCGTGATGGACCACCTGATGAGCGAGGTCGTCAAAGGCGTGACGGAATCGATCACCCTGCCATCCCTCATCAACCTCGACTTCAGCGACGTTCGAACGATCCTTCAATGCGGCGGACCGTCCACGATCTTCTACGGCGAGAACGCGGACGAGAATCCGGAGGGCGTCGTGTCGGAAACTCTCAACAATCCGCTCCTCGATGTCGACTATGGGGGTGCTCGAGGTGCCCTGGTCCACATCAGCGCGGGTCCATCCCTCCCCCTCCGAGCGGTCCACGAGGTGGTCGAAGGTCTCACGGATCACATGAGCCCCGAGGCCAACGTGATCTTCGGCGTGCGGGTGGACCGCAAGTACGCGGGCATCATGCGCGTGCTCACGGTCATGACGGGGGTTCGTTCCTCCGTCCTCGACGCCGTCTCCGAGTCCGTGACGCTGAGCGAGGATTCCTTCGTCGGCGACGCGGTGGCCCCCTTTCCGATGAACCCCTCCTCTTTTTCGCGCCCGCCCTAACAGAGAGCGCGAATTGGCACGACGAAGACGTCGGAATACAAGGACCTGGGTTCAAGGAGGGGGAAACCCGAGTGGCGCCGATTCGGCCGAGGTCGCCGCGATCCGGTCTTCCTCGAACGCTCGTCTGAGATGGTCCGGTTTGAGCCGCACACGAACCGTCTCCGGCTTGGGCTTCACGAGA
>CAYGBO010000002.1:0-2492 GCA_964348145.1 uncultured Methanomassiliicoccales archaeon
TTGCTGCCGGAAGGATTCGATATTAGGCACACGGCGCCAACAGTCGGCCCGATCATGCCCGGACACACGCGCCCTGACATCTCCGGCCTCACCCACGTCCAACAGCGTTCCACCCTACGCCTCCGACTCTGTGGAAGTCTCATCCCGGCCCGGGGGCGTAGACGAGGACCGATTTCACGTTCACCATCTCGAGAAGGCCGTAGCGGCTCAGCTCTCGACCCACGCCGCTGTGCTTGATGCCCCCGAAGGGCATGCGCGGATCCGACTTGACGGTCCCGTTGATGAACACGAGGCCCGCCTCGATCCGCCGTGCGATGTCGTCCGCAAGGGACGTGGACTTCGTCCACACGCTTGCTCCGAGGCCGAACTCGGACGCATTCGCCTCCCGGATGGCCTCATCTATGTTGGCGACCCGAGAGACGGGAGCGACGGGGCCGAAGGTCTCCTCCTTCAGGACCCTCATCTTCCGGTTGACATTGCTCAGGACAGTCGGTTCAAAGAAGAAGCCCGGCCCCTTGATCCGCTTGCCGCCCGTCTCGACAGCAGCTCCCTTGGCGGTCGCATCCCGGACCTGGGATTCGATCTCATCCCGCTGGGGCCCGCTCGAGAGGGGGCCAATGTCGGTGGCAGGATCGAGGGGATCGCCCACCTTCAGGTTCCGAACGTTGCCGGAGAACTTCGCGAGGAATTCCTCGGCCACTCCGTCGACGACGAGGAAGCGCTTCGCCGCGATGCACGACTGACCGCAGTTGAGGAACCGGCCCGCGACGGCTCCCTTTGCTGCGGCGTCGAGATCCGCATCCTCACATACGATGAAGGGATCCGAACCGCCTAGTTCGAGGACGACCTTCTTCAGATCCTTCGCCGCCTCCATCGCAACCCGCATGCCTGTCTCCACGGAACCCGTGAGGCTCACCATGTCGACGTTGGACCGGATGAGGGCCTGGGCAGTGTTGCGATCGCCCACGACGATCTGGAAGACGCCCTCGGGCAACCCCGCCTTTCGGAACGCGTCCTCGATCTGCACACCCGACTGGGGGGACAGGGAGGCCGGCTTCACGACCGTCGTGTTGCCCGCGGCGAGGGCCGGGACCGAGAAGCGGATGATCTGCCACATGGGGAAGTTCCAGGGCATCACGGAGCCGAGGACGCCGCGAGGATGAAAGGCCACGTAGGACCGCTCTGCATCCGTTGACACATGCTCCGGCTCCAGGAACTTCGGAGCGTTTTCCGCGAAAAACTCCGCAGCCCACGCGCACTTGTCAACCTCCGCGACCGCCTCGCGGATCGTCTTGCCCATCTCGAGGCTCATCGTCCGGCCGTACTCCTCCTTGTTTTCCCGCAGGACGTCCGCAAAGCGCTGTAGGTAACCCCCTCGATACACGGGATCGAGCTTGGACCAAGACTCGAAGGCCTCGCGGGCTTTCGCCACACGTGCCTCCACCTCCTGCGCGGTCGTGATGCGGTGCTTCGCAAGGACCGCCCCCGTGGCCGGATTGACGACCTTGAACTCGCGGGACGTTCGTGCACCGGCCTTGGTGGTTCTCCTTCGCTGCGCCATGAGACTCCCCGAACCCCGGGCCGGCCCCTAGGCCACCACAGGCCTTATCTTTTGCGGACTCCGAGAAGCTTTTGGGTGCGAGTCACCATCCCCTGCGTCGCGGACGATGACGCTCGAGGACCAGGCGGTGCTCGTCACGGGGGGCGGATCCGGGATCGGCCTCGCGACGGCATTAGTGTTCCTCAGGGAACAGGCTCGGGTGGCAATCGCGGACGTCTCGAAGGAGAGAGGTCGAGGGGCCGTCGCTCGAGCGAAGGAGCTGGGGCACGACCTCTGGTTCCTCGAGGGCGACGTGGCCCGGGAGGCCGACGCTCGACGTCTCGTCCGGGACGCCGTCGCGCGGCTAGGTCGGATCGACGTCCTGTTCAACAATGCGGGAATCCTCATTGAGAAGACGGTCCACAAGCTGACCGAGGCTGAATGGGACCGCGTCCTCGATGTGAACCTCAAGGGTGTTTTCCTCCTGTCCAAGCACGTGATTCCCGTCATGATACGCCAAGGCGGCGGAGTAATCATCAACATGGGATCTGCGAACTCTTTCGTGGCAGACTACGGCGATCCCGCGTACTGTGCGTCCAAGGGCGGCGTCGCCCTCCTCACGAAGACGATGGCCCTCGAGTACGCCACACACGGGATCCGTGTAAATGCGGTGTGTCCCGGCTGGGTGTTCACGAGGATGTTCCGTCAGGAGGCGAGGAACCGCCAGCTTTCCGTCGAGGCGTATCGCCGCGAGGCGAACCCTCAGGTCCCCCTAGGCCGAGTCGCGAGGCCCGAGGAGATTGCGGAGGTCGTCGTCTTCCTGGCGTCCGATCGGGCCTCCTACATGACAGGGTCTCTCGTGATCGTAGACGGGGGTTTCACCGCCCAGTGAGGCATTCGGCCGGAACGCCGGGAGAAGATTAATATCGAGGCCCGTGATGGAAGCGCCGAC
>CAYGBO010000002.1:2502-5334 GCA_964348145.1 uncultured Methanomassiliicoccales archaeon
GCCCGCAATGGAAGCCGATCGTGCGTGGGTGGCCCAGCATGGTCAAAGGCGCAGCGTTGAGGTCGCTGTCCCGAAGGGGTTCGCAGGTTCAAATCCTGCCCCACGCATCTCTCAGGATTCGGGCGGACCACGAGGGCCGCGTCTCCCCGGCGGGCGGAGGACCTATCGATCCTGACGACCGTCCTTCGTCTCGGCTCCGTTGACCCTAGGGCTCGTCCGAGGACGGACGGGCGGACCGGAAGCTTCAAAGGAAAGGAAGGGCCACCAACCGCGCTTCACGAGCTTCTGAAGAAGGACGGGAATCTCTCCCAGCCGGGACGTGTCAACAATATCGCCCAAGGCGTGCGAGTGGCGCGTCTCCACGTAAGCCAAGAAGGATCGCATGATTCGCAGGAGAGATCCCGGTGCCCTCCCGCGATAGACCACCGCGACGTAGCTGAGCTCACCCTTCACGATTGCGACCTGTCGATCGCCAAGCTGGAGCCTCTCGAGGTTCCGTTCCTTGTCGTCCGAGAAGCTGTGCTTGGAGAAGTCCATAATCGCGGTAAGCATGCCCGTGACGAGGTCCGTGTCAATCGCGGTGGGTCCTCTTCGGGAGACGCTACTGACGAGCAGGCCTGCGTTCGTGACGAGGAAGGCCCACTCGATCTGTCGACGGCGGTACACGATGAAGGCGACGGCGCCGACGGCCCCCGCGGGAATCGGAATCCAGTAAAGATAGGACGGAATGCGTTCGGACGGCGTGGGCAGGGTCACCACGATTCGAACCGTCGTGTTCGCGGTCAGGACGCCGTCGCTGACAACGACGTCCACGTCTTCCGTCCCGTCCCCGGGGAAGTCGAAGAGGATGCCCTGTTGAACGACCGTCGCGTAGGGGCTCGAAGTGTTTAGGACGAGGTCCGTGGCGTTGTTGTCGACGTCCCCCAGATACGGCCGAAGGTCGAGGAAGAAGGTCGTCCCGTTGACCCGTTGCTCGGGCACGGGCCGGATGAAGGGGGGGTCGTTCACCGGAAAGACCACGATGGTCACAGTCTGTTCTGCAAGGGCTCCCGACGGATCCGTGGCCCGGAAGGTGATGCGCTCCATGCCGTACCAGTCTTGGACCGCGCTGAGGTTCACGAAGCCCCCGGGATCGATCGAGACGAGGACGCTACGGTTGCCCGAGCTGTAGAACAGGGGATCGCTGTCCGGGTCGTCGAAATACGCGCTGAGGTTGTACGCTCCGACGAGGGTCGTGTCCTCGAGGAACGACCGGTCCGGCAAGACAGCCTGCGGAGTCGGAGGCCAGTCGTCGCCAATCGCCACTCGAATCGCCCGGGAGACCGTGGTCGTACCGTCCGTCACCCACAGGGTCACGTTCCTGACGGTGTTGTTCAGAGAGGCGGGAAATAGGAGGGTCAGAAGCCGCCCAGAGACCGTGATGTACGGGCTGGATGTGGAGACTCCGATGTCGTCGAGGGGTGTATCCGGATCCTCGATGTACGGCTCTAGATCGAACCTGTAGGGGGCGTCGTAGCGCACCCGGAGATCCGGAACGGGACCGAGGAGGGGCGGGTCATCTAAGGGGAGGACGGTCACCGTCGTCGTGTCCTCGGCAATGGCCCCGTCGGGATCCGTCCCTCGGAACGTCACACGTTCCTCTCCGGACCATTCTGCCTCCGCCTCGATGTCGACGGAGTTGTTCGCGTGGATTGTGATCACGAGGTGGGAGTACCCGAAGCTGAAGAACAGGGTGTCATTGTCCGGGTCGTCGAAGTAGTCGTCCAGGTCGAACACGTTCCGAAGGAACTCGCCTTCGAACATGGTTACTTCGGGAAGGGGAAGACGAAGGACCGGCGGTCGATCGGAACTTACTCGGACGGCCACGACCTTCGATACGGATGCTCCGCCGTCCCTCACGGTCAGAGCGACGAAGACCCACTCATCCACAAGGGACTGCGGGTACAGGAAGGTCACATTGAGTCCCTGCACGGACGCCCCATCGGGATCGTCCGAGGACAACGTAAGCCTCGGAAGCGGATCGTCCACGTCCGAGATGTAGGGCCCGAAGTCGAAGACGTAGGGTTCGTCGTAGCGTACGGTGAAGGTAAGGGGTGGATTGAACACGGGCGGATCGTTGACAGCCGACAGGTTGATCCACGCGTCCTGCCGATCGAAGCCGCCCTCTGGATCCGTGAGCCAGTAGGTGACGCTCATGTTCCCCCAGCCATTCTTCACAGGATAGAACGTGAGGACGTGGTTCCCGACCGTGTTCACCCCCGTGACCGCGAGGACCGTCGGATCCAAACCAGTCACGTTCCATCGAAGCTGGTCGAGCGGGGTGTCATTATCAAAGGCATACGCCGCAAGACTGAGGGACCAGGCAGCACTGTCCTCGGATCGGATCTGATTTGGAATCGTTCCAAGGATACGGGGCGCGGTGTCGATCCAAGGGAGGGTGTATGTGATCGTAAGTCGCGGTCTCAGGGCTGGATCCGTTGCGTCGGAGCTGTAGAACTCGTGGATGCCGCCGGCGACTTCATCCGCCTCTGTAAGGACCAAACCGATGTTCGGGAATCCCCCTTCGTGCCAGTCACGCACCATCAGGGTGAGGTTCAAGGCTATCCACCCCGGGGCGGCGGCCGAGATCGCTTCCGAGGGCCCGAAGTCTCCTCCCTGCGCGGCCCAGGGGGTGGTGCCGTCTCGGTAGTCCCAGGAGGCTCCCGGCGCGGCGTAGACTTGAGGGGACCCCAAGGTTGCAGCCAGGAAGGGAGCCCCGTCGGGGGAGGCTCCATCATCGGCCCGGTGCGTGTGGTTCCAGTTATACCCGAACGTGCGCCAATCGCGAGCTAG
>CAYGBO010000002.1:5344-8491 GCA_964348145.1 uncultured Methanomassiliicoccales archaeon
CCCGTTTCCCGTGGGCACGATGACTTCCAGCGTCCCGTCGCCATTCAGGTCCGCGATCGCGGGCGTGACCATCGGCTTCTGCCTCGCGGTCTGGAACCCTGGATCGTTCGGAGGAATGGTCCAGGAGTGGATGAGCGCCCCCGTCTCGTTGAGGACCCGAACGAGGGGGCCTTGGTCCATATAAACGATCTCGGCTTCCCCGTCTTTGTCGAGGTCCACGTACGCGGGAGCGTTCGCCAAGCTCGTTCCGTTCGCGTAGGTCCAGAGGATCGATCCGTCGGCACCGCGGAGGGCGTAGACCTCTCCTGTGAGGACCCCCACAAGGGTCTCCAAGGTCCCGTCGCCGTCCAGGTCTGCCAGAGTCTGGCCTCCTTCGCGGACGCTGGGAAGGTTCACGAACCACGTGACCGCGCCGTTCGTTACATTGAGGGCGAACTGAAGTCCATCGTTGCCGTCGTCCCCGGTGACGACATCGGCGAAACCGTCGTTGTCGACATCCCCCACGGCGACCGAGTTCGCGAGGGCCTCCGTGCCCCCCGGAGCGAGCCTCCAGAGTTCGACTCCCGTGGTTTCGTACACGTGGACCTTCTTGTCATCCCCCGCGAAGAGGATCTCTCCGATGGCATCACCATCGATGTCGAAGATGCTCGGCGTGAAGGTCTGGGCCCCTCCAGAAAAGGTGCGAATCGACAGTCCGTCCGTGCCGCTGTAGGCCTCGACGTGCTTGTCCTTCCCCACGAGCACGTCGAGCACGCCGTCGCCTTCGACGTCGAGAAGGGTGGGAGTCGCGTAGGGGAACTTGCCACCGAGGGATGTGTTCCACAAGACGGATCCTGTGGCGTTAAGCCGGAGGACCCCGGGGTCGTTCGTCACGACCGCAATATCCAACTCTCCGTCGCCATCCATGTCGGCGACTTGTGGCGCATAGGGGACGGAGCCGATTGCAGATACCTGCGTCGCCCACTTCAGGCCCCCCGTCCCGTTGAGGGCGTACACTCTTCCGTCCGCACCTCCGAAGACAAGGTCAAGGACGCCGTCTCCCTCGAGGTCCGTGACGGAAGCGCTGGAGGCTCCTGTACCTACGGGGCCGAACGTCCAGAGGGGAAGGGAGCCCAGGGCTTTCATGCGATACAGGGGCACGGAGCTTCCGTTCGTGCTGTACGTGATGTTGAAGGCCCTCGACTCGAACGGGCCCACGGTGACGCCGAATACGACGTGCGCGTTCGCGACCTGACTGCCGTTCGTGACGATCTTGTAGACTTGCGACGGGACTTCGAGGGATTGGGAATCGACCCGGAGATCTCGCGACGGATCCTCGATGGAATAGGGAGAGAACAGGAGATCCACGCCCACGGGTTCGAGGGTCCTGCGGACGCCGGCCGACTCCCGCACGGTCACGGGCACACGGGTCCAGGACCGATCCCCCGAGCCTTCTGTCCAAGGCGCGGTTGATCGATGTGCCTGGATCGATCCCGCGGTCCCTCCGTACCTGTAGAGCTCCAACGTGGCGTTCAAGACCGTGGCGTTCGATGGCAGAGGAGACAAGTCATATCGCAAGAGGGATCGGAATAGGCTCCCGTTCGGAGGGTCCGCGCCCACTCGCAACGAAGCATTGTCGCCGAAGTTCCAGTCGCTCCAGAGGTCTGCAAGGAACGTATCGGTGCCGCTCGCTCCGTCGGGTTGGAGGACGAGGACCTGGAGTACCGGCGCGCCGAGGGTGTCTGGGGAGACCACTGCAAGGACCGTCGGATCTGGAATCGAGAGTCCGAGCGAGAGCAATGCCATTACCGCGAGGATCCCGCAGGTAAAGGGATAGCTCGTGCTCCTCCGAGGAGGGGACACGGAACGATGTCTCATGCGGGACAAGAAAAGCGTTTGGCGTCGGTTATCGCGTGTGATTGAATTGGGATTCTCGCGCGCCGATTCCAGGGCGCATTCGGAGCCACGGCGTCCGGCGCCCGCCCTGGGCGGCCACGTCCACGGAATTGCCGACGGAGTCTCACCCGCGCGTGGTGACGATCGGAGGTCTTTCTTGATGGAATCTCAAGAAGGGCCACCAGCCAAACTTCACGAGCCGCTGGAGCAAGGCCGGCACATCCGTGAACTTGGACGTGTCCACAACGTCCCTCATGGCATCCTTGTGAATGTCCTCGATGAGGGATAGAAGGGACTTCATGATTCGGATCAGGGACCCGGGCACTCGGCCTCGATACACGACGGCGAGATAACTCACCTCACCGCGAACGATCGCAACGCGACGATCACCTAGATTGAGGGATTCGAGGTTTCTCTCGGTCTCGTCGGAGAAGCTTCTCCTGGCGAAGTCCATGATGGTTGTCAGCATGCCCGTCATCAAATCCGTGTCGAGCGCTGCGGAACGCCCCCTCGAAATGCTCCCAACGAGCAGACCCGAATTGGTCACCAAGAAGGCCCACTCGAGTTGTCGGCGGCGATACAGGATGAAGGCTGCGAAGCTTCCCGCAGCTGCGATTGCGATGATCCATGGCCAGTACGGCGGCAGGGCGGAAATGATCCTTGGAAGAACGACGCTGACGGAAATCGTCGTGCGGTTCGAGAGAATTCCGTCGCTGACCTCGATTTCGATATCCGTGGCAAGGTCACTTTCGAACCGGAGCAGCACGCCGAACCCCACCACCGTTGCATGGGGGCTCACAACGGTCAGGATGAGTTCCGTGAGCGCATTGTCCACATCGCCTATGTATGGCGCGAGATCCAGATAGGCTGTGGAAACCTCCAAGTTGAGATTGGGAATCGGCAGGACGAAGGGGGCGTCGTTCACGGGAAGGACCGTGATCCACACGGTGTCCTCCGCCAGGCCTCCCGAACCGTCCGTGGCGCGGAAGGTGACACGCTCGGCGCCGTACCAGTCGCGTTCCGAAGAGAGGTTCACGATTCCATTCGCTTCGATGTCAATGAATATACTGACATTCCCCGAGCTATAGTAGAGCTGACCGCTGTCGGGGTCCTCGAAAAACGCAGAGAGATCGTAAGCGGACAGAAGAAGGGCGTCTTCTAGAAAACTCACGTCAGGCAACTTCGTGATGAGGACAGGGGGCCAATCGTCGCCGACAGTGACGCGGATCGTCCGGGTCTTGGAGCGCATCACGATGGATTGGGTGGTGCCGC
>CAYGBO010000002.1:8501-16801 GCA_964348145.1 uncultured Methanomassiliicoccales archaeon
GGTGAGATTCTGCACCGTGCCATTGAGAGCGTTGGGATAGAGCAGAAAGATCAGGCGGCCTGACACGGTCACAAACGGGCTGGCCGTGGACACGGTCAGCTCTTCGATGGGGGTGTCGGGATCCGACAGGTAGGGCTCAAGGTTGAAGGTGTAAACCTCATCGTACCGGACGCGCAAGTCCGGCACGGGCCCGATGGTCGGAGGGTCGTTCACGGGCAGGACCGTCACGAGGATCGTGTCTTCCGCCATCGCGCCTGACGGGTCCGTGCCTCGGAAGGTGACGTACTCCCAGCCGGACCATTCTGACTCCGCGAGGACGTCCACGGAGTGGTTCTCATGAATCGTGACGTTCAGATGTGTGTATCCCTCCGAAAAGAACAGTGTGTCGTTGTCAGGATCGATGAAGTACTCGTCGAGATCGAAGACACGGGGAAGGAATTCTCCCTCCCGGAGTGTCAAGTCCGGCAGAGGTGTGACAAGGATGGGGGGTAGATCCTCGCTCACCTTGACGGCGACGACCCGCGCGACGGAGTCTTGGCCGTCGCTCAAGGTGAAGCCAACGAAGACCCACTGCTCGAGCAGCGATTCCGGGTAGAGAAAAGTTACGTTGAACCCCGAGACGGCGGCTCGGACCGGATCGTCGCTCGAGAGAGTCAGGTCGGACAGAGGGTTGTCGATGTCGGAGACGTAGGGCTGAAAGTCGAACCTGTAAGGTTGATCGTAGCGAACCACGAAGGTCGGCGGGGGATCGAACCGTGGGCGATCGTTCACGGGCGTCAGGTTGATCCAGGCGGCCCGTGAGGCTAGGTTCCCTTCGGGGTCCGTGAGCCAGTACGTCACGGCCATGTCGCCCCACGCATCCTTCTGGGGATAGAAAGAGAGGACGTGGTTCCCAGGCACGTTCTGGCCTGCAATTCGGACGACTGCGGGATCGTACCCGCTGATGTTCCATGCGAGTCCATTCGGAGGCGTATCGTCGTCCTCGGCAATGGGGGCGAGGTTCAGAACCCAGGGGTCGCTGTCCTCCGGCCGTACCTGGGCGGGGATGCTGCCGGAGATCCTCGGAACGGGGTCAATTGGGGGCACGTCGTAAGCAATCACAAGCCGAGGCCGTAGCGTCGAGTTCGCGGAGTCCGAGCTACGGAACCCATGAAGGCCTCCCCCGACTTCGTCCGTTTCGAGCAACGTGAGGCCGACGTTCGGGAACGCCCCCGTGTGCCAGTCTTGGACCATCCCCGTAACATTCCATGAGGTCCACCCCGGTCCGCTCGCCGTAGTCGACTCGGGTCCGAGGAAGTCGCCACCGGGTGTACCCCAAGCCGTACCCCCGTCGCGGTAGGTCCACGACGCGCCTCCCGCTGGGACGGTCCGGGGGACTCCGAGAGATGCATTGAGGAAGGGTGCTCCATTCGGTGAGTTTCCGTCGAAGGCGTGGTGCGTGTGGTTCCAGTGGTAGCCCCAGGTCCTCCAATCCTGCGAGAGCCCTCCGGCCCCGGTCATCGCCGCGCTGCAGGCCGAGCACGAACGCCTCCAGTCCGTTCCCCGTGGGGACGAGGATTTCAAGGGTGCCGTCCCCGTCGAGGTCGACGACCGCGGGGCTGCTCATGTGATACTGGGAGAGGCTGCGAAAGCCCGGATTGTTGGAGGTTACGTTCCATTGATGGAGGAGGGCTCCCGTGCGGTTCACGACCCGCACCGCGATCATACCGAGTTTCGTCACGTAGATGATGTCCCGCTCCCGGTCGTTATTGACATCGACAATGGCCGGGTACAAGGGCAGGATTCCGGTATCGCTGTATGTCCACAGGATTCCTCCGTCACTGCCTCGCAGCGCGTGGAGGGTTCCCGTGGGAGAGGTATCGAGCCCCACGATCGTCTCCAAGGTGCCGTCCCCGTCGAGATCCGCGAGGGTGTGGCCCCCTTCCGGCCAGCCCGTCACGGGTGTCGACCACGCGACGGAACCGTTCGTCGCACGCAGGGCGAAGATGGGTCCTCCGTTCTCGTCGTCGCTTGCGATAGCCTCGAGGACTCCATCCTGGTCGATGTCCCCCACGGCCACGGAGGTCTCCGGGAACTTGATTCCGACGGGCGCGCTCGCCCACAGCTGAGTCCCGTTCTTATCGTAGGCGTGGACAAGACCGTCGTCGCTGGCGAAGATGATCTCCCCTCGGCCGTCCCCGTCCACGTCCGCGACGGTCGGCGTGTACGCCCAGTCCCCGGCCGGGTAGCTCTGGATTGGCGTCCCGTCCACGCCGCTGAGGGCATCCACGGCCCGGGTCTTTCCTCCTATGAGGACATCGAGCACACCGTCGTCGTCCACGTCGAGAAGAGTCGGCGTCGAGAGGGGCAGGTTTGCCACGCCGTAGCTCGCCCGCCACACGTCGGATCCCGTGCGATCGCGGCGGGCCACTTCGGGGGTGTTCGCGAAGACGACGATATCCAGAGCGCCGTCCCCGTCCATGTCGACGACTTGGGGGGCGTACGGGACGGACCGCAGCGCGGACACTTGGGTCCCCCACTCGAGCTGCCCCGTTTCATTGAGGGCGTACACGCATCCAGCCGCCCCGCCGAACACGACCTCGAGGGCCCCGTCGTCGTCAAGGTCCACGATGGAGGCCGAGGAGGCTCCCCCGCCCGTTGGCCCGAAGGTCCACAAGGGGGACGCACTCCAATTCTTCGTGCGATAAGTAGGGACGACCATCCCTGCCGAGCTATAGGTCACGTTGAACGTCTTCGTGCCATTCACTCCGACGGTAGCTCCGAAATAGACCCAGGCCCCGGACACCTCAGGTCCGGAGTACGTGTATCCGTACACCTGGGAGGGCACCTCAACGGCACCGTCGTATACCCGGAGATCCCGCGCAGGATCGCCGATGGAACCGGGACTGAAGGAGACGAAGATTCCTACGGATTCCCGTGTCCTCGGGACGCCCGCCGTCTCGGTGACAGTCACAGGGACCTCCGTCCGGGACAATTCTCCGGTCCCCTCGGTCCATGGTGCCATGACCCGTCGGACCTCGACGGTCCCGGCGCCTCCAAACTCTTGATACAGTTCCAAGGAAGCGTTTAGTATGGTCGCAACAGGAGGCAATCCGGACAGATTGAACCAGAGGAGGGACCGCGCGAGACTTCCGTTTACCGCGTCCGGGCCCACGAGCAGGGACGCGTTGTCTCCGTAGTTCGAAAGCGGGGTAAGGTTGAGGATGTGTGCGTCCGTTCCGTTCATGGCGTCCGGCTGGAGCGTGAGGACCGAGATGGCGCGAGGATGGACCACGGGCGTCGATGGGATCTCCTGCTCAGGAGGGGCAAGGAGGACGAAGGAAGTCAGTAGGATGCAGGCCAAGGACATGGCTCGAAGTGCCGGAAGCGGCCTACGCGGGGTTGGACGCACGTCCTGGAAACCTTTTCACTCGTCCGCCAAAATCCTACGTCCCCGGTTATCGGGGCTGATTCGCTTGGGGCCGTGCCGTTCTCCGAACCGATATGAATCGAGTCTCGGGACAGATCCTCAAGGCTGCTCGGTTTTCTGATAATGATTCTTGGTAATGTCCAGGCAGAGGACCTCCTCGCTCGCCCGGGACTCCGGAGTTACCGCCCGCGTCCCGTGGTGGCGACCGCAGCGGGAAGCGCAGCCGCTCGTCCGCTGCGCCAGTAGGCGAGCAGGACGTACGCGCTCGGAATCAGCGCCGCCGACGCGAGGATTGTGAGCCCTATGCCAACGTCAAGTTGAGTGGCGAGGAATCACACGAGGGGTTCCATGCCCGCCAGGGCGAGGGTCGTGAAGAACACGGAGATGGAGAGGACCGTCGCCCGATCGGAGGCGAGGACGCGTCGATTGATGATCGTCGTGATGATGGGGTTCTCGAACCCCCAGATGATGTAGAAGGAGGCTTGGGCGACCACCCCCAAGAGGAGGGCCATGCCGGCCGAGAAGGTACCCGCGCTCACGGCGTACACGATCGCGAAGGGCGGATAGACCAGGAGGAAGGTCAGGAGGAGAGACCCCGCCTCGCCGATTCGGTTCAGGATCGGCTCCACGGATCGCCCCGCGACGGCCGCCACTGCGAAGAATCCTGCAAAGACGGCACCCATCAGGACGTAGTCACCTTGGACCAGATTCCCGATGAACTCGGGCCGGAAGAAGGCCATGATGTACGTCACGACTCCGACGAGGACCTGGAAGACGATCAAGAGCGCGATCTGCCGATTGCGCCGGGTAGTCCGCAGCCCGCTCCGGATCTGAGCGAAGAGATTCTCCGAGGGCATGCGGTGGACTGCGGGCTCCCGGAAGGTCAGGGCGGCGCCCACCGCGAACAGGCCTGTCAGGGCGTTCAGCAGCAAAGTGACCTGAAAGCTCCCCGAGAGCTGGACGACGGCGCCGCCGATGAGCGAGCCCAATGCGGTCGAAAGGAAGGAATAAAGGGTGACCCGGCTCACCTCCTTGGGATAGCGCGCCTCCTGACCCGCCTCCGCGAGGACGTCGTAGAGGTACGCGTAGCCGCTGCTGAACAGGAAGGCGGCCCCGAAGGCCCAGACGGAGTTCGCGATGGCGAAAATCGGGAGCGATCCTGCGAGGCCAAAGAGGACGACCCCGACGTTCCACATCACGATACCGGCCAGGAGCGCGGGCTTCCGACCGTACCGGTCCGCGAGGGCGCCCGCGGGCATCGCCATCAGGAGACTCACGGTCCAGAAGACCACGTCCACGAGGGTCGCTTCGAAGAACGTCGAGTGGGCGAAGAGCCAGAGGGTCCAGAAGGGATGCCACAGCTCGAAGGACCACAGGACCTGGAACCACTGGAAGCGCCGAATGCGCGTCTCGAGGTTCGGAGGGGAGGCCACCACGGGCGCCGGGAACCTGAGACGCGGGATAACCTTTCGGATGGATCTTCGAGAGAGCACCCCTCAGCCGACGAGCCAACCTCGCGCGTCCGCCAGAAGGATCGCGAGAGTCACGACGGTGGATTCGAACTCGCCGCGACGAGCGAGATCGAGGGCACGAAGGGGCGTGACGGATTCGACGGACGCGACCTCGTCGGGATCGGGTTTCTCCTCCTCCCGCTGGCAGCCCGAGGCGAAGAACAGGTGCAGGGTGCCTTCCAGGTATGCGGTCAGGCTGTTGCCCGAGTAGAGGTGGAGGAGACGGTCCGGCACGTACCCCGTCTCCTCGAGCAGCTCCCTCCGGGCGCACCCTTCCGGTGTCTCGCCATCTCGGGCGATGCCGCCGGGCAGGGAGATGGCCACGCGGCCCAGGCCGTGGCGGTACTCCCGCGTGAGGACCACCTCGCCCTCGGACGTGAGCGGGAGCACGGCGGCGGACTCCCCGAAGTGCAGGCGAATCCACGTCCTCTGGGCCCCGCTGGGTAGTTCGACCTCATCCTCGGAGATCGGGGGCCATGCCTCTCGCATGCGTCGGCTTTGCAGGATCCTCGGCTTGCGCGTCACGGTTTCTCCGCCTGGCGGGGGAGAAGACAATCAAATACAAAGTTCCGACGTGTTGTCTTATGCGACTTTGAGGCGGAAACCCTTATTATCAGCAAGCTGGCTATCCACGGCCGATGCCCTTGAAGTTCTGGAAGAAGGAGAAGCGCGAGGAACGGGAGGGCAAGGAGAAAGCGCGGCCGAAGGAAAAGGAGAAGGGTCGCGAGAAGCCCAAGGAGAAGAAGGCGAAGGAGGAGGCGAAAGCGACCGAGGTTCCGCCTGCCGCGGCGGCCGCTCCCAAGCCTCCCGCCGCTGAGGTCCGCGCAGAAGTGACGCCAAAGGATCCGGACGAGTCGATCCAAGAGATCCATCGTGGCCTTGTTGACCTCGGCCTCACGATCCCCGCCACGAAAGACATCTTCGCGAAGCGAATCGTTTCGTTCGCGGGCGGACGCGAGGCGTTTGCGGACCTATATGCGTCCGAGCCGTACAAGGTGGCCACACGGGCCCTCGCGGAGTGGCTGGGGATTCGGGCCGCGCCCGACTTCGATCCGGAGAGGTTCCTCGGTGAGTTGAACACCCGGCTGAGTTCGTTCGGCATCTCGGTCGGGATGAGTGATCTGTCTTGGTTGGATCAGGAGCTCGCTTTGCGGAAAGCACACCTCCGGCTCGAGGGGCGGGACCGGATCGTCCGGTTCAAGGACGCTCGGGACTTTGTGAAGGGGGTCAACGATCTCCTCGCGGCCAAGAATCTGGCGTTTCTCGAGCTTGAAACATGGTCGAAGGAGCACTCGTTCCTGATGGCCCGCAACCCCGACTGGTCGAAGCTCGCCTCCACGGAGCTCGTCGTCGTCAAGGATTCTAGGACCGCCACCGGTGGCGAATGCGGGGACTGTGGGGGCAAGGTGGGCAAGTACTGGAATGACTGCCTGACGTGCGGCGCGATCTTCGCCTAGCTCCCCTCTTCCGCGCCCGGCGAGTCCTTTTTTGTCTCCCTTGTCGTCCCCGGTTTCGCCCGGAGGATCGGGCCAGGATCGTACATCACTTCGGGCCAGCCTCTCCGTTCGACCCGCATGCCGCAGTGGGGACAGTTCTTCACGTCGAGATGCTCCTCGTTCCGTGTGAAGACGACTTTCCCCTCGCAGTAGGGGCAGTGGAGCGTCCGCGGCTTCCTCATGATTTTCTTCGCGTAGGTCGACATCTGGCCCTCACGGAGTTCGGGGCTCATCGGACGGACGAAGACGGTAGCCGATAAGAACGTTGTGCAGAGCCCACCCGGGGGTCCGGGAGGCCTCCGTGAAATTCCTCTGTCGGAGCTACACCCTTGCCAGCCTCTCGCAAAGGTCAAATGCCGTCGCCGCTTCCCTCCGATGGAACGCCATGCGCGATCTCCCGCTCCGCGCACGCCACGAGGCGTGCGGGGCCCTCTGCCGACTCGAGGCCGGATGGGACGTGCCCGCGAGCTACGGACCCGTCCATGTCGAAGTTGCCGCCGTGCGCTCGGGGGCCGGCATGGTGGATCTCAGCGACCGTGCGAAGATACGCGTCACTGGCTCCGAGCGCGTGGACTTCCTTGACGGGCTTGTAACCGCGGATGTAAAATCCCTCACCCCGGGTATGTCGGCCTACGCCCTCGTCCTCACGGAGAAGAGCCGTGTCGTCGGCGATCTCCGCGTTTTCTCCTTCAAGGATCAGCTCACCTTGGACGTTGAGGCGATTCAGAAGGACACTCTTCTTGCCTACGTGAACCGCTTGCTCGTGAGCGACGACGCGACCCTGGAAGACCTTGGTGCCTGCGGCCATCTCGAGGTTCATGGGCCTGCGTCTCCTGGAGTTCTTTCTGGAGCCTTGGGTACGGACCTCCGTGACCTGCAGGAGGATGCCTTCTCGACGCCGGTGTTGGAGCGACGTCACGAAGTCGTCGTCGTACGGACCCGCCGGATGGGAGAGGCAGGTTTCTCCGTGTGGGGGGTAGGCATGGATCTCGAGATCCTTTGGTCCCGGCTCTTTCGCCGGGGCGTAGCGCCCCTCGGTCGGGACGCCCTCGAAGTGCTTCGGATTGAGGCGGGGCAGCCCCGTGTCGGCGTCGACATGGGGGAGGACACCCTTGCCCTCGAGGTCGCGCCCGAGGGCGCCATCAGTTTCACGAAAGGCTGCTACGTGGGGCAAGAGGTGGTTGCTCGGGGCACGTACCGGGGCCACGTGAACCGGAGGCTGATGGGCCTTCAGATCGACGGGGACGTCCCGCCCGTGCGAGGCGATCCTGTACGAAGGGAGGAGCGGGAGGTCGGTCGGGTGACGAGCGGCGCCTGGTCCCCCACCTTGCGGCGCGTGATTGCCCTTGCCCTGATGCGAGTCGAAGAGGTCACGCCCCGCATGGATCTGTTCGTCGACCGCGGCGGTTGGGACCTTCGGGCCCGACTTCATTCGCTCCCCTTCGTGCGACCTGCGGGGTGAGAGAATGACGGCACCAGACTCTTATATGCAGGGTCGCATGGCTCGCGCATGTGCCGCCTCCTGGGGGTCGTGAGCCGAGGCCCGGTCCTTTACCGCCTCTTCGAGGAGTTTGCCGATCTCGCGACTCGAGGCATGGGTCCTTCCGGATCGCCGGACGACAAGGGCCACAAAGATGGCTGGGGCCTCGCATGCTTCCGGAACGGCACCCTCCAGTTCCGGGTGCGGGATTCCGGCGCCGCGCCGGACGCGTCGAAGTACTACGATTCAGCCGGAAGGATTGCGGAGTTGAACCCCGATCGCGCTCCGGGAAGGTCCCTCGTTGTCCTCGGTCATCTGCGGAGATCCACGAACCCGGCCCGGGTTGCGCCCCGATGGTCCCATCCGTTTCTCGAGAAACGGAACGGAGTCACGTGGGCCTTCCA
>CAYGBO010000002.1:16811-17990 GCA_964348145.1 uncultured Methanomassiliicoccales archaeon
TCTCGGCGAGACAGGGAATCCGGATCGGCTCGATTCTCAAGTCCTCTTCGAGATGCTCCTCGAGGTCCTCGAGACTCGTGACCATGCAGCCGTCGCGGAGGCCACGAAATCCGCGCGCATCCGAACGATCGAGCAGTATGAGGGCTTCACGGGGCTCAACTTCATGCTCACGGACGGCACGTCTCTCCATCTGTACCGGGACTACCAGAGCAACGGCGAGTACTACACCCTGTTCTTGGATCAGCTTGGCGAGGTCATCGTCGCGACATCGGAACCGATTCACGGAATGCGAGGGGACCCGATTCCGCGCGGAGTCCTCTACACCGTCACCTCCGACCTTGATGTAGAGACCTCGCAGATCTCGTGAGTCCCGAAGCGGTCTCCCCAGGAAGGCTCGCCCTAGGTCTCCGGATCCCGTGTGCTCAGAAGGCGGTCGAGGAGCAGGAGCCGTCGAACCCGTTCCTGGAGGGGCGGATACCGGCTGAAGATCCGGCCTTGCGGTCCATGGATGCTCAGCCCCCAAACGGCCTTCGGAGGCTGTCCCCGATCCGAGAGTTTCAAGAGAGCGGAGGCGAGGGCCGCCGGTTTCGCGGTGAGCCGACCACTCGTCTCATCCGCCAGGTACTCCCGCTCCCGATGGACGGCTGGATCAAAGAACTTGCTGAAGGGGTCGAAGAAGAGCACTCGGGAAAGTACGCGGGAGAGGACCTTGAACTCTGCGTCGCGATGCTTGAGGTGCATCATCTCATGTGCGATCACGGTTTCCGCCTCGCTTCGGTCAAGGAGGTCCAGCAACCCCACGGACACGAGCACGCGCGGCTCCCTGCCGCCGACGGCCATCGCTATAGGTTCTCCCAGTTCGACGATGCCGAGACGAAGTCGGCGCAGGCCCTCGAGGTCGGCCAGAAGGTTCGTGTATTCCCGCACCCAGGCCTCGTCGCCGCGCGGGTCGCGAGGTGCAAAGCGTCGAAGGAGGGCTCGCGGGGCGTGCTTCCACACAACCACGGAGATGGCGGCCGAGACGAGGAGGGCCGCGAGGACGGACGATGCGGCGACGAGTTGCACACCCTGCGAATCATAGGCAACGGTCTTCGACTGCCATAGGCACAGGATCATGCTGACTGCCACGAAGGACCAGAAGAAGATCCTCCCGTTCATCGACGGCGTCCGTACGGTCGA
>CAYGBO010000002.1:18000-19102 GCA_964348145.1 uncultured Methanomassiliicoccales archaeon
GGACCAGAAGCAGATGGTGAGGCCGTAGAGTCCCGTGAGCAGGCTCACCCGGAGCTTCGTGTTCCGGGCGTTCGCGAGGAAGACGAAGAGCAGCGTTCCCATGGAGGCGCCGCAGACGGCGAGGATCGCAAGGGGGATCGGCGAGGCCCAGTATGTGATGAGAGCTTCGAGAAGGTGGTCGGCCTCCTCAGCCATGCTCCTCCTCCTTGCGACGCTTCGCGACCTGAGCCCTGAGCGCGTCTCGCTCGGCGTCGCTCAACTCCTCCCGCCTCGCGAGGATGTAGGACACGGCCGCGTCCCCGAACGTGCCCATGAGGCGGTCCATCATTGTGGCGAGTGCCTTCCGGTAAGCACGGCCATCTTTGATCCTGTAGAACGCGCGCTTCTCGGTCTCCCTGCGAACTGCGATGAGGTCCTTGTCGACGAGGCGGTAGAGGGTCGTCGTGACGCTCGTGTACGCGATGCTCCGGGCTCGGCGCACTTCACGATAGATCTCGCCGGGCGAGGCCTCGCCGAGGGCGCGCACAGCGCGCAGCACTGCAAGCTCGAGCTCGCCCAGCTCCATGAAACTCGAAAGCGGGCGCGCGCTAGTTAAGCGTTCTCCCAAATGCATGGCCCGCTATGTTGAGGTCCCTCCGCGCTCATCCCAGACTCTCGGCCTGCGAAGCGAGGTCGGAGAAGCGCTTCGACAGGATGTCAAGTCCCGTCGTGAGCACGTCCTTGGCTGACAGGGATCCGTCCGTCTCGAACTCGAGGAGGATGCGCGAGGAATCGTTCCCCGCCTTGACCGTGTCGATCTTGTACGCGTCTCTGAACTTCTTGCAGGTCTTGCAGTCCGAGTCGATTTCGAGAGGCGTTTCCTCCAAGGAGGTCGTCGTCATATGGCTCGTGCAAAATGGGACAGATGGATCGAGGGGATCCAGGGCCTCTGACCCTGCCTTCAGGGTGGGATAGTATCGGTAGCCGACACCGTGAGTCGCCTGCCACTTCGCGTGCTCCTTCCCGGAGCCGAGGACCGCTGTGGCATAGACGAGCATCGCCTGGCCTTCGCCCAGCTTGACGATGGGGATGTTCGCATCCTTGGGCCGGAGCTTCGCATCTC
>CAYGBO010000002.1:19112-20559 GCA_964348145.1 uncultured Methanomassiliicoccales archaeon
GCAGCGGATACTCCCCAAGCGCCCGCGCCGTCTCGTACAGCCGGAACACATTCGCCGGTGGGATGTCCCACTGTAAGTGGTTTGACGGCGCCAGAATGTAACCGCCATCCGGGCCCAGTTGGCGCAGAATATCGTCTTGGCCTGGCTCGCGGGGGCTCGGATCATCGAGCTCAAGACCGTCCAAGTCAACGATCGGCTCGAGATCCCCCGAACTCACCATGCCGGGCCCCCTCTTGTTCAACGAGTAGATGATCGTGCAACTGGGGCATCCCTCGCCATGGCACGAGGAACAGGTTTCGCGGGGGGTGTACAGGCTCAGGTCCGTCGGAATCGGAATGAGTCCCAGGCGGTGCGAGATGATCTCGTCGAAGACGGGGCTCACGCTCTCGTACTCCTTGCCGTCCTCGGCACGGATGGGCCCGAGGTGGAACTCCACATCCTCGATGGCCATCTTGGGGACGTCCGCCAAGAGGACGCGGCGCAGGGCGTTCGCGATGGCCGGCGCGGTGTCTTCCATAAGGACGCGCGCATAGGTCTCCTGCCGCTCGATCACCTTGATCTGCATGTCACACCCTCCGGCCCCTCCGCCCGCCACGGGGCTTTGTGCCGTCATGGGGGACCGGGGTGACCTCCTCGATTCGCCCGATTCGAAGTCCCGCGCGCGACAGTGCCCGGATTGCCGCTTGGGCCCCAGGCCCCGGGGATTGGGACTTGTTCCCACCGGGTGCCCGAACCCGGACGTGAATCGAGTCGATCCCCTTCTCCTTAGCGGCATCTGCGACCTTCTCGGCCGCCTTCATCGCGGCGTAAGGCGACGCCTCGTCCTTGGCTGCCTTCACCACCATTCCGCCGGAGGCCTTCGTGATTGTCTCCGAGCCCGTGACGTCCGTGAGTGTGATGATGATGTTGTTATAGGATGCGAAGATGTGCGCGACGCCCCACTTCGGCACTGTTACTCCTCCCGCTTTTCTCCTGCAGGGTCCGCCGACTCGGGCCCTTTCGTTTCTTCCTGCGGCTCCTCGGTGCCCTCCCCGGTCGCCTCTTCCTCGGGTTTCTCCCCTTCCTCCGCTTCAGGCTCCTCTTCTTCCTCCGCGGAGGGCGGGGCTGGCACCTGGCTTCCGGGCCGAGAGGGATGGAGTTCGTGGGCGATTGGAGAGCGCTCGTCGTACGCGATTACGATCTCCTCCGTCCGGCTCACGATGTAACCCGGAATCGTGACGCGTCGGCCTTCGATGGAGACGTGCCCATGCACGATGAACTGCCGCGCCTGTCGAGGAGTGAAGGCGAGTCCTTTGAGGAAGGTGAGGGTCTGGAGCCTCCGGGAGAGGACCGCCTCCACGTCGAGGGCGAGGACGTCATCGAGGGTTGTGCCCTCCGTGGGAAGCAGGCCGAGCCGACCCAAGCGCCTGAGGAGTTCTTCGCGCTCCTTCTCCGCCTGCTTGTCCCC
>CAYGBO010000002.1:20569-26930 GCA_964348145.1 uncultured Methanomassiliicoccales archaeon
GTGCGGACTCGGGCCTGGAGTTCCCGGGCCCGCTGTCGGAACCGTCTCAGGACGTATTGGGACCGCCAGAGTTCCTTCTTATTCTTCAACCCGTACTTCTTCAGCAGCTCGTTCTCCGCCTTGATGCGCTCGCCCTCCCACGGATGGGAGGGTCGCTCGTACCTGGCGCGTGAGAACTTCGGATCGCCCAAGCGGTCACTCCTTCTTCGCCTTCTTGCCGCCCTCTTCGGCTTCCTTCGCTTGGGCAGCGGCAATGGCCGTCTTCTTGATCACGCCAACGGTCAGGCCCGTGCGACCGTTGCTCCGGGTACGCTGCCCGCGGACCTTGTGTCCTGTCTCGTGGCGGACGCCTTTGTAGCTGCGAATCATCCGTAGGCGGTTGATGTCATCTCGGAGACGCACGTCGACGTCTGCCCCGATGACGTGCAGATCAAGCCCCGTGTCCCAATCCCTCGGGCGATTCAGAATCCATCCGGGCGATACCTCGCCCAAGTTCCCGAGGATTTCCGCGATCTTGTCCGTCTGCTCCTCCGTCAGGTTACCGAGCCGTTCCGTCCTCGAGACACCCGCTAGGTCGGCAATGGCTTCCGAGATCCGGGTCCCGACTCCCTTAATCGCGGTGAGGGCATATGCAACGGACCGCGTGCCGTCCAGGTCCGTGTTCGCCATTCGGACGATGTACCGAAAGTCCTCCTTCACGCCCTCGAGCTTCTTCGGTGCCTTCGGTGCCTTCGGCTCCTCCGGCTCCTCGGACTTCTCGCGCCCTTTCTTCCCTTCCGGTTTCGGCGTAGGCGCGGGCTCGCGTTCTGGCGTGGACTTCTCTTCAGCCATCGGGAATCCCCGAAAAGGGCCGACGTTCCAAACTCCACAACATATTTAAGGGTTAAGGAGAGAGGGTCCGGTTGAGGGGACGAGCCGCCTCGTTCTCGGTCCACTCAGGCAGGAGGCCTCACGTCTCGGAGATCACTGCGTCCGCCTCTATCTCGACGAGGATCTCCGATGAGATAAGGCGTCTCACCTCGACGATGCTCGTCGCCGGTCCAATGCCCCCGAAGACCTCGCCATGCGCCTTGCCAACCCTCTTCCAGTCCTCCATGTCCGTCAGGAAGATTCGAGTTCGCACGACGTCCTTCAGCGACGCTCCCGCTCGGTTCAAGGCCCACTCGATATTGCGCAGGGCCTGCCGGGTTTGCTCGTAGGCGTCCCCAGGGACCCGAGTCGCTCCGTCCGCCGTGGTCCCCGTCGTCCCGGAAACGTACACGAAGGCTCCGACCCGAACCGCACGAGAGTAGCCCACGGCGGGTTCCCAGGGAGTCCCCGAGGAAACATTCGTCCGTTCCATGCGTCTCCCTCGGTCGTGGGTAGGACCTCCAAGAACCAAAGGGTTCCGCATTTCCGCGGTCCAGGTCGAAGCGAGCGAATCATTCCCGATCGCGAGGGTTAGTGTCCTTCGACGCGCGCAGGACCTTGTAGCCGCTCCCCCGACGGACGACGCTCGCGCTCCCAAAGACCCGGGCCATCCGACTTCGAAGGGCGTCCGCGCCTTGCTTCGTCTTGGCGACAAGCCACAGGCACCCGTCTTCGTGCAGATGCGCGGGGGCCTCTTCGATGATTCGGTCGACAACCGCACGCCCCGCTCGGATGGGCGGGTTGCAGAGGATATGGTCGAAACGCAGCCCAGCCACGGGCTCATAAAGATTCCCCAAGCGGACCTCTGCGTTCGCCACGCGGTTCGCGCCGAGGTTCCGCCTCGCGAGCGCAACGGCCCGCTCGTTCACGTCCGTGAGAATCACGTGGCCCCCTTTGCTAAGGCGGGACGCAACGATCCCAAGGATCCCGTAGCCACAGCCGAGATCGAGGATTTCCACCCGTGGACCAATCTGCAACGCCTCGAGGAGGAGTTCACTCCCGCGGTCGACGTCGCCTCGGGAGAACACTCCAGCATCAGATAAGAACCGGAACGACTTGCCGCGGATCGCGACGCGAATGTCCACGGGACGGCGGCGCGACTTTGGCCTCGCAGCGAAGTACTGCTCCGACATCGTCGTCGTGGGAATCGGCGAAGCGGCTTAAGGCCGTTGCCTTGTCCTCGGGTCCTCGTCGTCATCGGACGGCCCGAGGAGCAGCGTCGCGATGCGCAGATCCTCACTCGATCCGGAAAAGTTACCGGCTCGGAACTCCTGCTCTGCCCGGGTCAGGATTTCCTGAACATCGGGCATGAACGGCATTCCACTCGTTTGGAGTAGCGCAACGCGTTCCCGGGTCTCCTTGATGGCCTTCGCAAGGGCCTCCCGCACGTTTCGTCGACGGACAAAGGCCGCCTGAGCCCTCTGAAGATGCTCGAGAGCGCGAGCGAAATTCCCTTCTCGGATCGACTTCCTCGCGTCCCGGATTGAGGTTTCCGCCTCGTAGGAGTGGAAGCCTTCGTCGTTAAGTTGCGCGTAGGTGAACTCCGCGTCCTTGAGGCCCGTCGTTGCGGCCCGATACGTCTCCCCGAGGGATTCCGCATCTGCGTTGAGCCGCCGGGACAGCGACATGCCCGACTCGATCAACCCTCGGGAGAGCATGTCCCGCGCGACCTCGAGATGGCTTTCGAGCCGCTCCGTCGAGATCCCCTCGCCTCGAAGATCTGCCAGCCGGCTTTCCACCTTCAGCAGGAGATCACTTGCCGCGAAGTACTGCTGCCGGAGGTGATTCGCTCGCTCCTCCAGGTTCTTCGCGATTCGCGTGGCCGCCTCGATGTTGCCGAACGCGAGCTCGCGGGTGGCGTCCTCCAGGGCCTGTTCGAGCCCTACGGTGGCGCCTTCCGCGAAGGCCTTCAGGTCCGCGGCCCCCTCGATGTCGACGAGGACTTCGATTGCCAGTTCTGCGAGAAAGATCGCGTTGGAAGCTGCGCCGGCTCGGGTGAGTACATCGCGTCCTTCCCGCTCCGCCCGTTCGACGAGGACACGGGCTTCCAGGTAGTTCGGCACGAAGGCGCCGTTTTCCCAGATACCGGCGAGAATTTTCTCCTCGGATTGGCCCAAGACTGCTTCCATGGATTCCGTGGCGAGCCCGACCCGGCGCAACTCCTCGATCACCCCGCTGAGGGCCTTGCGGGCCTTCTGGTATCCGTTGAACCGCTCGTCGAGGGTGATCGCGACGGCCTCGGCTTTCTTCGCCGCCATGAGAGCCCGCGAGAATTCCTCGGCTGCGAACAGATCCTTCGCGACTTTCAAAGCCTCCTCGGCGGCTCCGAGATCCGCCTGCGTGAGACGCAGTACGGTCATGAGGCCTTCCGAGTGGCCGATCGCCTCTTCCGCGAAGCGCGCCTTCGAGATCTTGCGAAGGGCGAAACCCGGGTTCTTCGACAGGGGCATTCCTCGTGCCTCCCCCTCGGTCCGACTGTAACGAAGCCTGAGGGCAGGCCTCGAGACAGGCCGGTGGGTCGGGAATAGATTGGGGGGTGGCGGTAAAAGCGTTGTGATTATCACGTAGTGATAATCACGCGCGATAATCTTGCATAGATCCAATCCGTGAGAGGCTCCGGTCGACTGAATCTGGGACATTGATCCTTCGCTGGTCGGATGGAAGCCGGACGGATAGCTTGGTTCTTGGATGCAATCCACTAGAGCCGCCGGACGTTGCGGGCGGGGCGACTTCCGGTATGCGTTCGCACCTTCCGGCGGGAACCATTATAATCGCCGTGGGCCTACGCGGGCTCCGAATGGGCGCTTACGTCGCTCTGGCTCGGCCTCTGAACTGCGTTATGGCAGGCGGCGGGGTCCTCATCGGTGGCGTTGTTGCGGCGGGTCCGGACGTCTTCACGACCGCCCTCTTGCCCCTCAGCCTCGCAGCCCTTGCCGCTTCTTTCTTCACCGCGGGAGGCAACTGCCTCAACGACATCTACGATCGAGATACAGACACCGTGAATCACCCCGAGAGGCCAATTCCATCCGGCAGGATCACGGTTCGAGGCGCGGGTGCCTTCGCGGGCGTTGCCTTTCTCATGGCCCTCGTCCTGGGAGCCCTCGTGAATCTGTGGGCACTCCTGGTTGTCGCCTCGAACGCTCTTCTGATGTACGCCTACGAGACGGGTCTCAAGGCGCGAGGAGCTCCTGGAAATCTGGCGATCGCCTATCTGGTCGCCTCCCTCTTCGTGTTCTCGGGCTTCGCCGTGTACGGTGGCAGGCAGGACGCGCTCCTCCGGGCGAGCCTCCTCGCCGCCCTTGCGTTCCTTGCCACCTTGGGCCGCGAGATCACGAAGGACATCGAGGACATGGCGGGGGACGTTGACCGGGTGACGCTCCCACGGCGGCTGGGCGCGCGTCGAGCAAGCTTCCTGGCCGCCGCCTCCTTCCTGGCGGGAGTCGGTATGAGCGGCGTTCCCCGGATCCTGGAGATCCTTGGGTCCTACTACCTGATCCCTGTCCTCGTCGCGGACGGAATGTTTATCTACGCCGCCCTTTACTCGTCGGCTCGGCCGGGGCGATCCCAGCGGGTCTCGAAGTACGCGATGATCGTTGCCTTGGCCGCATTCCTCGCCGGGGGCGTCCAGTGAAGGTCTACGACTACCTCCTCGAGCGCCGCGCCCGTGAACGTCTGCACATGACTCTCCTCGATCCCGAAAAACAGTCCGCGGAGGAGGCGGGCGCTCTCGCCGAGAGAGCGGCCCGCAGCGGCACGGACGCGATCATGGTGGGCGGTTCCACGGGCGTGACCCAGGACCGGGTCGACGCGACCGTCCTGGCGGTCAAGAAGGCGGCTCACGTGCCCGTGATCCTCTTCCCCGCAAGCGCCGGGAACCTGTCCCGCCACGCGGACGCGTTGTACTTCATGAGCCTTCTGAACAGCCGCGACCCGAGGGTGATTGTAGGCGAGCAGCGGCGGGCCGCGAAAATGATTCGATCCTGGGGCCTCGAGACGATCCCCATGGCGTACCTCGTCGTGGAACCAGGAATGCGCGCGGGCGAAGTCGGCAGGGCCGACCTCATCCCGCGATCCGACCCAGAAATTGCGGCGGAGTATGCCCTCGCTGCAGAGATGTTTGGAATGAAACTCGTGTACCTAGAAGCCGGGAGCGGGTCGGCCCAGCCCGTCCCCGAAGCCATGGTTCGTGCTGTACGAAAGACGATCGACCTGCCCCTCGTGGTCGGCGGGGGCATCCGGACGCCGAAGGCAGCGACATCCATCGCGAGCGCGGGAGCGGATGTCGTCGTGACGGGCACGATTGTTGAGCGAGCCCGGGACGGAGACGCGTTGCGTCGCATCGTCGAGGCGGTGAAGAAGGGCTGATGCGCTTCTTCCGCCCGAAGTCGGCGGCCCAGAGTCAGGCGGAGACGACCCACATGGCCCGTCGCCTGTTTGTATCGCCGCCGCCTCGACGGATGGTGATCCCCATCCTCATCTTCAGCGCGATGGAGGGCTACCTCCTCTTCTTCCCGAGCCTGGATCCCGTGCCCATTCTTTCGGGCGCGGTGGCGATCGGGCTTCCGGCTTTCGTGAGCGCCGGGCTGACGAAAGCCGCCGCGGAGTCTCTGGGAGGCCGCATGTACCTTCGCCGCTCCATGCTCCTTGCCTTCGTGGGACTCATGGTCGTCGGAGCCTTCCTCGTTGCCGCCGTGTCTGCGCTCGTCCTCTACGCTCTCTCCTCGGGCGCGGATTTCGTTTTCCCACTCGCCCACGTCGCCGTCGTGGGCTACGGGGCCGTCCTCTGGGTGCGCCAGGTCATCCTCGCGAGCACGTCGAACTCGAATCACCTGCGCTCGCTCCCCGCCGCGGCCCTGCACCCAGGTCTTGGCCTTCTCGGCCTCACCCTCGTCGTCCCGTTCGAGCCCGTTGACCTTGCTTTCTCCATCGTCGTCCTCGGAATCTTCCTGACCATGGCGATTGCTTTCGCGGCGATTGCGAAGCGCCCTCTGCTGCGGTCCTTCGGGATCGATGGGCTCAAGCTTCTGCGCCACACACTGGACCACTACACGGAAGTCGAGGAATCAGGCGTCGCGGAGCTCGAAGCGTTCTTCAACACCATCAGTGTTGCCGCCCGGGTTCGGGTCGGGGGCGTCGCCTTCCGGAGCTCCCGGGGGCTCCAGGCTCTCCTCCTCGCACCGGGGATACATCCTGGGCCCATGGGCTACGTGGCCGGTAGCGACCTGCCCACAAAGATCGCTCGCCATCTCGAGGACCTCACCCCGAATGTCCTCGTCGCCCATGGCCCGACAACCCATGACGAGAACCCCGCGACCACGGCGGAGATCCGCAAGATTCCTCAGGCTCTCCGGGATCTGCTGGGGAAGGCTTCCTTCAATCCAGGGGTGGGAGCCGCGCGGCGCACCACGTCAGAAAAGGCGTCCGTCCTCGCTCAGGCTTTCGGCAACTCCGT
>CAYGBO010000002.1:26940-30724 GCA_964348145.1 uncultured Methanomassiliicoccales archaeon
GCACCTGGGTGGTCGAGGTGCGCCGGGTCTCCGGCTTCAGCTGCTCGTTCGGCAACTCCGTGCTCCTCGTGACCTCCTTCGCACCGAATCCCTCGGACGACGTGGACAGCGCGACGGGGCATGCTGCAATCCAGGAAGCGAAGCTCGCAGGAGCGGCGGAGGCAGTCTTTGTAGACGCCCACAATTGCCTCGTGCCCGGCGCAGGTCTTACGCATTTCGGGTCTCCCGAGAGCCACGAGATCCTGCAGGCGGCACGGTCCGCCGCGGGAGCCTCCTTGGAAGCGCCCAAGGAACGGCTGCGTGTCGGCGTCGGCCGCCGCACGGGATTCTGCTCCCCGGATCAGGGGATCGGGGCGCGTGGGATTGAGGCCCTCGTCGTGGAGGCAGGAGACCATCGGACCGCGTACGTGCTCTTCGACGGGAACAACATGATCCCAGGGCTTCGAGATGCGGTCCGGTCCAAGATCTCGGGGCTGGTCCAGGAGTCGGAGGTCCTCACGACGGACAATCATTCTGTGAACCTGACGATGCAGGGTTTCAATGCTGTCGGGGCCGTCCTGGAAACGTCACGGATCGTAGGTCTCGCAGAGGACGCAGTCCGCGAGGCCATCGGCCGCCTCGAGGAGGTCGAAGCCGCGGTCATTGCGGCGGAGATCCCCGGATTCCGAATCTTCGGGCCCCACGCGGCTGCACGCCTTACGACGTCGATCAATTCGACGATGGCAGTACTGCGGCCTGCCCTGTACGTCACCCTGTCCGGCGCCATTGCGGCCTCCGTCCTCGTCCTCCTACTCCTCTAGACCATATCGAGGAACCACCGGTGGATGCGAAGGTCCCCACTCAGCTCCGGGTGGAAGGCGGCGCCAATGAAGTGCGCCTGGCGGGCGAGCACGATCCTCCCGCGGTACCGAGCGAGGGGTTTGCAGTCCCCCCACGTCTCGAGGATCCCCGGCGCTCGGATGAAGACCCCGCGAAAGGGCGTGTCCAGCCCGTCCACCTGCAGCTCGGCCTCGAAGGACTCCCGCTGCCTGCCGAACGCGTTGCGGTCGACGGCCATGTCCATCAGGCCCAAGAGTCGCGTTGCCGTTTTGTCGGCCTGGTCGCCCCCGCGCTTCGCCAGAAGGATGCATCCGGCGCACGTGCCGAGGACAGGCATCCCTCCCTCTCGGGCCCGGCGAACGATCTTGTCGAACAGCCCGAGCTTCTGCAGGAGTTTCGAGATGGTCGTGCTCTCTCCACCTGGAATCGTGAGGGCATCCGCGCGGTCGAGCTCCGCAACCCGGCGGACGGGAAAGGCCTCCCCGGAAAAGCCGAACTCCCGGATTGCCCGGGCGACGGCGTCGACGTGCTCGCTCACGTCGCCCTGCACTCCGATGACGCCGACTCGCATTGCCTCTCGCTAGCTCGAAGGCTCTTAAAAACCATTCGAGGTCGTCCGTTCAGCTGTTGCGTCGATCCCGTTCGGAAGCCGCACGGAGGAGCTCCTGCAGAATGCCCGCAAATTCCTCCGCCGTGGGCAGAAGCCCCAGTCGTTGCGAGAGGACACAGTTCAGAAGGATCGCATCTCCGTGGCGGGGCGGCTCGTAGCGGCGTACAACCTCGTCGCCCTCGGGGAAGACAGCCTCCCCCTTGGGCGAGCGGGCGAGGGCATTCGGATGGCTCGTGTCGAGGGGAACGATTTCGAAGAAACGGTCGAAGAGCACAGGCCGAGCCCTTGCGCGACCCACCACGGAAACGCGCACGCGGTCGAGGGCCGGATCCAAGGACGTGTTGAGTTCTATTGCCTCTCGATTGATACCGATCTGGAAGAGAGCCAGCTCGGGGGACATCCCGCCATAGGGCGTCACGTACCAGTGGCGCAGCGTCTCGACGGGGTACACGGGGATTCCTTCGTCACTGTCCATGAACTGGGACCTGTAACTGCTTTCATTCGCGCCGCGACTATTTCTAAGTTGAGTTTTCAGAATCTAAAATGCGACGAAACCCTCCCGGCAAGGTGCGTTGCATCAATACATCTCCACTCCGCGGTTCGATACGCTTATTTAGGACTCGGTAGTACCGCGGGATGGGTGCCCTCACGGCCATCGGTTTTGTGTTGATTGACATTGAGCCGACCCACGAGAAGGAAGTCTATGAGAAGCTCCTGAAGATCGAACATATCGTGGAACTCTACCCTCTCTTCGGGGAGTACGACCTGATTGCGAAGGTCGAGGCGGAAACCTACGAAGCGGTCGGAGAGGTTGTCGTGGAGAGCATCCGCGCAATCGAGGGCGTGAAGGCGACGAGGACCCTCGCCCGCATGACGCTCTGATTCGGTCTCAACCCGACGCTCCGCGTCTTGCGGGTTCGTGGGCGAAATTGTCACCCTTCTCCACGCGGTTCGTACACGGCGACGGCATCGATGGCGACGAGCAGGCCAGGAGCGTGGACACCGAGGGTCGCCGTCGATCGCGCCGGAGGGTCCGAGGAGAAGAACTCTTTGTATGCCTCGTTCATCGTCTTGAAGTCCTTCGGGTCTCGAAGGAACACGGTCGTCTTGACCACGGAATCGAGACCAAGCCCGAGCTCTTTCAGGATCGTCTCTATGTTGCCAAGACATCGTTTCGTCTGACCGCCGGCCTCCTTCGCGGCCCATTCGCCCGGCGAGGCGCCGGGACTGATGGGTGTTTGAGCGGCAACGAACACGAAGCCATTTGCCACGACGCAGTGCGAGTACGGTCCGAGGGCTTCCACATGTCCTGGAAGATCCGGGACGGTTTTCATCGGATCACGAGATCCCGCAAGGCGCGGGGGTGGAAAAGGATTTGTCGCCCGCGTAGGCTGCTGGCCGCCGACGGGCTACGTTCATGCCAGGAAGTACGTAACGCGCAACTTTGTCCGATAGGCCTAATGAGCGCGGGCGCGGCACGACTTCATCGCCGCCTGCCACCGCGTCTGCCAACGACGACCTCGTAGGGTCGCATCATCTCCAGGTCTTCGTGCTCCAGGATGTGGCAGTGCCAGACATAGCGGCCTGCGTAATCCCCGAAGTGCGCAATGATCCGCGTGACCGTTCCTGGATCCGTCCGCACGGTGTCCTTCCATCCCGCCTCGTTGGCCGCCGGAGGAACGGGGTCCCCTGTGAACGAGAGTTCGCCCGTCTGCTTGAAGTGCTCCACGTCGAAGGGCCGTCGGTCGAGAACCTGGAACATGACGAGATGCAGATGGATGGGATGGGCATCGTCGATCAAGTTGAGAAGCCGCCAGATCTCCGTCGTCCCGAGCTGAGGCTTCTCGGTGACGGGATCATGGAATGCGGAGCCATTGAGGAAGTGCACCATCCACATCCCCCCGCTGGGTTTCATGGCCATTTTCATCTGGAGCGTCAAGTCCCGGGTCGTTACGGCAGACTGCTCCTGCAACTTCGGGATCGCCGCGAGCTTCATAGGCAGGGAACTGCGGTCCTCCGCCGAGACGTCCTCCAAGACATCGAACCTCATGATTTCAGGCAGAGGTACCTCGTCCGTGGTCTGATCCAAGCTTTCGAAGGGAGTCTTCGCGTCGTTGTGGAGCAGGAGAGACTGGCCCTCGAATCCCGAGAAGTCGACGACGACATCGGCCCGCTCCGCCGGTCCCAGGAGTAAACGGTTTTCGATTCGAACGGGTGCCCGCAGGAGTCCACCGTCCGTGCCGATCTGGTAAAACGGAGGGCCTCCCATGATTGTCAAGTTGTAGAACCGACCCGTGGAACCGTTCAGGAGGCGGAACCGGCGATAAGCCGCGGCCCGGGCGGTTGGCGACTACC
>CAYGBO010000002.1:30734-35123 GCA_964348145.1 uncultured Methanomassiliicoccales archaeon
GGTACTTCCTCGGCTCCACCTTGAGGTATGGCCACACCTTCCCGTTGACAACCGCCGTGTTGCCGAAGAACTCAGGCATGAAATCTTCCGGGTAGAAAAGGGATCCGTCTTCGTTGAACGATCGGTCCTGGATCAGGATTGGAATCTCGTACGGGCCACTGGGGAGGTTGAGTCCGAGCTCCCACCGGTCGCGAAGGAGGTAGAAGCCCGCGAGTCCTGTGTAGACGTTGAGGCGGGTTATGCCAAGGGCGTGATCGTGGTACCACAATGTCGCCGGATTCTGACTGTTCGTATACTCGTAGATCTCCTTCTGGAAGTGGGGACCCTTGACCTCGAATCCACGGGTGAACCAGGCTTCTGGATATCCATCGCTCGCCGGCTCAACGTGGCCGCCGTGCAGGTGCACAACCGTACGGACGAGGGGATTCTCCGGATACTCGGCACCAGGGACGGCAGTGTCGACGGGAAGCAGATGCTCGTCCGGGAGCTCGTTTTTCCACAAGACGGCAATCCTCTCGTTCTTCGTGACCTCGAAGGTGGCACCCGGGTAGGTCCCGTTGTAGCCCCACACGGGGGTGGGGGGCAGGTCCCTGTGCAGTTTCTGGGTGAACTGGGACATGCTCACCACGTAGTACTTCCCTCCGGCCATTCTTCTGACGGGCTGCATCACCCCGGGCACGGACAAGGGATCCACGTACTTCGCGAGTCCCAGGCTGCCATTCGCTCCGGACGCTCGGTAGGGACGGAGGAGGCTAAACCCGCTCGTCACGAACACTTGACTCAAGGCGATGGCGCCCACGGCGCCACCCACGGTCTTCAGAAATCCTCGGCGGTCGATGCGAGACTCGTCCTCGGCCATGACTGAGCGCTCCCCCAACGGACCCTGGAATCCACTGCACCTAGTTGGGTCCTTCATCCATGCAATATATGCTTTCCGCCACAGGAAGTATTCAGGATGTACGAGGCATTGCGGAGGATCCGGACACCGCAGTTGGGCTCTTCTTCGCCTGTGCGTGTTCGAGTTCTGAGTACAAGTGCCATAACTATATTAAATCGGGACCGTTTTAGAACTGGGAACCGAGCGGCGAACCCCTCCTCGGCCTCGCAACGGGATTCCCATGCCCCAGAAAGAACTCACCCTCCGAGTCGGCGGAGCAGCCGGTGACGGTGTCTCCTCGACCGCGGAAAGCTTCGCGAAGATCTGCTCCCGCAGCGGCCTGCATGTGTGGACGTACTCTTCGTACCAGAGCATCATTCGAGGCGGCCATGTGTGGACCCAGGTCCGCGCAGGAATCGAGCCCCTCCTCTCTCAGGGCGAAGATCCGGACGTCCTCGTATGCTTGAACCAGCAGACCGTGGATCTCCATCAGGGCCAGATCGCCGCGGGAGGGGTGATCATCTACGACTCGGACAGCATGGAACTCGACCCGTCCTCGCTACGGCCCAACGTCCGCACGGTCGGCCTGACTCTCCGGCGGACGGCCCAGCAGTTCTCCAAGAACGCGCTTGTGCGGAACACGGTCGCCCTCGGAGCCGTCGTCCGGCTCTTCGAGATGGACTTCCGACATGTCGAGTCGGCCTTCAAGGACATCTGGGGCGACAAGAAACCCGAGGTCGTCGAGCAGAATGTCAAGGCCGCGAGGGCAGGGTCGGACGCGATCGAGGGCCACGGAGGACCCATGAAGCTGGGCCTCCGGTACACGAACACCCCGCGACCCGTTGTGACGGGGAATCTGGCCATCTGCCTCGGCGCCCTGGCCGCGGGCTGCAAGTTCCTCGCTCAGTCTCCCATGACGCCCGCCTCCTCCATCATGCACTGGATGGCCGCCCACTCGCCGGAGTACGGGATCGTGGTGAAGCAGGTCGAGGACGAGCTCGCTGCGGTCAACATGGCGATCGGCGCGGGTTTCGCGGGGGCTCGGGCGATGACCGCGACCTCGGGAGGCGGATTCGCCCTCATGGTCGAAGGACTCGGCCAGGGCGGGATGACGGAGACGCCCGTCGTCGTCGTCCTGGCGCAGCGGGCCGGACCGTCCACGGGTCTCCCCACGAAGACGGAGCAGGGGGATCTGAACCTCGTCCTCGGTGCCGGGCAGGGAGACTGGCCGCGCGCGGTCCTGGCACCTCGGAATCCCGATGAGTGCTTTGAATTCACCGCCCAGGCGTTCAATCTCGCAGACATCTACCAGACGCCGGTCATCGTGATGTCGGACCTTTATCTGTCGGAGGGCTACCGCACGGTGGACCCCTTTGACTTCAACGTCCCGATTGTCCGCGGGATGGTGGCGGCCGACGGTGGCGAAACGAAGGACTACAAGCGGTACAGGTACACGGAGTCGGGAGTGAGTCCTCGGGCGCTTCCCGGCATGAAGGGCTACCAGTTCATCGCAGCGACGGACGAGCATATGGAATCGAGCGAACTCATCTCCGACATCTTCGCGGGCGTCCCCGAACATGTCGAAGAGCGCCGCAGGATGATGGAGAAGCGCATGCGGAAACTCGAGGGACTGCGGAAGGACACACCCCATCCGGAGCGATGGGGACCTGCGAAGGCGGATCTCACCCTGCTGCTCTGGGGGTCGACCCAGGGCCCGGCCCGGGAGGCAATTCGCAGACTTGAAGCGCAGGAAGGCCTGAAGGTGAATGCCATCGAGTTCCCGACCCTCTTCCCCTTCCACGTCCAGGAGGCCCTTCAGGCCCTGAAGGGCGCGAAGAGAACCCTTGCAATTGAGGGCAACTACACGGGCCAGTTCACCCGCCTGCTCCGCGCGGAGACGGGTCATCGACCCGATCACTTTTTCGGCAAGTACGACGGCGAACCCTTCTACACGAGGGAAATTGTGTCGAGGGTCCACGAGGTGATCGGATGAAGACGGCCTTCGAACTGAAGACGTACAAGTCCGAGGTCCGGCCGACCTGGTGCCCCGGGTGCGGGGACTTCGCCGTGCTGAACTCGCTCCAGAAGGCGATTCACTCCCTGCAGCTCGAGCCTTGGAAGGTGGTCCTCGTTTCGGGCATCGGATGCTCGAGCAACTTGCCCCACTTCCTGTCGACGTACGGCTTTCATTCGATTCACGGCCGCGCGATTCCCGTGGCGACGGGGATCAAGCTGGCGAATCCAGACCTCCATGTGATCGTCACGGGCGGGGACGGAGACGGCTATGGGATTGGTCTGGGCCATTCTCTCCACGCCGCGCGTCGGAACCTGGACCTCACGTACGTGGTGATGAACAACCAGATCTACGGTCTCACCACGGGCCAGGCGAGCCCGACCTCGGAGAAGGGCATGAAGACGAAGTCGACGCCGAACGTCGGGGTGATCGAGGGTCCCATTGACCCGATCTCCCTCGCCCTCGGCGCAGGAGCGACGTTCGTATCACGGACCTTCAGTGGCGACGTGAAGCACATGGCCGAAATCGTCCAGAAGGGGATCGAACACAAGGGGTTCGCCCTTGTGGACGCGTTGTCGCCCTGCGTCACCTACAACAAGGAGAACACCTACGACTGGTTCCGTGAGCGGGTATACAACCTTCAGCAGGAGGGCCACGATTCGTCGGACATCCATGCGGCCTTCCGAAAGGCGACAGAGTGGCCCATGGTCCAGCGGGAGCGCATCCCGATCGGCATTTTCTACCAGACAACAGGCGTGCCTACCTACGCGGAGCTCGAGCCGGGCATGCACCGGGGAGCCCCCGTGAATCAGTCCTTGGGCGTGGAAGATCCGGACGAACTCATGGCGGAGTTCCTCTGAGAGAGGAGGCAATTCCGGCGATTGCCTGACCGCCTACACGCTGTCAGCTACAGTCGATCTCAGATTCTGCCCCGGACCCGGCATTTCGCCATTCGGCTATTCCCGGAGGGCCTCGCTCATTGCCAATACGGTCTACAAGGATCTTGGCGATCCCCATGGCGGCGATCCCGGCCTTTGCACGAAGGCTCCCGACCTCCTTCAGGAATCCTAGTCGCGCAGCTGGGACGTGGATATCGTGCTACGGGGGCGGATCGTGATCGCGTCCAACGACAGCCCATTCTGCTCCACCGGCCAGATACCGGAGTCTTGGCCTTCCGTCTCCAAACGATACTCCGTCCTTGGCATTGACTCGAGGATGTCCCGCGAGGGACCTGGCGATCCAGGTCTATCTAAGGCCGCCCAGACGCCCTAGGGACGATCTTCGGAGGGGGGAGGGGCGGTGGCCCGGCCGCGTTCGGGAGTGCTTCGAGTGCGCCCCGAGCGGACTCGACCTGTCCTATGAAATCCCCCAGATCGATCTCGTGGTACTCGTGGGGATAGTGCCGCAGCTTGTCGAGGGACTTCCCATCGTCGTGGACGTGGCTGTAGGGGGCGGCCAGGAGCCACCCAGGTGGCGGCGGCGAACTGAGCCACCCTGG
>CAYGBO010000002.1:35133-38204 GCA_964348145.1 uncultured Methanomassiliicoccales archaeon
GACTTTCGGAAGAGAGCGATGGCCCCCCGCAAATTCCCGTTCTTCAGGTGATGAAAGCCGGCGGCCGCTTGGATTAAGCCCTGAAGGAAGAGCCGTGCCTCTCCGTGTTCCCGATGCCATACCTCCTCGAGGAGTTCGTGGGCCTCGAAGAAGTACCCCTGGTTGAAAAGCCGGATACCTTCCTGAACAGGGTCTGAGGTCGGCGGTACCTCGTCCATCGGTGATGACCACGTCTGCCGTGCGAGAAGAACTTTCGCGATATCTACGGCTTCAGGACCACGAGCCGCCAGTTCTCGCCGTCCTGCTCACTCCTGAATCGGTACCTCTTCTGCTCACACAGGACCGGGATCGAGGAAGTCGCCGTGGCCTCGCTGTCCGTGAGAACCTCAATGGTGTGACCGGACGGCAGGGTTTCCAGGGCCTCTTTGGCTCGGATGAAGGGATAGGGGCAGAGGAGTCCACGTGTGTCGAGGACCTGGTCCGGCTCGGGTGCGCGGAAGTCGGACTCTTGGACGGTCTCCGTCGGGCTCATAGAATCAGCATTCAGATGAAGGTGACTACGCCGCCCTTCTGGGCGGCCGGAAACGCCTCGTTCAGGAATCCGATGACGTCCTCGATTGTCACGCCTTCGACGACCGTCTCTTTGGTGACCCCGAGGTTCTTCAGGATGTCCGTGGATGGCGCGCAGGCGCACACCTGGACGCCGTTCTTGATCGCATCCTGGAGGATCTCCCTGAGGGGCGGGAAGCCGGGCATTGAGATCTTATCGACCCCATCCTTGCGGACGACCTCGAGGCCCGACGTCGTCGCGTAAATCTTCGCCTTGTGTCCCATGGCGGCGGCGCCGAGGGCGAGCTGGACGGCGGGGTACGCCCGTGCGGGATCATTCGAGACGAGCACGATGTGGAGTTCTTGCTGGGCCATGTTATCTATAAGCTCGTTATGGGCGCCGCTATTTGAACCTTCGTGATACCAAAATGCCTCACTTTTGTCCCTTTGCGCGTGCGAGCATCGTTGGGATGAGGTCTGGCGCGTACGTGCCTCGCTCCGTCACGAAGGTCCTGATGAGCCGACCCGGAGTGATCTCGAAGTATCGGTTCGTCACATCGATATTCGGCGCAGGGTGGTCCCATACCTCCTGGCCCTCCCGGGACGGGGATCCGGGCCACGATGCTGCTTCGTACCTCGGATCGAACTTCAGGGTCTCGCAGGCCACATACGTGGGCTTGCCTTGGTCCGCGGCTCCGAGGGCGAGCGCGTACGTGCCGATCTTGTTCACGACGGACCCGTCTCGCAGTACGCTGTCGGCCCCGACCAGCGCGTACGTCGCGCGATTCATGAGGCCGGGCCCGAGGGCGTCTGGAACGAGGGACGTTGGGATGCCCGCGTCAGAGAGGGCCGACGCGAGAGTCCGCCCCTCAAGCAGAGGGCGGGATTCCATCACATGCACGCGCGCGATACGATGTTGCTCGTGCGCCTTCTTGATGCATGCGAGGACGTTCTCGCTGAAACTCACCGTGATGACCTCTGCGGAGTCGGGCGCAATCTTGAGGAAGGTCCTCGCGACTCGTTCTCGGATCGAATCGAGTTCCGAGCGGATTTCGGCGAGGACCGCGCCGGGATCTTGACCCGACTCCACGAGCCCCACGAAGAGATTCACGACATTGTGGACCAGAGACATCGCCGGCTGGAAAGCGGAAATCCGACGGGCCGCCTCTCGGACTTCCTCAAGAGCAGGCCTGCTCTCCGTCGAGGCGAGGAGCGCGTCGAGGGCGTCAAGCACGTTTCGGGCGATTGTCGACGCGCCGCTCCGCCGGTTCGAGGCGATGGCTTGGATCGCGGCTTCAACTCTGGGGGGCAGCACGCTCGATCCGCTCGTGGTAGTCCGCGAGGCCGCTGATGCTCACCCGAATCCGCCGCTCGAGGAAGTGCTTCGGATATCGCTTCGCTGCGCGGCATGTCATCTCGTACAGCTCGCGGAGGACACCTTCTTCCCCGACCTCGCGCAGCTTCGCTCCGACGATGCGGGCCCATTGCGGGTACATCACCATCATGGCCTGCAGGGCCTCCCGGGGCTGGGGATGGGGCCCATAGTGGCTGAACAGAAGGGCATAGGGGTTTAGGGCAAGCAGGTGCTGGAGGGACCGAAGATTCATTTCCAAGTCAAAGCCGGGGGCGGGGGCAATCGGCATGAGGATCTCGTCGCCGGGAAAGTATAGGCCTGCCGCATCCCCGGTGTATACGCACCGATTGTGGGTGTCGTAGATCGTGAGCTCGTGCGGTGCGTGTCCGGGGGAATCGAAGAATCGGAGTTCGTGCTTCCCCAACTCGAGGACGTCACCGTCCGCAACGGAAACGAGTCGATCCCGAGGGATCGGTTGCATCGTCCCGAACTCCCGGGCCTGCTCGGGGCCTAGGGCGGCCTCGGCACTGGCAAGGAGCTTCTTGGGATCGGCGAGATGCTTCAGACCCCTCTCATGGACGTACACTGTTGTCTTCGGCATGGACTCCAAGAGGAACCCAGCTCCGCCCGCGTGGTCAAGGTGGATGTGGGAGAGGATCAGGTTGTCGATGTCCGCCGGTTTGAGGCCGAGGCCTTCGACGGCCGCGAGGATCGCCCCGACGTTCCAGGAGGTTCCTGCCTCGATGAGGGTCTTCTTCTCGTCGTCGATCAGGTAGACGGCGCCGAAGCACTCTTGGCCGAACATTCCCACGTCGGCGAGGTGGGTTTCCGCATCGAAGGGGAGGCGCTCAAAGGCCATGGGCCCCGGCATAGCCTAGGGGTCCATGTACCTTTCCGGTCCTTTCTCAGGATTCGCGTTCTTGGGAGGCCAGGGCCCCATGGAGTGGGGTGCCGTCTCGATCGGCGTGCGAGCGGGACGCTGGCCGGGACGGTTCGGGCCGATTCCCTAGGGGCTTTCTCGGGAATTCTTTTCTAGTTGCCCGTGGCTTCCGTCACCGCGGCGGTAGCCAAGCCAGGAAACGGCGCGAGATTTAGGGTCTCGTCCCGAAGGGGTTCCCAGGTTCGAATCCTGGCCGCCGCATCCCATCGCCCCTTGAAGCTCCATCAC
>CAYGBO010000002.1:38214-44082 GCA_964348145.1 uncultured Methanomassiliicoccales archaeon
TATCGTTGTGTGGATAGCGGCAAGTCCATGGGCATCCGGGTGATCCACCTGTCCGGTCACTTCAGCAGGTCCACGAAGGCTACCCGCTCAAGGATGAGATCCGTACGGCGATCCTCCGGAATCGTCCTCTCTTCTTCACGGCTGATACCGAGGGCTTCAAGGGACTTCCCCGCGGGCTCGAGGACATCGTCGTCACGGGTCCATCCGAGGGAGCCGATGAGTTCGTCGATCGATGCGTCGCCGAGCACGACGATCGCCGCGGCGGTTGTGTCGTTGTGAATACCTGCCACCCGGATCGCATCCGTAACCTGCCGTCGCGTCGAAAGATAGAGAAGCGTCTCCATGCCGAGGGTTCGAGTCCCCATTGTGTCCTCGCGCTGCGCGCGCGCCGCGTGGAAGATCGCGGATTCGACGTGGTCTCGACCAAAGACGACCTTCGCGTCCGCGAGAACCACATCGACCTGATGGTCGTGTGCCCAGGCCCTCGCGCGCGCCAAGACAGCCTCCGGATCCTCGACGAGGCAACGGGCTCCGGCGATAACGTGGGTCATGGGAAGTCCCCCAGGGCGGCCTGACCCTCGATGTCTCGGGCATCGACGCGATCGCCGAGCTGCTCCTTGATCCGCTTCGCAAGTCCTGACCCGATGGCCGGGATACGGGCAAGCTCCCCGGCGTCGGCCTTCTGGAGATCTCGGAGGCTCCGATATCCGCGTTGGAACAGGGCCCGCGCCCGAACCCTTCCAACCCCTCGAAGGGAGACCATCTCAAGGAGCTCCTCCTTCACCCCGTACTGCACACGGATCGTAAGCCGAGTCAGAGGACGCACTTTCTTCTTGCTGAAGAGACGGCCCAACTCTGACATGGCATAGAGGAGCCACTCCGCCTGGTCTGTCATACGTCGTATGTCTCCGGGGCCGATGCTGAACCTCTTGGTGACCTCCTCTTCTGTCCGCTCGCCCACCCAGTCGTCGAGGAGGGCTGCCGTCTTGACCTCCGCCAGGAAGAAATCGTAGTCCTCCACCGGAAAGGTGAGATCCTCGTGCTCGATCTTCTGTTCGACCCAGGCGTAGTCGCCCCGGCGAAGGTACAGCTTCGGCATGTCTGGCGTGGAGCAGACGGCCCACAGGTGGAAGAAGGGATCGTCCCTTGGCCCTTCGAGAGCGTCCCGCATCCGGACGGCACTCAGTGGATCAACGTACAGATCGCTCGTCCTCTTGCCGAAGAGCGTCGCCCTCAGGCCGCCGTCGCTTCGAGTGATGAAGTCCTCCCGTTGGAGGAAATCGAGGACGCCCATGACCTTCCCGCGGATCGCGTAGAGATCCCCCGCGAACGCGTAGAAAGTCTGGTTGAAGAACTCGAAGAGCTCCTCCTCCGTGCCGACGTGACCCGTCGCGATACTCGCGAGGACGTGCATCCGCAGTGCGGGCTCGGAGCCCAGCTTCGATTCAATCGCCTCTGGCTCACTGAGGAAGTACTCCTGAAACAGCTCGTCGATGCCGTCGATGTCCTTCGCGAAGAGGATCGCCTCGCCGTAGGGATCGTACTTGGGTCGGCCCGCGCGGCCGCACATCTGCTTGATCTCGAGGACAGGGATGAGGGAAAGCCCGTAGTTGACATCGAAACGGCTTAGATCACGGACCACGACTCGTCGGGCCGGCAGATTGATGCCGGCTGAGTTGTGGACCGAGAACGCGAAGGAACAGACGTAACTCTCATCGCCCTCGACGCTCAAATTGTAGACCCATCCCTTGTAGGGAACCCGCCGGATCCTGCGGATGGGTGCCCGGAACGAGGCTTCGAGTGGATAGTTCGGGGTACGAGATCTGGTCTCCTTCTGGATCCGGTGCGGGTCGACATCCATGACGCGGGCGAGGAAGTCCTCACCATGGGCCCCGCAGAGTGTCAGGCGGTAGCGGGTGCGGCCACCCATCCCGCGAGACCGAGACGTTTTCACGGACGGCATGTAGCCCAGCCCTTTCAGGAGCCGGGCCATTTGCTCTGCGAGACGCGGCGAGACCGTGGTGAAACGAGCCGTCGACGGGCCTCGGACATTGATTGTCCCGCTCCCCTTCCAAGCTCCTCGGAGGAGCCCGCGGATCACGTTCGTCGGAGCGGACATCAGGGTTTCTGGGAAATGTTTGCCCCAGGGACCGCGCCCAAACTCCGTATCGAGGAACCGTGCTACCGCGGAAGCTGAGCCTTCGATTCGCCTGCGAGGTCGCCTACGATCATGAGCCTGGGGTACGCCATGGAATGCCTCCTCGGGCAATTCCGCGATGAACTGCGCCAATCCCCCTTGATCCGTCGCTGTCGTAGACCCGACGACTCCCTCGTGATATGTGGAATCTTCGGCGGCATAGAGGCCGAAGAGCTCGGCCATCGAGTCGTCCATCTCAATGGACGGTGGCGCGGGTCCCGTGGAAGGATGGGGGAACACGGATCCAACGGGGTTCCGATCGACGACGAGGCTCTCGCGGATCGGAAGCTCCGGCCTTCCGCCGTCCGCGCATACAGGAGGCAATTCAACGGGCGAGTGGACTTCCTCTCCGACCCGGACGTCCTCGGCCCGAACCCATTCGGGAAGGTCTCGGTCCGTGCCACGCCCGAAGGGACGCCTCCGACTCCGGAGAACCCGGTGCCTCGGGGTCATCCGGACGGGGACCATTCCCTCGGCCCTAATGTCCAATAGCTCGCCGTCATACGACAGCCTAGACACGCCAAGGACTGCGCGGAACCGTCCCTTGTGCGTCATGACGAAGTCGCCCTTTCGGATGTCGGAGATGCGAACGGGTCCCCGTAACGTTGTGATGAGCGTTTCCGGGTGAAGACACAAAGTCGGAGTCGCTACGATGCACCGGAGTCGCCCCTTCCTGAACTCCTTCTCCACGAGGGCCCGCTGGTCGTTCGTGAGTCCCGCATTGTGAAAGGCTACCCCACCCTCGATGCACTTCCCCAGCCGGGCAGCCATGGACGTGGCCTCGTCCTGCCCGCGGAGGAGGGCCTCTGCGACATTCTTGAGGCGCTCCCGATCCTTCTCGTTCAATCTCCCTTTCACGTCCTTCGCCAAGCTCCGCGCGAGGGCCTCCGTGGACCGCCGTGTGTTGACGAAGACGAGGGCCTGTCCCCCGGACGCCATGATGTCCGTGACGAGTCCGGACACGTCCTCCTCATGTGCCCGTACATCCTGAACCGATCCGTCCACGAAGTGCACGCGTCCGTCGTGGTACACGCCCTCTTTCAGGGGGACGGGCCGCCACTCACTCTTCACGTGCTCCGCTTCTAACCACCGCGCGAGTTCTTCCGAATTCCTGATCGTCGCGCTGAGGGCGATGACCTGCGCGCGCGGATTCACCTGCCGAAGCTTCGCGAGGGTGACTTCGAGGGTCGGACCCCTGTCCGCGTCGTTGATGAGGTGGATCTCGTCCGCGACGACGACCGTGAGCTTCTGAAGCCATTGTGTCCGGTGCCGCAGAAGGCTGTCCGCGCGCTCCGACGTGGCGATAATCACGTCAAAGCGCTCGAGGGTCGGATCGGGCGAGTCGTAGTCGCCCATCGTCACGCCCACCTTGACCCCCAGGGGCTCGAAGGCCTTCAGATCCTCGAACTTCTCCGTGGCGAGGGCTCGTAACGGGACGATGTAGAGGGCCTTACCGCCGCGGAGGATGGACGCGAGGATCGCGAGATAGGCCACGAGGGACTTCCCACTCGCGGTGGGAATCGCGAGGACGAGGTTCTCGCCCAGGAGGGCAGGACCGACGGCTTGGGCCTGGGGCGGATAGAGTTCCTCGATGCCCTGCCCCGCCAGGATCTGGACGATGCGGGGATCCAAGCCCAGCTCCGAAACGCGCATTTGCGTTCGGATGAAAGGCGGGGTCCATAAAGGTTCCTGGCGGAGGAGAGGCGCGACTCCGAGGGCTGACGCGTGGCACTCCTCGGAGGGCGCCGTTAGGTCGACATCCTTCGTGTTCCTTGAGAACCGTCTCGAAGGCGATTCCCGGGATACCCTTGATGATTCCGCGTGATAGCACGCTTCCGGCGGCGAGAGCCCGGAGGAAGAGGGAGACCCAAAGCCTTTAGCAAGCTTCGCACTTCGGCGGCCGAGATGGTCGACCTCGGAACCGAGGTGGCGGGCATCCGCCTTCGCAACCCTACGATGCTCGCGTCGGGGATCCTCGACGAGACCGGAGGCTCCTTGCTCCGGGCGTACAAGGCCGGGGCAGGGGCCGTCGTGACGAAGAGCATTGGTGCGGAGCCCCGCGAGGGCTATCCGAACCCGACGATCGTGGAACTCGACACGGGGATGCTGAACGCGGTGGGCCTGCCGAATCCGGGAATCGACGAGTTCGAGCGGGAAGTCCGATTTGCCCTCGACGCCGGGGCGGTGGTCGTAGGCTCCGTCTATGGCAAGGACACCGCGGAGTTCGCGAAGGTCGCCTCTCGCATGGCCGGCTACGGCGTGTCCGCCGTCGAGCTGAACCTCTCCTGTCCTCACGCGAAAGGGCTCGGGACAGAGATCGCCCAGATCGGGGAGGCCGTGTTGGAGATTACCCGCGCGGTGAAAGACGCGGTCGAGGTACCCGTGTTCCCCAAGCTGTCGCCGAACGTCGCAAGCGTCGCCGCCTTCGGCGTTGCCGCGGAAAAGGGCGGGGCGGATGGAATCGTCGCGATCAACACGGTCCGGGGGATGGCCATCGCCCCGGAGCTCCGGCTGCCGATCCTCGCGAACAGGTACGGAGGGCTGAGCGGTCCCGCGATTCGGCCCATCGGGGTGAAGGCGATCTACGACCTGTTCGAGGCTGTGGACGTCCCTCTCGTCGGGGTCGGGGGCATCGCATCGGGTCGGGATGCACTCGAATATATCATGGCAGGCGCCTCCGCGGTGCAGGTTGGCACCGCGATCGCGACGGAGGGCCTGTCCGTCTTCCATCGCATCACGAAGGAGATGGCTTCCCTCTTCGAGGACATCGGGCTGAAATCCGTCTCGGAGGCGGTGGGGGCGGCCCATGAGTAAGACTCATGTCGTGCCACTCCTTGACGTCGTCCGAGAGTCGTCGCACACGACGACGTATCGCTTCCGCGCGGATATCGGGGGCGCACCCGGACAGTTCGTGATGCTCTGGATTCCACGTCACGACGAACTGCCCATGAGTCTGTCCTACCTCGGACCCGTGAAGGGCGTGACCGTGCGGGCATACGGTCCGGCGACGGAGGCCCTCGCAAGCTTCGCGCCAGGGGAACGGATCGGCATCCGAGGCCCCTACGGAAACACGTTCCGGCTCGCGGGGGAAAAGGTCCTCGCCGTTGTCGGCGGGGTGGGAGTGGCCTCCCTGATCGCCACCCTCGAGGCGTTCGCCCAGCAAGGGGCGCAGATTACGACGGCCCTGGGCGCTCGATCCGCCCAGGAACTCCTCTTCACGGACCGCGCTGCGGCGACCGGGGAGACCCACATCTCGACGGACGACGGCTCTCGGGGTTTTCACGGTCCTGTGCCCACCCTCGCGGAGCGGCTCATGGACAAGGAGCGGTTCGATCAGATCCTCACATGCGGCCCTGAGCCCATGATGAAGGCGGTCGTGGAGGCCGCCCGCGAACGCGGCGTGGATGTTCAGGCGTCCCTGGAGCGCAACATGAAATGCGCGGTGGGTATCTGCGACGCCTGTGCCCTCGACGACAAGCTCGTCTGCGTGGACGGCCCCGTCTTCACGGGAGAAGCCCTCGAGGCCTCCGAGGACTTCGGCCGATTCCGGCGGGACCGATCCGGCAGACGCGTCCCTCTCTGAGGACAAAGGATAAGCATCGCGGCCCGTTGCCTCGCGCATGACCGACGCGCGCCTCGACGCCCTCTCGAAAGAGATCCTCGGTTGGTAC
>CAYGBO010000002.1:44092-48864 GCA_964348145.1 uncultured Methanomassiliicoccales archaeon
GTCGAAACCCTTGTTGCCCGCCTTCGTCCCGGCGCGTTCGATGGCCTGCTCGATGGTGTCCGTCGTCAGTACGCCCATGCCGATCGGAATCCCGTGTTCGCGACCCACGTCGGCATTCATGAGTACGATCACAACCTCCCGAGAGGGACACGGGACGCGCAGCTCGAGGAACTCGTGCGGGTCAAAGAGGCCTTGGGACGGCTCGAGGCGATTGATCGCAGGGGCCTTTCCCCGAGCCGACGCGTCGACTACGGGGTCCTGCGAAACACCCTGCGGTTCTTCGCCTTCGAGACGGAGGAGCTCCGGATTTGGGAGTCGATGCCCGCGGCCGCCGATCTTGTGGGCGAAGCTCTCTTCCCGCTCTTTGTCCGGGAGTTCGCGCCCCTGTCCCGGCGCATGGAGAGCATCACGGAGAGGCTCGAGAGAACCCCACGGTACGTCCAGGAGACGAAAGGGAAGCTTCGCACGCCGGTCCGGATGTGGGTGGACATCGGCCTCGAGTCCGCGCAGCGGTTGCCCGGCTTCCTGGAGATCATCCGGGCAGCCGGGAAGGAGGCCCTCCCGGATGGGGATCGTGCCCGCCTTGACGAGGCCACGGCCGTCGCCGCGGAGGCCTTCGACGCCTACGGGCGTTGGCTCGAGTCGGAGGTGTTGCCCAATGCCCGCGAGCGCACAGGGATTGGCGCGGAAAAGTTCCGGAAACTCGTCCGGCTTCGGGAACTCGGCCTGACGGTGGACGAGATCTACGCGGTTGGGAAGCGATACCTCCGGGACAGCAAACGCTCCCTCGCTCGCCTCGCCGAGGAAGTGAAGGCCGGAGCCAGCGTTGAGCAAGCCCACGACATCGTCAAAGGAGATCATCCGGCCACCTTCGAGGAAGCCCTCGCCTACACCAGGAAGGCGATGGAGGAGGGCAAACGCTTCATTCGCGAACGGAGTCTCGCAACGATTCCGCCGAACGAGGAGCTGAAGGTCATCGAGACGCCGAGCTTTCTCCGCCACATCATTCCCTTTGCGGCCTACGTCATGCCCGCGAGGTTCGAACCCCGACAGCAGGGGTTCTACATGGTCACTCCCGTCGAGGACAAACCGGAGATGCTCCGGGAGCACTCCTATGCGGGCACCCGCAACACGGCGGTCCACGAGGGGTACCCGGGCCACCACCTCCAGCTCACGTGCGCGAACCTGAACAAGTCCCATGCCCGTGTCTTCGCCCACGCCGTCGAGTCCATCGAGGGTTGGGCCCACTACTGCGAGGACATGATGAAGGAGAACGGCTACAGTGCGGATCCCGCGACGAGATTCGTGCAGATGCGGGACCAAGTTTGGCGCGCCTGTCGGATCATCATCGATGTGGATCTGCATCGGGGAACGATGACCTTCGACGGTGCCGTCGACTTCCTTGTGAAGGAGGCTGGCATGGAACGACCCGGCGCCGTCGCGGAAGTGAAGCGGTACACGTACACCCCCGGGTATCAGCTCTCCTATCTCGTCGGCAAGCACCTGATTCATCAGTTGCGGAAGGAAGTGAAGAGAGGACTCGGGAAAGACTACTCGGATCGCCTGTTTCACGACACGTTCCTGTACGCTGGATCCCTGCCGATGAAGTACATGCGGGAGGTCTTCCGTCACAACGTGAAGGAGCTTCGGCGGCTTCAGAAGCAGGGACTCTGAACCTTTCGCCCAGGACGAATAACTCCGTACTGACCTCGGGTCCGCGGAGGCCGCCTGAGATCCTCTCGGGCTCACACCCTTTCCGATGCGCGCGGGAACGCTGGGCAGGACCGCGAGAGGTCCACGGCCGAAGAGTCGAATCTCCTGAAGGCGTCTTCCGGATCGTGGCAGGAGGAAAGCCCATCGGCCCTCGTTCTCGAGGTCGATACTTTAATATCGACCGCCCGGCATCGCGCGCCGCGGAGAGGGGCGCATGAAGAGCATCGACGCCCTCGTCAAGAGGGCCATTGAGTACCGGGAGAAGGGCCTCTCGGAAAAGGAGATCGGCGACGAGCTTCACCTGTCCTCCGAGACGGTCACGTGGCTCCTCACGCGGGGCGTAAAGGGAGGCGAGCCGCCTAAGGATGTGAAGATCGGCTGGCGATCCGTTGGCGTGTACGGGAGCCGGATCGGATTCATGGCCGCGGCGATGACGGACGTCATCATGGAAGAGATGGAAAAGCAATCCATGGAACTCGATTCGATCGTTGGCATTGCGATCAATGGGATCCCCTACGCGACCCTGATCAGCGAGGATATGGGCAAGGAGTTCATTGTTTACCGCCCGGGACAGGAGCGCCACAGGAAGGGAGGTGCCTTCTCCTCGAACACGGCGAATCCGAAAGGGAAGAAGGTCGTCCTCGTGGATGACGTGATCTCGACGGGCGAGACCCTACGGGGCGCAATCGGGGACCTCCAGGAGGTCGGAGGGAGCGCGGTCCTCGCCGTGTGCCTCGTGAACAAGACGCCGCAGGACGACATCGTCGGCGTGCCCCTGCGGGCCCTCGTCCGCGCGCGGGCCATCGCCTGATTCGCGCGTAGGCCCCCAAACCTTTATGGGAGCAGCCTGTTCCATGGCCTTCGGTCGATCGTCCTGACGCACTGGTTCGACGAGCTTTTCGCCCAAACGAAGGCCTTCGTTGGTTCCAGGAAGGACCTTGTCGTAAACGCGGGCCTTAGCGTGAGTGGCCTTCAGCACGTGGGCCGGCTCCGCGGCGAAATCACCTTGGCCCAGATGCTCGTCCGTGCCCTCGGGGAGGACGGACGTCGCGTCGTCCAGAGCCTCGTCCTCTACACCCAAGACGAGTGGAAGGGGAAGGCGGGGCAGCTCGCTCGGTTTCCAGGGGAGGAGGGACGGACGTACGTGGGACGGCGGCTCATCGACGTTCCAGACCCGGAAGGGTGCCACGGAAGCTGGGTGGACCATTACTGGAAGGACTTCGGCGATGTCCTAGATCGGTGCGCGCCGGGCGTGCGGATGGTCACGACGACAGATGCATACCGGAATCCGGAGATGCAGGCCGTGGTTCGGGACCTCGTGGCGCGCGCCGAGGAGGTCCGTGCCGTGGTCAACAAGTATCGTGTTCGGCACCCGTACCCTCCGGGCTGGCTACCGTTCGAGGCCTTCTGCAACGACTGCGGGAGGATCGGGGCTACGACGGTCGCCTTGGAAGGTGGGGCGGCCGTGTATGAATGCGGGAAGTGCGGGAGTGCGGGCCGTTCGCCAATCGAGAAGGGGAAGCTAAACTGGCGCCTCGAGTGGCCCGCCCTGTGGAAGGTCTACAGGGTGGACGTGGAACCCTTCGGGAAGGACCACGCGACCCCTGGGGGCTCGAGGGATTCCTGCAAGGAGATTGCGCAGACGATCATGAACTTCCGACCGCCCATGGGCATCCCCTACGAATGGGTCGGGATCGCCGATCGGGGGAAGGACCTCGGGGACATGGCCTCCTCGGAGTTCCTCGGCTTCACGCCGGTCGACTGGCTCGCGGTCGGGGACCCAGAGGTCCTGCGGTACGCGTACGCCTTTAACCCGATTTCCCGACGGGTCGTCCTCGATATGGCCCGTCTCGATGCCTACCATGACGCCTACGACCTCGCGGAGGATGCCTACTACGCGCGCTCCCGCGAGAGCGACGGGGAGAACGAAGCGCGCGCCTACGAGCTGGCCCAACTTGCCCAACTTCCGGATGCGAAGCCCTTCGCGTTGTCCTATCGCCATGCTGCGTTCCTCGCGCAGATCAGCCCGGTCGAGGGGCGGCTCGACTGGTGCCTCCGACGGCTGCGAGACACTGGGATGTTGACTCGGGACCTCTCCGATCTCGAACGGCAGCGGGTGGATCGTCGTCTCGCGCATGCCGGTCATTGGGTCGCAGAGTATGCTCCGGAGAACCGCGTGGTCCTGCTCGAAACACTCACGCCTGTTATCAAGGGGAAATTGGAGGACGGGGACCGACACGCTCTGCGTCTCTACCTGGAACGTGCCTCAGCGATACCGTGGACGGAGGATGCGATCAAGGAGTCGATGGTGTCCTTGACCAAGGAACGCTCCCTCCCCGTGGAAACTTCGCGATTCTTTCGTGATGTGTACCTCGTCCTAGGGCGGCACCCTTCCTCGCCGTGCTGCCGAAGGAATGGGTCCTTCGGCGCTTTCGCGAAGCGGTCGAGTGAGAAAACTCAAAATACGACCTCCTCGATGAATCGCGGCGCAGCCCCGTGGTCTAGCGGCCAATCGTGACCGCCACGCCGGTCGCGGGCCAGTGATTCGAGGCTCTGGATCGGTCACGGTGATCGAGGAGAGACCTCGCGACGGCAGTTCGAATCTGCCCGGGGCTATCCCCTTCCCGGTCGAGGCAGGGACGACGACTCTCGGGGAGGTGCCCTCAATCCCCCACGGTCGGGCCCTCCTCTGAAGCGTGCCGGTCCACGGAGAAGCGGAGGGTCCGGTGCCAAGGTTTCGCAAGGCTCATGACGCCCAAGGGCCTCCGGGGACGCCAGATGGTGGCCGTCGAACTAGGATGGAACGCCGCGGAGGCCCGCGGTCGCGCCGGAGTCGCATCGAATTCCGAATCTCCAGAGGGCTGCATCGAGACGACGGCGGTGAGGTGAGCCGTCATGGCGTTACGCCTCCTCGAAGTGTTCCTTCCGATTGGCTCCCTCGAGACGGTTCATGACGCGCTCCGGGGCCACGAGGTCCTGGGCATGTGGCGCCAGGAACTGGCGGACAACCGCATTCTCGTGCGGTTGCTGCGGCCCGGTGAGGAAGCCGAACACGTTAT
>CAYGBO010000002.1:48874-52183 GCA_964348145.1 uncultured Methanomassiliicoccales archaeon
AGGTCGTCACCAAGGCCGTCCCGAAGAAGGAGGAACCGAGCCCGTGGCTCCCGAGGATCAGTCGGGAGGAACTCTTCGCGGGCGCCCAGGAAGACGTTCGAGTCACAGGGAGATCCGTCCTTCTCGTCGCCCTGTCCACGATCGTCGCGGCGATCGGTCTCCTCGCGAACAATGTCGCCGTGATCATTGGCGCCATGGTGATCGCGCCTCTCCTGGGACCTAACGTCGCCCTGTCCCTCGCGACGACCCTCGGGGACATATCCCTCGCCCGACGGGCCTTGAGGGCGAACGGGATCGGTATCCTCCTCGCCGTGGGCATTGCCGCCCTCGTAGGATTCATCGTCGGCGTTGATCCTGCTATCCCCGAGGTGGCAATCCGCACGCGGGTCGGCCTCGAGGACATTGTCCTCGCTCTCGCCGCGGGGGCCGCCGCCACTCTTTCCCTCACAACTCGCCTGCCGAGTGCCCTCATTGGCGTGATGGTCGCCGTCGCCCTTCTCCCGCCCCTCGCTGCCTTCGGGATGCTCGTCGGATCCCAGCAGTGGGCCCTGTCCCTTGCGGCGCTTCTGCTCGTCGCGGTGAACCTGATTTGCATCAATCTTGCGGGGGTGATGACGTTCCTCGTTCAGGGGGTACGCCCCCTGCGCTGGTGGGAGGCGGATCGGGCGAAGAGGGCTACGCGCCTCGCGATCGCGCTGTGGGCCCTTCTCCTCGCACTCCTCGTGGTCGTGGTCCTCCTTTCCCGGAAGACATGAACGCTCGGCGGCATCGGGCTCGCCCGAATTCGATGTTCCAATCGCCGTCGTTCGTCGCGCCCCACGGGGTTTTGGCACGCGACTCTCTGTGTCCCGGCCGCTGAAGTGCGATGCCGCCCCGTCACGACCGCCCCTGTGGGCGTCCGATTCTTCTTTCTAGGCAGCGCGAGTGATGAGAATCTGCTCCCCGGTCAGTTTTGCAGCGGCCGTCCGGATCGACCTGCTCCAAGCCGAACGGTCACTTCGCCGAGGGATCTCCTTCGTGGATACCGAACAGGTTCCCTTCGGTGTCCAGGCAATACGCTTGATAGCCGACTCCAGGGATGGTCGTCCTGCCGACGACGACCTTTCCCCCGTGCCGTTCCACCGTCTTGGTGGATTCATCGACGGAGGGGACATCGACCGTATTGACGGTCCGGGGCTTGGCATCCTTGTGCCGCATGATGGCCCCGTTGATCCCCGGCGCATCGTCCGAACCCGTCGTCACGAGCCAGTAGTCCACGGGACCTTCCCACTTCGAAATTATCCACCCGAAGACCTTCCGATAGAATTCGACAGCTCGTTCCGGTTCCACGGCGCCCAACTCGAAGTGCACGACGCGAGGCATGCCGCGACGAAGGCGACACTCATTGAAAAATCCTTGTCGAAATCTTCCTCGAACGGGGACCTCCTGCGCGTCAGGTGCCCCCCGAGTTCACGGACCGGCCTGAGGCCGTCCGGAAGGTCCTGGCCGAGAAGGCCGCCCCGTCGGCGGCGTCGTCTGCGGAGCATTTCCGCGGCCTAAAGGATTTTAGACGGGTGTACGATGCGGCAGACGTTAGGCGGGCCATGATCGACCGAGAAGCGATCCGCGATGTCCTCGATGGGTACGATCCGACGGCCTTGCGCATCGCGACTGTCGGCTCCCATTCCGCTCTCGACGTCTGCGATGGCGCTGCGGAGGAGGGCTTCCGGACGATCGCCGTATGCGAGGAGGGCCGAGAGTCGCCCTACTCGAGGTACTTCCGAGCACGTCGAGACGGCCAGGGGCGCCTCTTGCGAGGCGTCGTGGACGAAGCTCTCGTACTTCCCAAGTTCAGAGAAGTGCTGTTGGAGAAGTGGCAGGATTTCCTCCGGGAGCGGAACGCGATATTCATCCCAAACCGATCCTTCACCTCCTACTGTGACCTCGAGTCGATAGAGGACGAATTCCGCATTCCCCTTTTCGGCAGCCGGAACTTGTTGCGCACTGAGGATCGCGAAGAGGAACGCAGTTACTACTGGATCCTCGAAAAGGCCAAGCTCCCCTCGCCCGAGAGGATTGAAGATCCCAAGGATATCGACGGCTTGGTCATTGTGAAACTGCACCATAAGGTGAAGAAGCTCGAGCGCGGTTTCTTCACGGCCGCGTCGGTCAAGGAATACCGCGAGAAATCGAGTGCTCTCCTCGAACAGGGCGTGATTTCCCGGGAGGATCTCGAGGCCGCGCGGATTGAACGATACGTGCTTGGCCCCGTCTTCAACTTCGACTTCTTCTATTCGCCCCTTGCGTCGAAGGAGGAGGGACTCGAGCTCCTCGGAATCGATTGGCGGTTCGAAACCTCCCTCGATGGACACGTCCGACTGCCTGCGGAGCAGCAGCTGAGCCTCCCCGACGCGCAACGCCTTCCGGAATACGTCGTCGTCGGCCACAACGCGGCGACCCTCCGAGAGTCGAGCCTGAAAGATGCCTTCGACCTCGCGGAGCGATACATTCGGGCCACGCAGGAGTACTCTGCGCCCGGAATCATCGGCCCCTTCACGCTCCAGACCGCGGTGGACAAGGACCTCCGCTTCTGGATCTACGACGTGTCCCCTCGTATCGGAGGCGGCACGAACGTACATCTCTCCACGGGCCATCCCTATGGGAACACCCTTTGGCGCCGAAGGATGAGCACGGGCCGACGAATCGCGCTCGAAATCCGCCGAGGACTCGAATCGGGACGCCTCCCGGATCTCGTCACCTGACGCTTTGAGGCCGAAGAGGCTGAGTCAGTATACAGCACCGCAGCGGACGCACGTCAACTTCCCGTCCCCGCGGGCGACAAGCTGCCCACCGCAACTCGAACAGTATCGCATCTCGGCCTTGAGTCGACCCTCCTCGTCCCATTCGTGTTTCGGCCAGGCTCCCGAGGGTTGCGCGCCGCCCTTGCCCGCCCCTTTGGCAGATTTCCCCGACTTCGGCGCAGGAGTCGGGGCCGGAGGATAGCTTCCCGGTGGAGGGGCCTGCGGGTGTGGGGGCACGTGCTGCATCATCCGGAACTGCTCCTCGACGTACGCCTGTTGATCCACTCGCGTCACCGTGGTCCGTGCAATGCGGTCCAGATACCGCTGGCGCGGATCGCCCTGCGTCACGGCTCCGACGAGAAGGTCTAGGAACAAGAGGACGCCGTGGAGCTTCGACAGGTTGCGGATCAGTGCGCGGAACGGGTCGATGATGCCGTCGATGGCAACGACACGGAGTGAGAGGATGCGCTTTCCAATCGTCCACCCAAAGAAGCCCTCGAAGACGGTCGCGTAGAGGACCCACAGGACG
>CAYGBO010000002.1:52221-58897 GCA_964348145.1 uncultured Methanomassiliicoccales archaeon
AGGAATGCATTGAAGATCAGGAGCACGATGAATACGAGGACGGCATCGATGAAGAGGGCGATGACGCGCCGGATCCAGTGTTCTTGCAGCGCGCCGTTGCGGAAAATCAGATCCACAGCCGTGGGCATGGGCGCAGCTCTCCGGGCGCGGCCATATCTTTCCTCCCTTCATAAAGGTGTTGGACTCATTCCGCCGAAGCACCTTTCGGGAGCGTCACCTCGGGGTATCCTCGGGACCCCCGGAGGGTGGAAGTTCTTCTTCGACGCGATCCGAGCGCTGTAGGAAGTCCCCAGGCACTTCCTTCGCGGTGTATACCGTCTTGCCCGCCTTGTGGATGACCACGCCCGCCTCGCGGGCGGACTTCGCATCTACCTCGAGCACGATGGGCGCTTGGCTCCGCACTCGACCGGCTTCGAGGGCGGCCTCGTACGTCGCGCTCAGGTGGACCATCTTCCGATCCGCGGGCCGCAGGCCTGCCTCCATGAGGAGATGGAACTCCTCCTCTGTCGTCGGATAGAACAGACGATCGGGAATGTTCTCCGTTGGAAGATCGAGGTCGAGGTCGATCGAGTGCCCGTACGTCGCGCGGATCTTCCCGTCGAGGAACTGGTAGCGACCCTTCGGATCCGTCTCGATCAGGCCGACAATGTGGTGAGGGCGGAGGAATCGGAACCGCTTGTTCCGGATCTGGACGGCGGTGATGAAGTCCCGTAGGTCGACCCATCCGCGCTCGTCCATCTCCAATCCGTATCGCTGGGGGAAGTGCCGGAGCACGCCGGCCATCGTGCGTCCGAGCATGTCGACTTCCTGGTCATTCAGGAGGAACTTCGCGTCGCTGCCGCAAAGGGGGCAAATCTCTTCGCGGAAGTACCCGTGAGAACGACATTCCTTGAGCACGCGGCCCCTCCCGGGTCGTGGTATCCGCCGGCCCATTAAGAATCTTTGGCCTCCCGTTCCGGCGAGAGGTCCCCTTCGCGGACGACGCGCAGGCCAAGGGATGCCAGGCGTTCCTCCCACTTTCGGACGTCCGGCTTCGAGAGGCTTTTTCGATGGACGTAGGCCAAGATGGCGCCCGGAGTTTTTTGCACCGCCTGGGCGAGCATCTCCTGGGAAAGGTTGCCCAGGGCATAGGCGGGCAGGAGATGGCCAAAGGCGATGCGCCGTTCGACCGCGAGGTCCGTGTGGCGGGGGGCGTAGTGGCCGCCTCCAAGTCCGAGAGCGACGGGCGCTCGGACGGGCTCGAGAGAAAGCAGGGCTCGGGCGATCGCTCGGGAAGCGGCGGGATCCTTCCATTCACGTTCCGTGCTCCCTTGCTCGATGTAGAAGGTCGGGGTTTCCAGGAACGGGCCGTGGTGGGTCGCCTCGAAGGTCACTTCGTAGGGGAGCCTCGCCGCCTCCCGACGCAGACCTCGGAGTGCCGCGGTCATCCACCCTGGTGCGGATTCCACGAGGGTCTCGGGCCGGCCCCCGAAGTCCGCGCCCCGGAAATTGCCGATTGGATGGACCGTCAAGCTCGGCTTCCCGCTCTCAGAGCGGTGCTTGGAGAGAAAGACCACGAGATCGGGCCGCCGCCCGAAGTGGGCTTCGAGGTCACGATCGATACGGTCTCGATAGAGGTGGGATTCCCCAATCGTCACGAGCCTCCTCTCGCCGAGGCGCCAGACGACCCGGCCGTCGAAGGGCTCCGCCTGCTGCCACGAAGCTCCATTGAGGAGGGCGATCCGCTGGCTTCGACTCGCCTCGTCGGCCTCGGAAGCGACGAAGACCTCCATGGGCGTGCCCGGAACGCGCTCCCTCGGGATGTCCCTTGCTCCTTGACCGTCGCACAACCTTTATGTGGGACTCCCAGGTACAGACGGGCGTCGAGCCGATGACCGAGGTCGTTTTCTTATCCTCCCTGCAGGGATACCAGGCGTCGCGGATCGAATCGATTTCTCGGCGGCTCAAAACGGAATATCCGGATCTCAAAATCGAAGTCCTGGACGGCTCCGCGAGCGGTCCTTTGCTCGAGAATCACAAGCTGAAGTTTGGACCCGCGATCCTGATCGACGGCCGCATCGAATTCGTCGGGGTTCCGAGGTATCGGATGCTCGTGGAACGCATCGCGACGGCTCGGACGAAGGAACCCGCCCCCCGATCCGTAATGCGACCTGCCACTCCGGACACCAAGCCCGGGTCACCGCGCTCGTGACCGCACGATCCCCTGGTCCTGAAATCAGGAACAAGTATCAGGATCGCAGAAGGCTCCCGAGTCCACGGGACCCCCCGTAGGTTCGGGGGCGTCTTCAGGGGAGCGAAGGGGCTTTATCCCCCCTCCCTTCGAAAAATATAATACGGGGCGGAGACATCAAACACTCGGAGGACGGGAAGCGGGTCTCCGCGTGGCCCGGGACCGCCTTTGTGGCATTCGGCTGGGAGGTTCCGAATGAGCGTGGAGGATGAATTCGAAGAGATGCGTCGTGCGATTCAGCGGATGCTGAGGGACGCCTTTGAGGGGAAGCTCGGGGTCTTTCGCGAACCGTTCATTTATGGATTCACGACTCGTGGTCGAGAGGCCCGGGGCGACAGGGTTCGCCCGATTGTCGAGGGGCAGGAGGTTCGACTCAGCGATCCCCTGGCGGATGTGATCCTCACGGACTCGGCCATCTTCGCGACGGCTGAGATGCCGGGCGTCACTACGGACAAGGTCCGCGTTCGTGTCCACGACGGAAAACTCTACCTCGAGGGCGAGGGGGAACGACGCTTCTTCTCCGCGATTGACCTTCCTTCCGACGCGGATCGAGATACGCTCAAGTATACGTTCACGAACGGCGTCCTGGACGTTGTGGTCGCGAGGCGGAAGCCTCCTCTCGCGAGATAGGTCGGTTTGGGGATTCTTGGGGGTGCGCGGCGATTCCCAGCATCCGGCAAATCGACCGCAAGCTTCGGCGGCTGCGCCAGATTGACGCCTCCTACCGGCAGGTGATTCGCCGCGCCCGCGTCGCCTCGAAACAGGACACGGTGAATCCGATGAAGTCGAAGAAGCGGTACGAGCGAATCCGTGCGAAGTACGAGCGGAAGATCGACAGGCTGTCGCCGCGCATCAAGCAACTCACGGCCCGCCGCGCAGAGCTGTCCGGAGAAGGCGCCACGAAGGGCTAAGTGTCCAGTCCGCCTTGGGGACCCCATGGGGATTCGCGGGAAGTCCGAGCGCAAGGCGATACTCGAGGACACGGCCTCCCGCGTCGTTCGGTGTACGCTCTGCCGACTCCACGAGGGCCGGAAACAGGCGATCCCAGGAGAGGGTTCGGTTGACGCGAGCGTCCTCTTCGTCGGAGAGGCGCCTGGCAAGGAGGAAGATTCCACGGGTCGCCCTTTCGTGGGATCTGCGGGGAAGGTGCTCCGTCGCCTCCTGACATCCGCGGGTCTCTCCCCTGATGATGTTTTCATCACGAACGTGGTGAAGTGCCGTCCCCCGGGAAACCGCGGGCCGAAGGCCGACGAGGTCGAGGCGTGCCGATCCTATCTTCTCACGCAGATTGAAGCAGTGCGGCCCAAGGTCCTCGTGACGCTCGGCGCGACGGCCCTCCGAGCCGTCCTGGGTCCGGGACCCGAGCTGAAGTCCGCGCGGTCCAACGTCCTCCGTTTCGGTGAGACTCCGGTGTTGTCCACGTACCACCCCGCCGCAGTCCTGTACAACCGGAAACTCGAGCGGGAGCTGCGGCAGGATCTCAGGAGGGTTTCCCGCATGCTTCGGCCTTCGAAGCCTCGCGTGAGGAGCACCCCGCCCCGCGCGGGCAAGGGAAGCGTGACGGTCATCTCGAGTGGGGGCGTCGTCGTGAACCCGGAGGGCCGCATCCTCCTCCTGAAGCGGACAGACGAGGACATCTGGTGTCTCCCGAAGGGGACCGTAGAGCGAGGGGAGAGCTTGGAAGCGACGGCAGAGCGCGAGATCCTGGAGGAAACAGGATTCCGGGCGAAGCTCCTCCGCCCTCTCATGACGATTCACTACAAGTACTACTGGCCGCCCAGAGACGTGAACTACGACAAGACCGTCGCATACTTCCTTGCGGAGCCTGTCGGCGGACGCCTCCGCCTCGAGGGCGGTTTCGACGCGTTCCGGTGGGTTCGTCGGGCGGAGGCCCATCGCCTGCTCCATTGGAAGAACGACCGGGACGTTGTCGCACGAGCCTTCGAAATCCTGAAGGCGTCGGAGGCCTAGCGGAAGAATTCCTGTACCCGCTCGAGGGGCCACGCGTTCACGATCTCGTCCGCGGTGAGCCATGCGCGCCGCGCGATGCCTACGCCGAACCCAATCCCATCAAGGTGGGCGCTCGCGTGGCTGTCCGTGTCCACGGCGAAGACGCAGCCCGCGTCCTTCGCGGCTCGCGCGTAGACGTCGTTGAGATCCATACGGCTCGGGTATGCGTTGATCTCGAGGACGGTCTTCGAGCGGGCGCACGAGGCGAACACCTCTTCGAGATTGAGTTCGATGGGAGCCCGCGCTCCGATGAGTCGGGTCGTGGGATGGCCGAGGATGTTGACGTGCGGGTTCTCCGTGGCGGCGATGACCCGTGCGGTCATCTCGGGGCGCGGCTGCGCGAACTTGGAGTGGACCGAGGCGATGGCGAAGTCAAGCTCTTTCAAGACTTCGTCCGGGTAGTCCATTTCGCCTCCGTCGAGGATGTCGCACTCCGTGCCCGCAAGGACCTTGATGTCTCGGAGCTCGCGGTTCAAGGCGCGAATCCGATCACGCCGGGCGAGGACCTGCTCGGACGTGAGGCCGCGCGCGACCGTCAGGGAGACAGAATGATCCGCGATGCCCACATAGGCGTAGCCGCGGTTCCGGGCGGCCTCCACCATGGCCTCGAGAGGCTCCGCGCCGTCTGTCGCATTCGTGTGAACATGGAGATCCCCGCGGATCGTCGTCCCGTCCACAAGGACAGGCAAGCTCCCCGTCGCCGCGGACTCAATCTCCCCTTGATCCTCCCGGAGTTCCGGCGGAATCCAGGGTAAGTCCAAAGCGCGGTATACGCCTTCTTCCGTCTCACCCGCGATACGCTCATCGCCGCGGAACACGCCGTACTCGTTGAGCTTCAGGCCCCGGGCCATGGCCCGTCCGCGCAACTTCACGTTGTGGTCCTTGGATCCTGTGAAGTACTGGAGGCCGGCTCCCCAGCTGGCTCGATCCAGGATTCGCAAATCCACCTGGACGGCCCTGCCGTCTGCGTCGACGAGCACGGTCGCTTTCGTCTCCCCCGCGGCGAGGACCTGCTGCACCGAAGGCATCTTCGTGAAGGCGTCGGCCACGGCGGCACGATTCCCCGTGATTGCGAGAACGTCGATATCTCCAACTGTCTCGCGCATCCTCCGGAGGCTTCCCGCGACGTCGATTCGCTCGACGGGGCTGTTGACCTGCAGGTGGGCGACGACCGCCTCTGCGACCGCCGCTGCTGTGGCGAGGGGCGTTCGGGCCCGTCCCTCTCGGACGAGACGGATCCCCCGCAGGATGTTCTGCTCCGTCTTCTCCCCAAAGCCCTTGATTCGGCGGAGCCGCCGACCCTCAGCCGCCTTGCGCAGGGTCTCGAGGTCAGAGACACCGATCTGCTGCCATAGGACTCGGACCTTCTTCGGCCCGAGGCCTGGGACATCGAGCAGTTCGAGGAGACCGGGTGGGAGCTTCGCCCGAAGCTCTTCGTGGTACCGAATCCGACCCGTCGCGAGATATTCCTCGATCTTCTCTGCGAGGGCCTCTCCGATTCCGGGGACGCCGCTGAGGCCGGCCTCGCGGACGAGGTCTTCGATGTCCCGAGGGAGCGCTTCCAGCTGGCGAGCGGCCCGTTCATAGGACAAGGACCGGAAGCGATCCTCTCCGAGGATTTCTAGGATGGCGGCCATCTCATAAAACCGTCTCGCAACCTCGAGGTTCCTCACGGTCCGTGCGATGTCCCGCGTCGGCCTTTATAGTTTTGCGAGCCCTTCGGGGACATGTGATCATCGTTGGCACGTGCGGTTTCGGTCGAAGCCGGGCGCGCACCCTCGCAAATCTCGGGGCCGTGGAAGTGCAGGAGACCTTCTATCGACCCGTGTCATTGGAACGAGCGAAGGGCTGGAGGGCCGCCGCACCACCCGGGTTCGTCTTCGCCGTGAAAGCCTCTCAGTTCATCACTCACGAAGCCTCGTCGCCAACGTACCGCCGGTCTGGCCGGACGATTCCGGAGCCGGAAAGCCGTGAGTACGGAGGGTTCCGGGATTCGGCCGCCGTGCAAGAAGGATGGGAAGCGACGCGGCGAGTCGCGGACGAGCTCCTCGCGGAGGTCCTCGTGTTTCAGACTCCTCGATCCTTCCAGGCCTCGCCCGAAAACGTCGCGGCTCTCTATCGTTTCTTCGCGTCGGCTCGGACGGAGGCCACGAAAGCCTGGGAGCCTCGGGGCCCGTGGCCCTCCCATCTCCTCGAGAAGGCATGCGAGGACCTGGGCCTCGTGCACGCCGTGGATCCCTTCGCGGGAGAGTCATCGACCGTGGGTCGAGCGTACTTTCGGCTCCACGGTAGCCCGCCTGGTCGAACCCCTTACCGGTATTCATACACAGACAAGGACCTCGACCGGCTCCGCGACTGGTGTGAGGAATACGACGACGCCTACGTGATGTTCAACAATGTGACGATGTACGACGACGCGATGCGCTTCCGGCGATT
>CAYGBO010000002.1:58907-61151 GCA_964348145.1 uncultured Methanomassiliicoccales archaeon
AACGACAAACCGAAACTGGGTCGGATCCCCGCGGAGATCCTCGAATTCTTCAACGCCCCGGGTGGCCACTCCCTGATCGTGAAGGGCCCTGCCGGAACGGGGAAGACGACCTTTGCCCTTCAGCTCACGGAGGAGCTCGGGGACGTATCCGCCTCCCACTACGTCAGCACGCGCGTTTCCGATGCCACCTTGTTCCGTCAATTCCCGTGGCTCCGGGATCGGCTCGATCCATCGGGACTTAAGGAGCCGCCGAGGGAGGCCAACCCGGCCCACCAGGTGTCGCGGAACGCACTTACGATACTCACGGGCAAGCTCGAGAGGGGGGAAATCGACGACGAAACGGAGCCGGGCCATCCGGGCGCCGAAGTGAAGGGAGGTTTCATCGACGTTTCTCTGGGGACCGACCTCCCTGAGGTCGAGATCGCCTACGACTTCGTGGAGCGCTGCCTACCCGAACGGGCCCTCATTCTGATCGACTCCATCGACGCTCTCGCGGAACGTTACGGAATCGCGGCGGCGCGCCTCATCAACACGGTTCAGCTCGACCTCGTGGAGACGAGCGGTGCGAACGTCCTGTACGTCCTCGAGGGGGGTCGCGAGACCCACTTGGACTACCTAGGGGACGGCGTCCTCGGCCTCGTCTCCGGCGACCATCGAGGGCGGCGGTTGCGTGTCATGACCATCGAGAAGCTGCGCGGCCAGGAGGTCCGGCAGTTCCAGTACATCTACACCCTCGACGGTGGACGGCTTACGGCCTTCGACATCTCTGAGAAGCCCAAGGTCACGAAGGCACAGGTCTGGAAACCCCTGCCGGATGTCTCAAAGGACGCGGTCAGCACGGGGATCCCCGCGCTGGATGGCCTCGTGGGCGGCCTGTCTCGGGGACGGGTCTTCGCGTTCGAGATCGCGAACAATGTGCCGTCCGAGTACGTCGACTGGATTCGCACCGCGATGATCTGCAACTTCGTCGCCCAGGGTCGGGACGTGGCTCATGTCCCCCCGCGGAAGGGTACGACGGACTTTCTCCGGGAACTCGTGAGCCCACACCTCGCCTCCGGCGCTTTCGAGACGCACGTCCGCGTCTTCGAGCCAGCTTCCCTCGGGCACGGCGAGCAGGCAGCGAATGCCTTGCCCCTCGAGGGCAGCAACGCGGAGACGGACCTCAAGTGGTCCAACGTGGAATACCGACTGCCCAAGTCGGGGCGACCCTTCCTCGCGCTCATGGCATTCGACACCCTGGAGTCTCTCTACGGGGAGAGGGTTCTCGAGATGATGTCGGGCGTCCTGGCTTCCATCCGGAGGGCCCGCGACCTCTTCGTCGGATTTGTCACGCCGCAAAGCGCCTCGGCTCCGAAGCTCGCAAACCTCGCGAGCGCGATGCTCCATGTGGACAGCATCCAAGGCTCCGTGATTCTCTACGGTGAGAAGCCCTACACGGGGTTGTACAGCCTGTCCTTTGACTGGACGTCTGGTTTTCCCGAGATGCGTCTCCTGCCCATCGCGTAGCCTCTTCTCAATCCCGATAACCGGATAGAAACGGAATTAATACCACGGATGAATCGAACTCCAATGCGAGAAAAGGACATCTCGCGCTTGCTCACGGACGAGTACGCGGAGCGAATTCTTGTCGCAACGCAGAGTGTGTCTCGTTCGGTGCAGGAAATCAGTGACCGGTACAACATCCCCATCGCGGCCTGCTACCGGAAGATCCACGAGCTGGAGGAGGCGGGCTTCCTGAAGGTCGCTGAGATCGTCACAACGCCGAAGGGCAAGACGATGAAGCTGTATCGGTCTCTCCTGAGGTCCGCCGTCCTCCTGTACGAGGATGGCGTATTCAAGGTCAAGTTCGAGTTCGACTACGAAATGGAAATCAACGGCAAGTGGATCGAGCTCAACTCAGCACAGACATGACGCGCGCCCGCGCGCAGAACGCCCACGCGCGCGCGTGCGTGATAATCACGGAGCGGACCAAGTTCCGCGAGTGAAAATCAAGACCGATATTTTATATAGTCTCCGAAATCATCGACCGTACACAAACGCTGCGGGGTTCGGACCGTGGAGGAAAACGACCGCATTCCGGAGGAAGCGTCGGGCGGATCGAAGTTGCTCACTCCCCTCGAGGCGTCGCAGCTTCTCACCGACGAATACAGCGCGAAGATACTCCTTGCCACGTACAAACGAAAGATCAGCGCGCAAGAAATCAGCCAGCGATACGGCATCCCGATTGCGGCATGCTATCGGAAA
>CAYGBO010000002.1:61161-62928 GCA_964348145.1 uncultured Methanomassiliicoccales archaeon
GCCGCTTATTGGGTCTCGAAGACCCGACCACCGCTGACCGGTCAGGTGACTGGTTTGCCTTCGAGAAGGGTGCTTCCAAAACTTCTGGGGGCAATGGCTGGGCTGATGTCTGGCGCAAAGACTGTTTTGCATGGGAGTACAAGGGTAAGCGAAAGAACCTCTATACGTCGTGTCTGCGCAACGCCTACATCTTCTTCGAGAATGGGAAGCTCCGGGCGCGGTTCCAGCTGGCCACAGGTCAAGTGAAGGACTTCGGCGGCGACTGGAACGGTCTCGACCTGCTGCGCCAGTGAGCCCCATCTTCTAGCGCTCCTTCCCATCCCTTCCCTTTTTTCTGCGTGCGCGAGGGGGAGATCCGTGTCGTTCGGGACCGGTCGCCTCCGTTATCACGTATCGCAGCGGAGAACCGAGGCTCCGCGTTTCTTAATGTACCTTTTCCCTCCCGACATCGGCAAGGACGATGAAGCTCCAGTTTCACAAGATTTTGTCGGAAGGTCGGAGCGTTCGCTACGATCGTCAGGGGGACGAGGTGATTCATCTCCACGTCATTGTTACGCCCGAGGAACTGCGGCGCGAGCGCGCCCGTCGTGTCGGCCGGTGAGGTCGAGTTCAAAATCGGAACCGCCCCGTCAGGGATTTTATAGGGGCCGGTCCTTGCAGTGAGCAATGGCCGAGCTGGTCGAGGTCACGGAGATTTACCAGCAGCTCACGGTCCTGCTCGTGCTGGCCACCGTCTCTCACTTCACGTTCAAGCGATTCCGCCAGCCGACGATCATCGGCGAGATCGCGATCGGCATTGTGCTCGGGCCCAGCATTCTTGGGGCCCTCGGGATCGTGCTTTTCGCCCCCGCCCTGATACAGGGGTTTGCAGCCTTGGGGGCCATCTTCTTGCTGTTCATGATCGGCCTTGAGAGCGATTTTCGATCGATCTACACGAAAATGAACTTTTTCGTGGCCTTGGGCGGAGTGCTGATGCCCCTCCTTGCCGGCTTCGTCGCGGCGTGGTTCATGGTACCCCTGGACGAGCTGGGAGCCAACGGGGATCAATTCACAATGTCCATGTTCGTGGGGGCGACTCTCGTCGCCACGAGCACCGCGATTGCGGCGGCGGTTCTCCTCGAACTCGGCCTCATGCGGGAGCAGGTGGCTCGGACGATCATGGGCGCCGCGGTCGTGGACGACATCCTCGGTCTCCTCGTCTTGTCGATGGTGGTCGGCCTGAGCAGCACCGGCGCCGTTGATCTCGTGGGCATCCTCGTCCTCGTGGCAACCGCCGTGATTTTCATCGTCGTCGCAATCTTCGTGGGCGTCTACTTTTTCAGCCGAATTGTCGTGCGGATCCAGGTCGCGGGGATGAAGCTTGGCCTACCCCACGGCGGCTTTCTTATCGCGATGGCCATCACCTTCTTCTACGCCCTCATGGCCGAGGTAATTGGTCTATCTGCGATCATCGGTGCCTTCCTAGCCGGTTCCATGTTCTCCTCCACCCCCCTTCGAGAGGATTTCATGGAAGGAACGAAGTACCTCGGCGCTGTCTTCACGCCGATCTTTTTCGTATCTTTGGGCCTCCTGGTCAATCTGACCGCGGTTGCCGTTGCCCCTGCGTTACTCCTCTTCGCCTCGGTCCTGGTCGTCGTTTCCGTTCTGTCGAAGGTCGCTGGGTGTGGCGTACCCGCCCTCATGGGAAAACTGTCGCGAAATGAATCTCTCGCCGTCGGCTGGGGGATGACACCCCGTTGGGAAGTGTGCCTCATTGTGTCCCTCACT
>CAYGBO010000002.1:62938-66556 GCA_964348145.1 uncultured Methanomassiliicoccales archaeon
CCTGATGAGGCTGGGAGATCTCGAGCAGAGCGGCGAGCGAATTCGCGCGCTCCGAAGGATATCGCCGTCGAGCTCTTTGGTGTCGCTTGGTTCCCGTACTGGCAATTAAGTTCGGGCGAGGGCGATATCGAACTGCCGTCGCGCCTCCTCGCCGTGGCTGCCGAGAGAAGGCGGCCGTCCGAAGCCGTTGCCGCCGCGGAGACGACCTAGGTGCGCTCGACCACTTTGCCGTCGACCACATCGACCGGAAGGAGGGTCTTGATCGCTACACCCAGCTCGGCCTCCATGCGAGCCCTTTCCCGCGTCTTCTCGAAGACGATCAGGACGTCGACCACTTCCGCGCCGAGGGACCTCAGGGCCTTCACGATCGAGGTAAGCGTGCCTCCCGTAGAAATCACGTCGTCCACAAACACGACTCGATCCCGGGGATGGATGTCGTTGATGAAGAGGTCCGTCCTCGCGTACCCCGTGGTCTGTTTCAGCGAAACCTCACCGGGCAGGCCGTATCTCCGCTTGCGGATGAACAGGTAGGGCTTTCCCACGCGGAGGGCGAGCCCTGCGGCCAAGGGGAACCCCATGGACTCCACGGTCACGATCTTGTCGCAACGGGTCCAGTCGCCCCGCCGGCTGAGTTCGTCCAGGACCTCCTCGAGCACCTCCGGTCGGCCGAGGGGAATCCCGTCCGTGATAGGATGAACGAAGTAGTCGTAGTCGCCGAAGCGAACGACCGGGCTTTTCGAGAGGCTGGCCCGAAGTCGGTCGAGCCCCATGATCACTCCCTCGTGACAACGTCTCGGGCAACGGCGGCTGCCTTTTCCATGATCTCCGCCTCGCCCTTGACGCGCCGGCTCTTCATGAGAACCTGCCCGTCGCAAATCATCGTGTCGACGATGTTTCCGTGGGCCGAGTAGACGAGGTTGCTGAGATCGTCATGGCGGGGCGCGAGCTCAGGACGCCGCGGATCCACGAGGATAATGTCCGCGAGCCGGCCGGCCTCGAGGATCCCCGCGTCTAAGTCGAGGGCCTGTGCCCCGCCGAAGGTCGCCATCTCGAAAGCCTCTCCCGCGGTCAGGACGGTCGGGTCTCTGTGGGCGAACTTCTGGAGTAGCGTCGCCACCTTCATGGATTCGAACATGTCGAGGTTGTTGTTGCTCGCGGCTCCATCAGTGCCGAGACCCAGGACGACCCCGGCTTCCTTGAGGGCAGCATAGGGCATCGCCTGCCCCGTCGCCAGCTTCATGTTCGACACAGGGCAGTGGGCGATCTTCGCTCCCGCCTTTGCGATGAGCTCAATCTCCGAGGGATCGAGCCAGCAGCCGTGAGCCGCGACGGCATTCTGCATGAGGATCCCAAGGCTATCAAGGTACTGCGCGGGTCGCATTGCATTTCGGGACAGGCATTCCTCGACCTCATTCTGCGTCTCCGAGAGGTGCGTGTGGATCAGGTAGCCCTTCTGGTCGGCGAGTTCCTTGAGGGCAAGGAACGACTCTTTCGACACCGTGTAGGTTGCATGGGGTCCCAGGGTCGGCACGATTCGGTCCGATTTCAAGGCATGAATCCGCCGATTCACATCCTGTACTCGCTTGAGCAACTCCTGACCCGCTTCGGGGTCGTTCATGTCGATAAACCCTTCCGCGAGGAACCCCCTCAGCCCCATCTCCTTGACGGCCTTGGCGGCATGGTCCATGTGGAAGTACATGTCGTTGAACGTCGTCGTGCCCGTCTTGATCATCTCGAGGCACGCGAGCTTCGTCCCCCAGTAGATGTCTTCGGGACGGAGCTTCGCCTCGTGGGGCCAAATCTTCGTCTCGAGCCAGGACTGAAGGGTCATGTCGTCGCCGAAGCCTCGGAACAGTGTCATTGCCGCATGGGTGTGCAGGTTTACGAGGCCGGGCAGGGCGAGTTTCCCCTTCCCCTCGACTACCGTATCGGCCTCGCGCTTGGGGCCGATCTCGGCGATCCGCTGGCCTTCAACGTAGATGTTCGTCAGCTCCCGCCCCAGCTGGACATCGCGCAGGAGGAGGCTCACGGCATCGCCTCCAGGGCCCGCAGCATGATGGCCCTCACGGTCGCCGCGTTGCGATCCTGCATCTTCGCGATCGCCTCGTACGTGAGGGGCCGCTCGACGATGCCGTTGCAGTAGTTATCCACGGAGCACAAGGACGCGTACCGGAGCCCAAGCTCGGAAGCGAGGGTCGCCTCGGACGACATCGTCATCCCAAGGACGTCCCCGAGGGTCCGGAAGTGAGCGATTTCCGCACGGGTCTCCAGACGAGGCCCCGTCGCCTGCACGTAGATTCCGCGGGACCGGACCGTCGCGCCCTGCTTACGTCCGGCCTTCGTGAGGACGGCCCGAAGGTCTTCGTCCAGGGTCGGAGTGGCGTGGAGAACGCGATCGTCATGGAACGTGGGGACGTTCCAGAATCCGACGAAGTCGTGGGGGACGACGAAAGTTCCGGGGCGGATCGTCTTCTTGAGGGAACCCGTCGAGGAAGCCGCGAGGACGTGGCTCGCGCCGAGTTCTCTTAGGGCCCAGAGGTTCGCGCGGTGGTTGATGCGGTGAGGTGGGATCCGATGCTCCCGTCCGTGTCGTGCAATGACGATGACCGCGAGGCCTGCGAAGCGTCCCGCGATGGGGGACGCGCTCGGCGCCCCGTGAGGGGTTGCGAGAAGACGGGTCTGTTCCTCCTTAAGTTCTCTCGCGATCTCGAGGCCGGAACTGGCCAACACTCCGACGACGGGCCGGGCCATCGCGCGGCCCAACAGGATGTCCTTCAAAAACGTTTCCGTCCGGGCCGCGGCCCGGTGGGGGCACCTTTTGAAGAATCAGAGCGTGGGGAAGCTCGAGCCTCGCGGAGGTGTCCGGGCGGGGCATAGCCGAGGTCGCCTCCTCCGACCGCTTCCCTTACTTTCAGACCCGATAGCTGGGTCCATACGTATAAGTGCGGGCGGTCCGGATGGGAACGACGAACGACCATGCGGCTCCCCTGGCCGCTCCTCTTCGCGAAGGAAGAGGACGAACTTCTAAACACATTGCTCTTCGGAAAGAAGCGGGAACTAGAGGAAGGCCGATCCTACCTTGTGAGCGAACGGAAACCGGAGCGTGCTCTTGCCCACTTCTGCCGGGCTGTGGAACGGGGCTACCGAGCCTTGTACGTCACGCGGCAGCATCCGAACCACGTCGAACGGCAGCAAAACGGACGTCCCATCCGCGTCGTATGGTTGTCTACGACACTGGGGAAAGACTACGTGGATCCGCATAACCTGAACAGTCTGACGAACCTAATCTCGAGTTTCGTGGGTGAGGAAGGCCGAGCCGTAATCCTGTTGGATGGCATTGAGTACCTCATGGTGAACAACGACTTCCCACGCATCCTGCAGTTCCTCGAATATGTGAACGAGCAAATCGCGATGCACCGAGCGATTCTCCTTCTCAGCCTCGACGCGCGTGCCTTCGATCCGAAGGAGCTTGCGTTCATCGAGCGCAACATGGTCCTCCTCGAGTGAGTCCGTGCCTTTATAGTCGGGCGAGACATCTTCGCGCGACGCGATGTTCGAAGTGTTCGAGCGAGGCGGCCTAGGGCGCACCGGGATCTGGTCCTATGGGGGCTCCTCCCT
>CAYGBO010000002.1:66616-83651 GCA_964348145.1 uncultured Methanomassiliicoccales archaeon
CACGTCCCGCGCCTGACTATGCCGAGGCTCTGCTCGTCTCGGAGCGGACGAAGGATTCTCGCCTCCAGATCCGCCCGAGCGGGAGCGTTTTCTTCCCGCGTCCTCTGGAATCACCTCTCGACCTTCCGCCCACGAAGGGCGTTCCCGCCTCCCTTGCCGATCTGGACGTTCCCCGGGAGTCGGGGGCCGGCGGCGTCGCCGTTGTCGCGTCCGATGGGGACCTGCTCGCGGCCGCCTCCTCGGAGGCCGCGTTCCTGGCGAACGGCGTTGAGTACGCGCGAGACCCGAAGGCCTTTGCCGATGAGATGGCCCACCTCCTCGAAGCCTTGGGACCCGCAAAGCCCGTCGGGGTCACCGGCCTCGCGTCGCCATCGAATCTCGCGCTCCTCGTGTATTCGGGACTGGACCTGGTGGACTCGAGTCGAATGGTCCTCGATAGCGGGAGGAATCTGTTTCACACCGCGGACGGTGTCCTGCCCCTTTCCGAAGCGGATCGCGCGGCCTGCGCATGTCCAGCCTGTGAGGCCGGGGAGGATCTGCTGGCTCACAACGAGCGCGCCCTGTATCGGGAGATCTTGGTCGTGCGAAATCACATCGCCCACGGTCGATTTCGGGAACTCGTCGAGAGGCGCCTCGCGAATGATCCCTGGAACACCGTCGTGCTGCGCGAACTCGACCTGCGCCACGGAAGTCTCCTCGAGCTGTATGCACCCGTGGTGAGCGGCAACGTGCTCGCTTATAGCCATGAGTCCCTCACCCGTCCCGAGGTTCTCCGGTTCCGCCGTCGAGTGCGCGAACGGTACACAAAACCGCCTTTCGCGCGCGTCCTGCTGCTTCTTCCCTGCTCCGCGCGCAAGCCGTACTCGCGCAGCCGCAGCCACCGGCGGTTCCACGAGGCCATCGCTCGCTCGGGAAATCCGTCCGTCATCCACGAGGTCGTCGTGACCTCACCCCTCGGCCTCGTTCCCCGGGAGCTGGAGCGGTTTTATCCTGCTTCCGCCTACGACATTCCCGTGACGGGGGACTGGAGCCGAGACGAGGCCGCGATCGTTGCCGAGGACCTTCGGGCCTTTGCTTCGGCGAATCGGTACGATGCCATCGTGGCTCACCTCGGTCCGGAGAGGCGGATCGTCCTCGAAGCCCTTCCCGGCGTCCTCACTCCCTCGGAGGAACGACCGACGAGCGAGACAGCTCTTGCGGCCCTCGCGCGGACCCTCTCCGACGTCGCTTCCCCGTTTGATCGCGTCCCCGGTGCGCGTCGGTTCGGGGAAGAGATGGCGAACATCGTCCGATTCCAGTTCGGCGACGCAGGTCTTGACCTGCTGGCCGGGGCCTCCTACCGCGGTCGATTTCCCGACATCCGCGTGATGCGTGGATCGAGCCAACTCGCGATGTACACCCAGCGAGGCATGCTCTCCCTCACCCTGGATGGCGGACAGATCCTGTCCAGCGCCGATGCCTATTGGATTGAGATCGAGGACTTCGTGCCCACGGGGAACGTGTTCGCTGTCGGGGTCGTAGATGCGGACCGCAATGTCCGTGCGGGCGACGACGTCGTCGTGCGCCACGAGGGCGAGGTGCGCGCTGTGGGCGTCGCGCGAATGTCGTGGCGGGAGATGGTTGACGCAGAACGAGGCGAAGCCGTGCGTGTTCGCCACGCGGTCCTTCCGAAACCTTAAGGGAGAAGGGTCGGTTCCGCGTCTTGCTCATGGCGCTGCTGCCGGATCTCGTTGCGGCCGTGTTGTACGCGACCATCGTGTTCTTCATGGCCCTCGGCGTGCTGGTTGTCTTTGTGGAGGTGATCCGCCCCTTGAGGATCGCAGGATTTCTCCTCGTAGACATCGGCGTCGCCGTTGCTCTGGGACTGCTGGGAGAGCCGGGACTGTCTTTCGTCGTCCTCTCGCTTGGCTGCGCGATCGTTGCGAACCATGTGTTTGAGCGGCTAACGACGCGTTAGCACTTTCACTCCTCCAAACCCTCACTTTCACTCCCCTCCCCCCGGTCCCTGGATATATACCGTGTGGGGGTTCGGTCCCCCGTGGACTGCGTTGCGGGCGCGCACCGGGTGGACGACATGACGACGGGTGAGCACTACAGCTGGCAGGATGTGTACACGTCGTACGGATGCTCTTTTGAATTCGATGCTTCTGACGACGACGGGTGACAATCTCTTCCATCCCAACCGATCGGCGGAGATGGGTTGCCTCCGCGACTCCGCCGATCCTCCTTCTTTTTCGTAGGAATACTGCGAGGGATTCGGCCTGGGCCGAGGTCTGCGATGGCCACTGCGGGCGCTCGCACAAAAGTTAAAGCGAGTCTTTTCTCTTGGGCCCGCGCGCAGGGATAGTCTAGTTGGTTAGGACTTCAGCCTTCCAAGCTGATGACCCGGGTTCGAATCCCGGTCCCTGCACTTTGCGTCATGCCTTCGGTTTCCCGCGGCTGCGCCGGGGCTGACGCGACTCCTCCCGGACGAGTGACTCAAGACCGTCGAGGGCTTCCCGCAGGTCGTGCACGTCCTCCCCGGCATTCTCCAAGTCGCCCGCGATCGTTCGAACATCCCGTATGGTGTGCTGGGAGAGCCAGGTCCTTGTCTCCCGCCGAAGTCTCGTCGCATCCACGGTCGCGTTCTTGGCCATAGGCAGCCTTCCCGGGGGACTCGGATCCACCTCCGACCCCGCGGGCGTTCTCCACACCCTCTCCGGACTCGAAGAGGACCCGAACTGTGTCCGCGGCGTGCAATATGTCCGGCACCCTATATATTCGGCAGCCATGACGAGCGGCTTTGAAGTCCGCGCGGCCCCGCGCTCGCCACTCCTCGTCCGACTCCTTCTGTCGCGGCGACATGTTTAAGGCGGGTACGTGCCATGTCGGCCAATTGTCCGACGCCCTCTTGGGGCTCGAACGGGATGGGATGACAGAGATGGTCCTCTTCCCCCGATTCTGGGATCGAGAGGGGCGTGCTCTTGACAGGATCAACGGCCTGATCGAGTCCGCCGCCTCTCCCTCGAGGTCGGGTTCGGGTCGACGCGCACCGGCGCTCCTCCTTCGGGCCTTCCAGTTGCTGGACCAGAACCGAGATCGTGTCCCTCGGAAACCGGAGATTTGGTCCGAAGCATACGCACGCCTCGGGCGGGCACTCCTAACTGTGAAGGCCCTCGACGAGGCCGAGGTTTCTCTGGCCCAGGCCTTGCTCCTGAATGGATCGAACGTGCGGGCCCTCGGCTACCAAGGCGACCTCCTCGTGGCCCGGGGCAAGGCCGAGGAAGCCATCATCCGGTACGAGACTGCCTCGCGACTCGCACCCCGGCTCAAGGGGCTGTGGGAGCGGAAGGGATACGCACACGCGACGCTGGGCCAGAAGGCGGAGGCACTGCGCGCCTACGCGCAGGTCGTGAACTTGGACCCTAACGATGTGAAGGGCTATGCCCGGGTCCTCGCCCTTGCCCCAGAGGACGTTGATATGTGGGTCCGCCGGGGGGACGCGGAGCGACGCGCGGGCCTCATAGAGGCGGCCCATGGGTCATACGGCGAGGCACTGCGCCTAGCATCGAATCGCAAGGACGCCTTGGAGGGGAAAGCCCACCTGTATATGGAGTCCGGTGAACCGGAGAAGGCGGTCCATTGCCTCGAGCGGGCCCTCGAGTTCGACAAGAAAGATGCCGACGCTTGGAGGATGCGCGCGGACGCCCTCGTCGCGGCCCGACGGCCCGAGGACGCACTCCGGTCCTACGACGAAACCCTTCGCCTGCGACCCGGGGACGCGACGGGATGGATCGCGCGGGCGGATCTCTTGCGGTCAATGGGCCGGAACGGGGAGGCGGTCCCCTCCTACGACCAGGCGATTGCCCTCTCGCCCAAGGCTCTCGCCCCTCAGGCGGGCCGGCTAGAATCCCTCCGCGGGCTCGCCCGCTGGGAGGAGGTCCTTCAGCAGGCGCCTCGGGTTCTCGCCCTCGATCCCCGCCACGGGGGCGCGTTGAGCGCCCGCGCCCAGGCCTTGCTGCAGCTCCGACGGAAGGACGAGGCCCTGTCCGCCCTTGATGAGTTCCTTGCCGTAGAGCCGCGATCCCTCGATGCTCTTGACGCGAAGCGCCGTCTCCTCGTCGAGGCCGAACGATGGTCCGAGATTGTGTCGACGTGTGAGGCAATCCTCTCGATCCAGCCGGTACACGTTCGGGCGCTCAAGGACCGAGGTCGCGCCCTCGTGGCCCTCGGGCAAACGGACGAGGCCCGCGCCGCCTTCGAGGCGGCCCTTGCCATCCAGCCCGACGATCTGGAGGCCATGCGCGGGCGCCGGGACGCCCTCCGGAACTCGCAAAACCCGAAGGTTCTCCTCCGGATCTGCGAGGAGATCCTCGAACGGGACGGGAAGGATGTGGGGACGTGGCTCGCGAAAGGCGAGGCCCTCGAGGATCTCGAGCAGCCTGCGGAGGCCCTGGCCGCATACGAGAATGCCCTTCGACTCGACCCGAGTCACGCGGACGCGTGGGCGCGGAAAGCCTCCGCCTTTGCCGCCCTCGAGCGGTACGAGGAAGCGACTCATGCGTACGGAGTCGCCCTCGAGTCGAAGCCGACGTCCGCGGATCTCTGGTACGGACTGGCCTCCACCCAGTATCGACGGAAGGCGTTCGGCGAGGCCGCCGAATCCTTGGATCGCGCGACTCGCTACGCGCCGAAGGATCTCAAGGCGTGGTATCTCCTCGGCCTGGCGCTCCAGGGGGCCAAGCGACACGAACAGGCGATCGTCGCCTTCGATCGCGTCCTCGCCCTCGATGGGTCGGACGCGCGGGCATGGTACGGCAGAGGCGCGGCCCTCCAGTGGCTCAAGCGGTATGAGGAGGCCGCAGCCGCGTACGGGGAGGCGGCGAAACGCGAACCCACGTTCGTGCAGTCTTCCGTGAAGCAAGGGGGGTGTCTCTTGGAGCTTCACCGATACGAGGAAGCCCTCGTGGCCTTCGATCGCGTCCTCCACGTGAACCCGCGGGACGGCGCCGCGATTCTGGGCCGGTGTGAAGCCTTCGAGGCCCTCGGCAAGTTCTCGGAAGCCCTCGCCGCGAGCGAGCGCCTGTCCGTCCTGAATCCCAAGGATCCGGAAGCATGGTTGCGCCGAGCCCGCCTTGCCCGGGCGGCCGGCTCGAACAAGGAGGCCCTCATGGCCGTGAACCGTTCGATTGCCCTCTCGCCGGGACAGCCGGATCTGCTGCGTTTCAAGCGAGACGTCCTTCGGACCCAGCGCGCGTACAAGGGCCTCGTAGACGTCTGCGACGAACTCCTCGACCTCGATTCCCGTGACGCGGACGCCCTGCGGACGAAGGCCTTCGCGTTGGAGAAGTTGGGCCGGAAGGAGGCAGCCCTAGAAACCATGGAGTCCGCGGCCCGCGCGGATCCCATGGACCGGCAGACCTGGAACGCGCGGGGCGCGATGCTCCTTCGCCTCGAACGCAGGGAAGAAGCCCTCGCCGCCTTCGAGCATACCCTCTCCCTGAACCCTGGGGACCGGACGGCCCTCGTGCAGCGGGGCCAAATCCTCTTCGACATGGGCCGCGTCGCGGAGGCCCTGCAGGTCTTCGAGGACGGCCTCGTCCTCGAACACGATCACCTCGAGCTGCTGAACGGCAAGGCGATCTGTCTCGCGACCCAAGGCCATTACGACGACGCCCTGTCTGCCCTCTCCGTTATCTTCGGGAGGGACCCAAACAACTACGCAGCCTATCGCACGAAGGGTCTTTGCCTGCTCAAGACGGACCGGCCGTCCGAGGCCATCGGTTGCTTTGAGTTCGCGCTGAAGGCTCACCCCCGGAACGCAACCCTCCTCGCCTGGAGGGGAGAGGCCCTCCAAGCCCTCGGCCGTCCGAAGGAAGCCCTGGAGTCGTTCGAGGCCGCGGTGAAGGAGGATCAGGGCCACGCGGACGCCTGGCGCGGGATGGGCCTGGCTCATCTGGCCCTCGAAGAGTTTGCGGACGCTGCGGTCGCGTTCTCCTACGCGACGGCCGCGCGGCCCGACGAGAAAACCTTCTGGTACATGCGCGGATTCTCCGAGGAGCGCGCGGGGCAGTACGAGGCCGCCGTGGAGGCCTACGATCATGCGATCCGCCTCGACGCGCGGGACAAAGCGTACTGGAACAGCAAAGGCCTCGCCCTCCTCCGTCTGAAGCGGAGCGAGGAGGCCCTCCGGTGCTTCGAGGCGTCCCTTGCCCTTGACCCGGAGTACGAGGCGGCGCAGCAGGGCAAGGCAGCGGCGGAGGAGCGGCTCCGGCTCGATCGCGTCGAATCCTTCGCGGAGGCGGTCGTCCGGTATGAACGGCACCTGGAGCGGCCGGCGACGCGGGAGGAGGCATTCAAGTACTGCTCCGTACCCCTTGACTTCCTCGACGACGTCCTGCGCTATGTGAACGAGCCCGCTTCCTTGGTCCCGGACCGGATACACACGGAAGATCTCCGGCGCATGGAAGCCGTGGGGGCGACCGTGCTGCAGCGGTACTCGGATCTCGACGCCCTACGCCTCGCGGATGTAAGCGGAGCCTTGCCGAACATGGATCTCGATGAGGCCCGCCAGGTCTGGGGATACATCGACTGGGTCCGCGAAGCCGCCCTCGAGCCCACGGCGGACTGGGGGAACGACGACCTCATGCGTCGCGCCATGGATCTCCCGAGGGATGAATGGAACCTCGTAGACCTCGCGCGGGAGCTGCGCCTGGGGCCCTATGAGGCGAAAAAGCTCGAGACGTCTCTGAAAATCTTCGAAGGTGGCGGGTACCGGATTGCGACCACCCCGGCGCCTGACGAACCTCCGGCGAAGCCGAGGCGCAAGAAGGGGAAGCCCGCCCCCGATGCCCAAGTCGTAAAGGAGGCGAATGACGTAGAGGTGGACGCCGATGTACCCCTTGAGTCCGCGGAGCGAGCCCCGAAGCCGCCCAAGCCGTCGACGAGCGCGGAGAAGCCGATCCCGGCAAGCCATTGTGAGGTCCATGACGCCCCTGGGGATCGCAGGCATTCGTGCGGCGCGTGGCTCTGCAAGGCCTGTCTCGAGTCCGGACAGGAGTGCCCGAGTTGCCATGAGCCCCTTGCGCACCCGGTGCGAAAGGGTGCGAGGAAGCAAGACAAGAACGCGGACGCCGGAAGAGATTTCAGCCGCCTCTGACCGGGAAGGTTCTTTGACTCAGGCCGCCTTCGCCCGTTGATTCGGATGGCCGTCCGACGGGGCATGGATTGGGTCACCGCGTGGAAGGCCGGTGCGCCCGTGTACGGTCTCGCCGTGATCCTCCATGCGGTCTTCCCCCTGTTCGCCGTACCCATCTGGATCATCTTCATCATTTACGGTACGAAGATCCTCCAGGGCGCGCGCCTCGCGGAAGATCCGTGGCGCGGTCGCGGAAGCCCCCGATCGTACCTGTTCGTCCTCCCTATCGCCCTCCTCGTGCATGTGCCGACCGCCGGCTTGTCCGCAACGGGCGTCCCAGAGTTCGCGGCGACGGCCGGTGTCAGCGGCGTCGCGGCGTTGGCGAGTGCGGCGATCTTCCTCGCGGCCTCGGCGCCCCCCGGGGTGCGGGACAACAAGCGTTGGCTTCGCGTCGGTGTCGGGGCGGAGGTCGTGAGCGCTCTCATCGCGCCCGCGGTCGTCTTTGGTGTGGTCCCTCTCGCCGACCCCGTGGTGATCGCGGGGTCCTTCGTGCAGATCGGGCTTGCCGGGCTCTCCGCCGTGGCCTTCCTCACCGCGGGACGATCCGCGAGGCACCGGACCGAGACGGCCAAGAAGGTGCCCAGGACCTGAGAGGAGCAGTGGATCTGCTAGGGCCTTCGATCCGCCCTTCGCGGTCGCCCGCACTGCGTCGAGCTTCGCCTGCCCGCAAGGGAGCGGGAAAGAGGTGCACCGGCCCTCCGTCCGGCTTTCCATGAAAAATCGTCACGCGAAGCTCCAGCGATCCCGTTCTCGAAGGAGGGTCCGCAGAAGCCGGACGGCCCGCCCCTGGTCTACGTGGAGCAGGAATGCTCCGAGGTGCTTGCAGAACAGCCGAGCCTTCGCGCGATTCGTTCGCCAGTCGATGCAATCGTGATCGATCCGCCGATCTTGGGCATCGATCCTCACGGCGTACGCCTTCACGCTTCCGGACAGCAGGGTCGTGGTTGCCTTGTCGATGGAAACGAGGGCCCCCCCGATTCCCCGGGCAGACGCGAGGCGATTGCGGCCGAGGAGCAGGAGAAGGAGTTCGTCCCGGCTGAGCCGGTCGATGTCCTTGTCCACCGGTACGTCCGCCTGGATGATTCCAGCTTCGTCCTCAATCTCACCGCCCTTCACCTTGATGGCGACGCCGAATTTCTCGAGGGCGCCATCGATCTTCCGGTCGATGTACGCCTGTTCCTGAGGGGTGTACTTCGCCCGGTTCCCCGGCTTGTTGAAGTAGCGTCTCGCGGCGCGGGCGTGGAAGGGCGTGTGAACGGGATACTTCCAGTTCGCCGGGTCCGCGTACTTCTCCGGATCCTTGGGATATCCATCGGGCGGACCTGGACGGCCATCTCGCTTCCGGCTCGGCCGAGCGGCGCGGACCATCCTGTGCGGCATCGCTGCGTCGCCGGATAAAGCGTTTGCGTCTCCCTTGGGGAGGCCGGGACTAAGGGCGCGTCCATGCGCGAAGGTTCCTGGAAAGGCGACGCGGACCAGCGCCCTACGGAACGGCCAGGGCGCGCGCCTGGAGGATTCCGAGGAGGGCGATGATTCCGAGGACCAAGACTGTCACCGGATACACGACCGGAAATGCGTCCGAAGGATCCCCCGACGGTGGAAGGCTGAGAAGGAACGTCCAGAAGGCGGCCACCGTCGCCAGAAGAATCACCGAGATGAGTCGGGACCTGCCGTGTCCTCGGGATCCGGTGATTTCCAAGTCCCCTCGGCGGTATGCCTGTCGGTCCAACTCCCCATTGAAGGCGACCTTCGGGAGGGCGGCGGTCCCCGCGAGGGCGGCTAGCTGCGCCTTCGCCAGGTCCCCCGGAAGGAAGGGAAGGATCCAGCCGGCGAGGACTTGGTCGGGCGTCGAGTACCCCGCGCCGATCGCGAAGAGGCTGCCCCCTGCGACCACGACGAGGGATCCAAAAACCATGATCGCAAGCTGGTGCGGAAAGGACCGCCATCGAACGCGACGATCGCACGCCCACCCCACGATGCCCGCGGCAATGGGAAAGGCGACGAGGTAGCCCGCCGTAGCCCCCATGAGCACCGCGAGACCGGATCGATCGCTTGGAAGACCCAAGGCGTCCCGCGCAATCGGAAGGCCGCCGCCGAACCCAGCGTACCAGGGAATGAGGAGGCCGCCGGCCACGTACAGGAGCTGGCTCGCGGCACCCCAGGTCCGACCGAGCGCGAGGCCCGACGCGAGGACCGCGAGGGTCTGCAGGGTGATGGGGACGGGCGTGAAGGGAAGGGGGATTCGGAGCTGGGCCGCCGCGCCTGTCGCCGACGCGAAGAGGGCGCCAAGCAGGATCTTGTGCCCGAGGCCGGCCCCGTACCTCCAGCGGAACGCCTCGAGGCGCCTCCGGCGGACGGCGGCGCCCCACGCTTGGTCCATCGGCACGCCCAGACCCTTCCGACCGATGAGGTTTTCGGACGCCGGATGTTGCCCCAGAAGGGCTTAGACCATGCGGGGTATGCCGGTTCGTGGCCCCCCGAACGCTCATGATCGTCGGCATGGGCGATTCGACGACCTCGGGCGCGCCCGGGTTTCGCTCGCCCCTTGAGGTCCCCCCGGACGGTCGGGGAAATCCCGAGAGTCAGTACGCACACTGGATGAGCCGGGCCCATCCGGAGTGGACCGTCCTGAACCGGGGGGTCGACGGCGAGCGCTCCGACGAAATCCTGGCGCGGTTTTCTCGCGACGTCCTCGCGGAGCATCCGGACTACGCGATCATCCTTGCGGGCGTGAACGATATCAAGGGGGGGAGGACCCCGGGGGACGTCCAACGAAACCTCGGGATCATGTACGCGGAAGCGATGAACGACGATATCACGCCCGTCGCCGCAACGGTCCTGCCGTACAACACGGCCTCCCCTCGGGACGCCGCCGCGATCTGGACCCTGAACGACTGGATCAAGCTCGTAGGGACGACCCTCGGCATCCCGGTCTGCGACACGCACGCAGCGGTCGCGGACCCCCGGGACGCTTCGCGCCTCCGCGGTTCGCCCGACGACCGCCATCCCGACGTGGAGGGGTATCGGCGCATGGGGGACGCTTTGGTTCGGACGATCGAGGAGCACGTGCGGTTCCGCGGGAATCGGCCATGAAGGGTCCCTCCGAATCGCTCAGGGGACAACAAGGATTATATCCTCGTTCGACGTGGGGCCCGTCACGATGCAGCGAGTCGTCGCAGCGTGGGGTTGCGTTCATGGAGCCTCGGTGCAGGGCGACTGCTGCTCGGGCTCCCCGTGAGCACGCCTCCTTTCTCCAACGAACACCCTGGGTGAGCGGAGGCGCTCGGGAGCCCCTGGAGGTCTTCCCATGGCCATAATCCGCACCGCGATTCCGAACAAGGGACGCCTCGCCGACGACGCCGCGCGCCTGCTACGGTCCATCGGCTTGCACGTCCCGAGCGCGACGGACCGAAAACTCCTCGTGGACTCGGGGAAAGGACGGTACCAGGTCCTCTTCGCGAGTCCCTGGGATATCCCCGGATACGTACAGACGGGTGCCGCGGACGTGGGCATCACGGGCCTCGACATTCTCGAAGAAACGGGGGACCGTGTGAAGCGGCTCCTGCAGTTGAACTTCGGCCTCTGTCGGCTCAGCCTCGCGGCCCCGGAGTCCTCTGCCGCCCGATCCGCGGCAGATGTCCCCGACCGGGCGACCGTGGCGACGTCCTTCCCGAACCTCGTGCGCCGTTACTTCCGGCGGCTCGGCCGCGAGGTGGAGATCACGGAGGTACGCGGCGCCGCGGAGGTCACGCCAAATATCGGCGCGGCGGATTTCATCGCAGATCTCGTCGAGACGGGTTCGACCCTTCGCATGAACCACCTCAAGGTCCTCGACGTGATCCTCGAATCCCGAGCGGTGCTCATTGCGGGACCGAAGAGCCTTGAGACGAAGTCGGACGAAATCCGCGAGCTCACCTCGGCCATTGAGAGCGTCGCCGAGGCGGAGGCGCGCCGTTATCTCATGGCGAACGTACCGTCGGCGAAGCTCCCCGAGGTCCGCGCCTTCCTGCCTGGAATTTCCGGCCCGACCGTCATGAACCTGATGGGTCGGGAGGACATGGTCGCGATGCACGTCGTCGTGAAAGAGGATGAGCTGAACGGCGTAATTGCCCTCCTTAAGGAGATAGGTGCGACGGGGATCCTTGTCGTGCCCATCGAGCGGATGGTGGTCTAGTGCGCGTCCTCGACGCTCGGTCCTCGACTGTGGAAGAGATCCTCTCGACTCTGCGCCGGGACATGGGCTCCATGGATCGCGCCTTGGCGGCCGCCCGGGCCATCATCGAAAGCGTCCGCCGTCGCGGGGACGAGGCGGTCCTCGAAGCCTCCGAGCGCTTCGACGAGGTGCGACCTGAGTCCCTTCGGCTGGGACGGCCCGAGCTGGAGGCGGCCTTGGGTCGTATTCCCCCGGATCTCCGAACGGCCCTTGAATTTGCGGCGCGCCAGATCCACTCCTTCCACCGCGCCCAGGTCCCGCTGGGCTACGAGATGCCCATCGGACCCGGCGGCTCCCGGGCGGGACAGATTCCGCGAGCCCTCGACCGTGTGGGCGTCTACGTGCCGGGCGGTCCCCGCGGGTACCCATCGAGTGCCCTCATGGGCGTGATCCCTGCCCGGGTCGCGGGCGTGCGAGAAGTCCTCGTGGCGTCACCGCCAGTGAAAACCATGGGCCGACCCCCGGATGCCGTCCTCGCCGCCGCGGCCCTCGCAGGCGCGGACGAGATCCTCGTCGCCGGCGGGGCCCAGGCGATCGCCGCGATGGCCTTCGGCACGGCGTCCGTGGCACCCGTAGAGAAGATCGTGGGTCCCGGAAACGTGTTTGTGACCGCCGCGAAGCTCCTCGTATCGGACCGAGTGGCCACGGACGGCATCGCGGGCCCCAGCGAAGTCCTCGTCATCGCGGACGAGTCTCTCGAGACGGACATCCTCGCGGCGGAGCTCGTCGCCCAGGCGGAGCACGATCCCGAGGCCGTCGCCATCGGGATCCTCGTGGACGGGCGTAGTCCCGAGGACGTGCTCGTCGCGGTTCGCGAGAGGACGAAGGATCCTCCCCGAGGCCTCGAAATGTCAAGAGCCCTCGACGCGAACGGATGGCTCCTCCGCGCCGCTTCCACGACCCAGGCCATCGACCTCGCGAACGCCCTCGCGCCCGAGCACCTTGTCCTGGCGGTCCGGGATGCGCGTCCTCTCCGGTACGCGGTCCGGAACGCGGGGTGCGTTTTCCTCGGTCCGTGGAGCACCGCGGCGATGGGCGACTACACGGCGGGGACGAACCACATCCTGCCCACCGCCGGAAGTGCACGCTGGCGCGGAGCCCTGGGCGTTCGCGATTTCCTCAAGTTCGTGACCTACGTGGACGTGAAGCCGGCTGACGTGGACCGGCTCGCGGCTCCCGGACGCACGATCGCCCTGGCGGAAGGCTTCGAGGCCCACGCAGCCGCCTTGGCCTCCCGACTCGACCGGGCGAGGACGGTGGCTCGATGAGTCGAGCGGTGGCCGACACGGACCGGCCGATCCGGCTCGACCTGAACACGGCACCCATCCTGAACGAGTCCGCAATCCGCGCCGCCCTACGGGCTTCGCCCCCGTCCCGCTTCGCGATGTACCCGGACCCGGGCGCGCCGGACCTCACGGCGGCCCTTGCCGCCCGTCTTGGCGTGGGTCCGGAGGGAATCCTCGTGGGCAACGGGTCCGACGAGCTCCTCGATTTCGCGGTGCGGGCCTTCGCGCCCCGCGGCAGATCGATGGGCGTGTTGCTTCCCAGTTTCGGGATGTACGATCACGCGGCCCGGGCGAATGGGGTCGAGGTCCTCCGCGTGCCGCTCAGGGAGAACCTGCCCGTGGATGACCTGGCCGCCTGCGGAGCCGACGCGTTCTTCCTCCCGTCTCCGAACAACCCGACGGGTACGGCGTTCCCCCCAGAGGCCTTCGAGGCCTTGATCGACAAGGTACACGCACCCCTCGTGATCGACGAGGCCTACGCGGAGTTCGCCAGGCAGGACCTCCGTTCCTTGGCCCGCTCGAGGGATCGGGTCGTCGTCCTCCGGACCTTCTCGAAGGCGTACGGTCTCCCGGGGATTCGGATTGGATACGCCGTGGGCGATCCGGAACTCATCGAGAGGATGCGGGCGATCAAGATGCCCTATAACGTAACGTCTTTCGGCGAGCAGGCGGCCCTCGCGGCCCTCCGGGACGAATCCTTCGTGACCCAGGCCGTGGACCTCGTGGAGCGGGAGCGGCCCCGCCTCTACGAGGGACTCCGGACCGCGGGCTGGCCGGTCTGGCCCTCCCGAGCGAACTTCGTCTTCGTGGGCCCCCTCCGGCGTGCCGCGGACGTCCACGGCCACTTGGCCGCCCGCAGCATCCGTGTCCGGCTCGTGGATTGGCCCGGGGGCGCGGACGGCGCGTCCCTTCGAATCACCGTTGGCCGGGCGGAGCACCACCGGGCCCTCCTGGAGGCCCTCCAGGAGGTGGCGTCATGGCGAGCGTGACCCTCGTCGATTCGGGCACAGGGAACTTGTTTAGCCTGCGGGAGGCGTTCCGACGGGCCGGCGCAGGCGTGACGATCACCCGAGATCCGAAGGTCGTCGGAGAGGCGGAGTGCCTCGTGCTCCCCGGAGTGGCCTCCTTCCCTGCAATCGTTCGAGGAACGGGAGACGTCCGTCGGACGATCCTTGGCTCCGTGGAGGCGGGTATCCCGCTCCTCGGCGTCTGTGCGGGGATGCAGATTCTCTTCGAATCGAGCGAGGAGGGCACCGGCGAGGGTCTCGGCCTGCTGTCGGGTCGCTTACAGGCCCTCCGCGCCGATGTCGTGCCCCACATGGGCTGGAGCCCTTTGCAGATCCACGGCGATTCTTGGTTCCGAGGGCTGTCCGGCGGCGCGATGGTCTACTACGCCCACTCCTTCGCGGCGCCCGCCGACGCACAGGGCGTCGTCGCCACGAGCGACCACGGCGGCCCCTTCGCGGCCGCCGTCCGGAAGGGCCATGTGTTTGGCGTCCAGTTCCACCCGGAGAAGAGCAGCCGCGTCGGTGCGAGGATCCTCGGGAACTTCCTCGCGGAAACGGGGGTGCTCCCATCGGCGTGATACCTGCGATTGACCTCCTCGAGGGCCGTGCCGTTTTCCTGGTCGGCGGACGGCGGGACACGGCGACGGTGGTCTCCGACGATCCAGCCGGCCTTGCCGAAGAGTGGCAGCGCCGCGGAGCGAAGCGTCTCCACGTCGTCGATCTGGATGCGGCCCTGGGCACAGGGGAGAACCGAGATCTCGTGCGCGAGGTCCTCCGTACGGTCACGATCCCCGTCCAAGTCGGCGGCGGACTTCGCGACGAGGACTCCCTCCGGGACGTCCTCACCGTCGGGGCCGCGAAGGCTATCGTGGGCACGCGGGCCGTCCGGGACCCGGGGTGGCTTCGCGCGATGGCCGTCCAGTTCCCCTCGAGGCTCATCCTCGCCCTCGATCGGGATGCTCGGGGCGTGCTCGTGGAGGGGTGGCAGCGCCCGGCTCCAGCGGACCCAGAAGCCCTCGTCGACTTTGCGAACCACCTACCCCTGGATGGACTCCTCTTCACGAACGTGGCCGTGGAGGGACGCATGCGCGGCGTTGGGGAGCCCTCCGACGCTCTCGTGCGCCGGTGCGGGCACGCGCGGATCGCGGCGGGCGGAGCGACGACGCTGAAGGATCTCCGGACGCTCCGGCGTGTGGGCTTCGATCACGTCGTCGTGGGGAAGGCCCTCCACGCGGGGACCCTCGACCTCGGGAAGGCTCAGGAGGCGTTGGCATGACCCCGGACGCGGTCACGGTCCGCCGATCGTCCCGGGAAACGAAGGTCGCCGTGACCCTCAAGTTGGGCGGCGCGGGGCGGTTCAAGGGTCGCGCGGGAGACGCCTTCACGACGCATCTCATGGAGACCTTCGCCCGATACGGGAGCCTCGACCTCACGATTGAGGCGGCCGGAGACGAAGGGCACCACATCGCGGAGGACGTTGCCCTCACCGTCGGCCGCGCCCTGCGACGCGCGCTGCCCCACGGTGGCGTCGAGCGCTTCGGCGAGGCAATCGTCCCCATGGACGAAAGCCTGGTCCAGGTCGTCGTCGACCTCGTAGATCGCCCGTACTACCGGTCCGACCTCCCGCCTTCGTCGATGGGTGAGCACCTTCTCCGCTCCATGGCGACGGAGGCGAAGATCACGTTCCACCAGCTCACCCTTCGCCCCGGCGAGGAGCACCACCTCCTCGAGGCCACCTTCAAAGCCTTCGGGCTCGCCCTGGCCCGTTCCCTTGCGACGTCGTCGCGAGGCCTCTCCGTCAAGGGCAAGGTCGAATGGGAGGAATCCCCGTGAGCCCGATCCCTCGGATCATCGCATGCCTCGACGTCGACGCGGGACGGGTTGTGAAGGGCGTCCGGTTCAAGGATCTCCGCGTCGTCGGCGACCCCGTCGAGGCGGCGGCCGCCTACGAAGACCAGGGGGCGGATGAGATCGTGTTCCTCGACGTGTCCGCATCCGCTCAAGGCCGCGAGACCCTCGTCGATGTGGTCCGCCGGACCGCGTCCGCCTTGACGATCCCCCTGACGGTCGGGGGCGGTGTCCGATCCGCGGACGACGTCGCGCGCCTGCTGCGATCCGGCGCGGACAAGGTCGGTGTGAACACGGCCGCCGTGGCCCGTCCCGCGACGATCACGGAGGCTGCGGACGCCTTCGGCTCCCAATGCGTCGTCGTTGCCATCGACGCGAAACGGGAGGACACGGGCTGGCAGGTCTACACCCACGGCGGGCGGAAGCCGGCCGGCCTCGACGCCATTCGCTGGGCCGTCGAGGCGCAGCGCCTCGGCGCGGGGGAGTTCCTCGTCACGAGCATGGACCGCGACGGCACACGGGACGGATACGATCTCAGCTTGTACACGGCTCTGCGGGGAAAAATTCGCCGACCGATCATCGCGTCCGGAGGGTTCGGGGTCCCAGCCCATGCGGTGGAGGTCCTCCGCGACGGCCTCGCGGACGCGGCCCTCCTTGCCGGCGTTCTGCACGAGGGCCTGCTCACCGTCGAAGAGATCAAGGCCGCTCTGGCCAAGGGGCGCATCCCCGTTCGGAGAGGTTGACATGACCCAGGGGCAAAACCTGTTTCCCGTCGTCACCCAGGACGCAGCCACCGGGGACGTCCTCATGATCGCATGGGGGAACGAGGAGAGCCTCCGGGCGTCCGAGGAGACGGGCTGGATGCACTATTGGTCCCGCTCCCGGGACCGCCTGTGGAAGAAGGGGGAGACCTCGGGGAACGTCCAGGAGGTCGTGTCCCTCACGTGGGACTGCGACCGGGACGCCCTCCTCGCGAAGGTCCGGCCCCGGGGGCCTGCGTGCCACACGGGCGCGAGGACATGCTTCGGCGAGCCCCAGGGAGGGCGCGACGTGATCGACGAGCTGTGGCGTGTCTTCCAGGACCGGGAGCGGAACCCGCCCGCGGACTCGCACGTGGCGAAGCTCCTCGCGGACCCCGAACTCACGCGGAAGAAGGTCGGCGAGGAGGCGGTCGAACTCGTCATGGCATCCCAAGGGGAGGACCGCGAGGCGATCGTTCACGAGGGAGCGGACCTCCTGTTCCACACCCTCGTCCTCTTGTACGAGAAGGGCGTGCCCTTCGTAGAAATCCTCGAAGAGCTGAGGCGGAGGCGACGATGACGGCGAAGCGCGCGGAGTTCCACAGCCACACGGTCCTCACGGACGGTGAACTCCTCGGCATCGAACTGATCCGTCGGGCGATGGCCCTCGGGCACATGGACTACTACGTCCTCAAGCCCTGGCGATCGCCCGACGAGCTGTTTCATCGGACGGTCTCCGAGTTCCTCCATGAGTGGTCGCGCAT
>CAYGBO010000002.1:83661-87659 GCA_964348145.1 uncultured Methanomassiliicoccales archaeon
CCTCGGGCACCGCGCGATCGCCGTGACGGACCACGTGAGCCTGGGGAACATCGAGTGGGTCGTGCGCCAGGAGATTTCCGATTGCGAACTCGCGAAGTCGTGGGACATCCTCGCAATCCCGGGGGTCGAGATCACACACGTGCCGCCCGATCGCCTCGACGGGTCCGTCCGCGCGGCGCGGCGAGCCGGCGCACAGATCGTCGTCGTCCACGGAGAGACGATCTCGGAGCCCGTGGCCCCGGGTACAAACCTTCGCGCTGTGTCGAACCCTGACGTTGACATCCTAGCCCATCCGGGTCTCATCACGGCAGAAGAGGCAGATCTCGCGAAGGCGAACGACGTGTTCCTGGAGATCTCAACCCGACGGGCTCACGCCCCCGCGAATGGGCATGTGGCCCGGGTCGCCGAAACGGCGGAAGCGACGCCCATCGTGGACTCCGATGCGCATGCGCCCGGTGACCTGGTCACACAGGACCAAGCGGTCCGCTTCGCAAGAGGTGCAGGGTTGCCAGATCGGCTCGTCCGCGTGGCGACGAGCGAGGCCCAGGACGCCCTCCTGCGACGACTCGGACTGCTTTAGCCTCCCAGCAGCTCCCGCGCGATGACCATGCGCTGGATCTCGCTCGTGCCCTCCCCGATCTCCGTTAGCTTCGCGTCCCGCATCATGCGCTCCACGGGGTAGTCGCGTATGTATCCGTATCCGCCATGGATCTGAACGGCCTTGTTCGTGACAAAGGATGACGCCTCGCTCGCGTACAGCTTGGCCATCGATGCCTCCCGCTTGAACGGAGCCCCACGGTCCTTGAGCCACGCGGCCCGGAGGACCAGGGTCCTCGCCGCCTCGATGCGCACCGCCATGTCAGCGAGCATGAACTGAATCGCCTGGTGCTCCGCAATGGGCTTGCCGAACTGCACGCGATCCTTCCCGTACTTCAGGGACTCATCGAGGGCCCCCTGCGCAATGCCCACGGCCATTGCGCCGATGCCGATCCGGCCGCCATCCAGGACCTTCAGGGTGCTCACGAACCCCTCGTTCTCCTTGCCCAGCAGCCCGTCTGCCGGCACTTCGCAGTCCTTCAGGAGGACCTGGGAGGTGGCGCTCCCGCGCACGCCGAGCTTGTCCTCCACCTTTCCGATGTGGAGTCCAGGGTTCCTGCCTTCCACGACGAAGGCGCTGATCCCGTGGGTCCCCTTCGCCGCATCGCTCACGGCCATTACGACGAACGTCCCGGCGACGGGGGCGTTTGTGCAGAAGTTCTTCGTGCCGTTCAGCCTCCACTTGGAGCCGGCCTTCTTGGCCGTTGTGCGCATCGCGGCCGCATCGGAACCGCTCGCGGGCTCTGTAAGAGCCCATGCCCCGATTTTCCGTCCCCTCGCCAAGTCCGGAAGGTAACGGTCCTTCTGAGCGCTGGATCCCGCGAGATCGATGTGCCCCGCGCAAAGGGAGTTGTGAGCCGCCATGATCAGGGCGTGGGATCCGCAGACTCGCGCCACTTCCTCGACGGCCAACGCGTACGAGATCGTGTCCATTCCCGCCCCCTCGTAGTTCTGCGGGATCATCATACCCAGGAGGCCGAGGGGACCCATCTTCGCGACCGTGTCCCGGGGGAATTCACCCGTTCGGTCGACATGACTCGCGACGGGCCGTATCTCCCTCTCCGCGAACTCTCGGACCGTCTTTCGGATCATCTCTTGCTCGGCTGTGAGACCGAACTCCATTTGCCCAGTCCGGCGTTCCGAAAGCGATAGACCCTCATAGGGCTTCCCACTGCAAAGCACACCTCGACGTGCGCCGCGGTCAAGTCCGCAGAAATTCGGCGGGAGGTTCCCCGGAAGCTTTGCACCGGCGCCGAGGAGCCCGATTAGCCCCTCCGGTGGCGATCGCCGAACTCCCCGAGGATCTCGCGCGCTTCGCTGAGGAGGGAAAGGGCTGCCTCGTGCTCCTTCGTGACATACTCGATAATCTCCTTATACCGACCCTGGCCGTACAGGGAAGGCACGCGGCTCCCGCTTTCTTTCTGGGTGAAGGCGTGAAGACTCGATCCCTTGAACTTCCCTCGGTTCATCAGGACCAGGATGGGCTGCAGATCGAGGAGGGGCTTCGTGAACCAGAAGTACTTGAGTTTCGAGGCATCCCACTCGATCAGGTTCCACTTCATCGCTCGCTCCTGAAGGAAGGTCAGGTCAAATCGCAGGCGGTTTCCCACGGGGACGAAGTCCCAACCCGGTTCGAGGAGCCCCTTCTCCAGGATCATGTGGAGGACCTGCTTTTCTCCCCACTCCCATTCCGCCATCACCTGAAGGGGACCCACGGGCTCGAGGTCATCGCTCAGCTGCTGGTACTGCACGGATACAATCCGGTCCTGCTGCGGATCGTCCCCGGTCGTTTCAACATCGAAGTAGAATAGTGTCAGGAGAAGCCCTTCCTTCCCGCAACGGGGCGGGAGAACTTAAGTCCTTTCGGATGGAATCGCAGGCCGGAACCCCCGGGTCGATGGGCGACATGCTTTTGTGGGTTGTCCGGTCTCCCGCCCACGACGTCAGCACGGGTGCGACATCGTGCGCGCGGCTCGCCCATGGCCGCGGGACTGGAGGAGCCGGCAGTCGGCACGAGGCCCGTGGATCTTCCCGGCGCGAGCGACGAGGCATCCTCGGAAGAAGCGGACCTCGTGCTCTGTGGCGGTCGCGTCTACACGATGGACGCCGTTCGAAGCTGGGCCGAAGCCGTCGCGATTCGCGACGAGTGGATTATCTACGTGGGCCCGGAGAGCGGCGTCACGAGGTTCGTCGGGTCGCGCACGAAGGTCGTGGACGTGCGCGGCAAGATGGTTCTCCCCGCCTTTCAGGACTGCCACTGCCACCCCGTCGCCGCGGGCGTCATCCACCTCGCCTGCAATCTCCATGGTCTGCGGACGAAGGAGGAGTACCTGAAGGCGGTCTCGGACTACGCGGCGGCGCATCCGGAGGTTCCGTGGATCCGCGGGGGCGGATGGCTCATGGATGCCTTCCTCCCGAGCGGGTTTCCAGAAAAGCAGTGGCTCGACGCGATTGTCCGGGATCGACCGGTGGACCTCCGCTCCGTCGATGGCCACTCTGCTTGGGTGAACTCGAAGGCCCTCGAAATCGCCGGCATCACGAAGGACACCCCGGATCCCCCGGGCGGCAGGATCGATCGCGATGCGAGAACGGCCGAGCCGACCGGAAGCCTTCAGGAAGACAGCGCGATGGCACTCGTCGCGGCCCACGAGCCGCCGCACACCCCGGAGGAGCTCGAGGCCGGGCTCCGCTACGCGCTGAAGGTCCTCAACGGGTACGGCATCACCTCGTTCCAGGACGCGATCGTCAAGCTCGATGGAAACGAACCCTTCCGCTCCCTGAATGCGTATAGGGCCCTCGACGAGCAGGGTGCGCTGACGGCTCGGGTCGTTGCCTCCCTGTTGTGGGAGCCTGCCCAAGGGGAAGAGCAGATCCCTCGGATCGTCAGGGCTCGGGAGACGTACACTCGCGGCCGCGTGCGCGCGACTGCCGTGAAGATCTGGCAGGACGGTGTCTTGGAGACCCATACGGCCGCCCTTCTCGAGCCCTACTCGGACAAACCCGGCGAACGGGGTACCAGCGCCGTCGAGCCACACGCACTCCAACGCGTCGTAACCTTGCTGGACCAGGAGGGATTCCAAGTCCATTTCCACGCGATCGGCGACGCGACCGTTCGACATTGCCTCGATGCCGTCGAGGCCGCGCTCCGCGAGAACGGGGGTCGTGACCATCGTCACCACATCGCCCACATCGAGCTGATCGATCCGTCGGACATCCCTCGCTTCCGTGACCTCGGTGTCGTGGCCAACTTCCAGCCTCTCTGGGCAGCCGCGAGCACGGACATCGTCGAGCTTACCCTGCCCCGGATCGGACCCGAGCGTGCCCGCGGCATCTTCCACCGGCAGCATCCGCCGTTCGCCCGCCCGGTCTCCGGAGCCGGCTCGGCCGGAGAAACCCGACAT
>CAYGBO010000002.1:87669-92550 GCA_964348145.1 uncultured Methanomassiliicoccales archaeon
TGCGTCCGGCGGCGTAGTCCTCGGCGAAGGGCATGAGCACCCCGATCAGGTCGACCTTGTTCTCGTGCAGCATCGCGCCCATGTTCGGGAAACGGACCTCGGTCACCGTGTAGGTCTGGCGCCGGGTGAGACCCTCGGAACCCGGACCGTCCAAGGCGGTGATGCCCTGAAGAGCGGCGCCGTGGTGGCCTTCGGGAGTGACTGGAGCGTCAGCTCGGCGAACCCCCTCGAGGAGGTTCAGGTCGCGGTGACTCGGGTCGACCCGACGGAAGGGGGTCGGGAGCCCTTCCTCCCGGAGGAGCGCATCGACCTCCGTGATGCCCTCGCGGCCTTCACGATCAACGCGGCCTACGTGAACTTCCAGGAGGATCGCACGGGTTCCATCGAGGTCGGCAAACTCGCCGATTTGATTGTCCTCGATCGGAACCTCTTCGAGATCGATCCGAATGAGATTTGCAGGGGGAAGGTCCTCCTCACCCTTCTCGGCGGGAGGCCTGTGCACGGCGACCTCACGGCTATCTAGGTTCGGCCGTGTGCGACAGTCTTTTGTGGACCCTCGATTTTCTCCGACGAGGCTCCTCGCCCCGGAAGGGAGGCCATGCGGGTTGGGATCATCGGGATCGGAATGACGGCGTTTCGCCCCTCGACCCCCGAGTACAGCTGGAAGGAACTCATGTTCGAGGGCGCCGCCCGCGCCTATGCCGATGCGGGCGTGGACCCGCGAACCCAGGTAGACTCGTTCATCACCTGTGCGGAGGACTACTACGAGGGCTTCGGCATCTTCGACGAGTTCGTCCCGGACCAACTCGGTGCCGTGCTGCGGCCCACGTGCACGATTGCGGGAGACGGGCTCCAGGGCCTCGCAACCGCTTACATGCAGATTCGGGCGGGCCTCATGGATGTCGTCGCGGTCGAGGCCCACAGCAAAGTCTCCGACGTTCGCACCCTCGACGGCGTCATCGAACACGCCCTCGATCCCGTGTGGAACAAGCCCCTCGGACTCCACCCGTACGTCGTGGCGGGCCTCGAGGCGAGCGCGTACCTCCGGGCGACGCGTATATCGACCTCGGCCCTCGATGCCGTGGTGATGAAGAACCGCCGGAATGCCATGTCCAACCCCCTCGCGGCCTATGGCGCAAGGATTGATGCGTCCCACCTTGCTGCCTCTGGGGACTCGTTCACCCCTTTGCGGTCCCTCGACATCAGCGCCCCCGCAGACGGGTGCGTCGTCCTCGTCGTCGCCTCGGAGCGCGCGGCTCGGAGGCTCAAGGCGGACCCCGTCTGGATTCGGGGCATCGGCTGGGCGAGCGATTCCGCGAGCCTCGAGACCCGGGACCGAACCCGTGCGACGTATGCAAAGCTTGCTTCCCGGATGGCGTACCGGCAGTCAGGGGTCGGCCGGCCCGCGACGGAGCTGGATCTCGCGGAGGTGGACGACCGCTTCTCCTTCAAGGAGCTGCAGCACATCGAGGCCCTCGGCCTTGCCGAGCCGGGCCAAGCAGGACGGCGCGCCGCGAAGGGTGACTTCGACGCGGACGGTCGCCTTCCCGTGAACGTGTCCGGAGGCTCCCTCGGTTGCGGAAACGTCTTCGAGGCCACGGGCCTGCACCGGGCCGCGGAAGTCGCGATCCAGCTCCGAGGCGAGGCGGGCCGCCGTCAGGTGGATGGAGCGAAGCTCGGCGTCGCCCAGTCGTGGCGGTTCGTGCCGACCGCAACGGGTGCGGTGGCCGTGCTGGGGGTCGGGCGATGAGGAAGGTCGCGGTGATCGGCGCGGGCATGACGCTCTTCCGTCGACGCCTCCAAGAGACGGGGAAGGAGCTTTGCTTCGAAGCCGCTCAAATGGCCCTCGATTCGGCGGGCCTGGAACGCAAGGACGTCGATGCTGTGATCAACGGGACGGCGCCGGACGCCTTCGACGGCGTCCATATGAAAGGCGAGTACCTCTCGGACGGATGCGGAGCCTACCGGAAGCCCTACACACGCGTGTTCACGGGCGGCGGCACGGGAGTCTTCAGTGCCATCGCGGGATGGTGGCATGTGGCCTCGGGGCTTGCCGACGTCGCCCTCGTGGTAAACGAGGAGAAAATGTCCTCCTGCCAGCCCCATCCCCAGAGCGTCTTCGCTCACATCTGGGACCCGATCCTGGACCGGCCTCTCCAGCCGAACCTCGTGTGGATCTTCGCGATGGAGATGAACCGTTACATGACCGTCCACAAGATCAAGAAGGAGGACATCGCCCGGGTTGCCGTGAAGAACAAGCGGAACGCCGTGGACCACCCCTGCGCACAGCTCGCGGACCCGAACATCACCGTGGACGACGTCCTGAACAGCGAGGTGCTGGCATGGCCCGTCCAGCGGCTCGACATCAGCCCGCCGAGCGACGGCGCGGCCGCGGTCGTCCTCGCATCGGACGACTTCGTGCGGAAGCGGAGGATCAAAGACCGCGCTTGGATGTCAGGGGTGGGCTGGTGCATCGATTCCACGATGTGGACGGATCGGGATCTCGTGTTCCCGGAGTACGTGGCCCGGGCCGCGCGGATGGCCTATCGGATGGCGAAGATCGACGAACCCCGCCGCCAGATCGATTTTTCGGAACCCTACGACCCCTTCGACTACAAGGAACTCCATCATCTCGAGGGATTGCTCCTCGCGGAGAAGGGAGAGGCGCCGAAGCTGACCCGAGAAGGCGTCACGGAGCGAGACGGGGACCAACCCGCGTGTCCGTCGGGTGGCCTCATGGGTGTCGGGAACCCCATCGCGGCGACGCTGGGCCTGAAGGTCGGAGAGCTGTACTGGCAGCTCACAGGCCAGGCCGGACGGCGTCAAATCCCACACGATGTCCGCACGGGGGTGGCCCAAGCGTGGGGTGATCTGATGCAGTTCGGGAGCGTGGTGGTGATGCGGGCATGACGAGCCGCGTTAAGGAGTGGCCGGGCCACGAGCTGCGAGCGTCCGACCTCCTCGAGGGCGAGGTAACCGTTGCGCGCTTCCGGCCCGACGCAAAATACGCGTGGTCCGCGGGCGAGGCGATGAGCCGCTTCCTTGAGGAACTCCAGCGGGGCCGGTTCATCGCTCGTGCCTGCAAGGGATGCGGGCGCGTCCTCTTCCCGCCACGGATGTTCTGTGAGCAATGCTTCCGCCCCACGGATGCGTGGGTCCACCTCCGCGATACGGGAATAATCGAGACGTTCTCGATCTCATACCTCGACAAGGACGCCAGGCGGATTCCCGATCCAATCTTGGTGGGCGTCGTGAGCCTGGACGACGCATCCCCGAACATGGGGCTCATGCATTACTTCGGTGAGATGACGAAGGACGAGATCCGAATCGGGATGCGAGTCAAGGCGGTGTGGCGCCCTCCCGAGGAGCGCCGCGGGAGTGTCCTTGACATCGCTTACTTCCGACCCCTCCGGGAGGGCGATGGATGACCTTCCTCGATCGGACGAAGGACGCGCGTCGCTTCCGCCACTGGGAGGGCCACCTCGAGGCGGACTACGTTTACACGACGGGCGTCGCGGGGGAACGCTTCTTCGCGGCCCTCCGCGACGAGGGCCGGTTGCTCGCGTCCCGATGCTCCGCGTGCGGCCTCGCATACCTCCCGCCTCGTCTGTACTGCGAACGTTGCCTCGAGGCGAATGACGAGTGGGTCGACTTGCCTTCCGAGGGCCGCGTGGCCGCCGTGACGGTGGCGCACCTCGGACGGCGCGGCGGTCCCCTCCCGGCCCCGGAACCATGGGCGTTCGTCACGTTCAAAGGAACCCACGGCGGGCTCGTGCATAGGCTCCTCGTTTCCCCGGAGGACGCCCGTCCGGGTCTTTCTGTCCGCCCCCGTCTCAAGCCCCGGTACGCCCGCTCCGGAGCCATCACCGACATCGAAGGCTTCGAACCATCTCGCTAGGTATGCGTATCGGTCGCTGAGAATCTTGACCAAGCTTTCATAAGCAAGAGCCCTGCTATCGGCTCCGAAAACAGGCCGGAGGCCGCCGATGGAAACGGACACAAAGACGTTCAAGCTCAAGGTCTGTCTAGTCGGGGAGGAAGGCGTCGGGAAGACGAGTCTCATCCACCGGTTCGTATCAGGCGCCTTCGACGAGTCCTACATCCGCACCCTCGGCGCCGTGGTCTCAAAGAAGTCTGTGGCCCTCGGGCGGGTTGGGGATCGCCCCATCCAAGTGGACATGATGATCTTGGACATCATGGGCAAGCGGACCTTTCTCCAGCTCTTCAAGGATGCCTACTTCAATGGGGCGAAGGGCATCATCGCGGTGTTCGACACGACGCGTAAGGCGTCCCTGAGTGGCCTCACCCCATGGATTGACGGCGTACGGGACAGCGTCGGCTCGATTCCTGTGTACGTCCTTGCCAACAAGATTGACCTCCGGGACCGGCTCGAGACGAGGGAGGAGGACAGCCGGAACGTCCTCGCTTCGTATGAATCTCCGATCCTTTACACGTCTGCCAAGACGGGGGAGAACGTCGAAGAGGCGTTCCAGGGTCTCGCCAAGGCGATCGTGGAGTCCGAGGCCTCCCGGTAGAGGGCGCAACGGTCAAATAGGGACCTTTCTTTCGAACGTCCGGATGCCAATGGCCGATGGGGCGGGCCGGAAGGAACTTGAAGATCGCTTTCGACGGTGGGATTCCACGACACTTCAGCGGGCCCTCGAAGCCGTGCCCGAGCGTCGCGGTGATTTCACGACCACTTCAAGCCGCCCGGTCCGAAGACTCTACACGCCCCTGGACCTCGACGCCAGGGCCGTGGCGGAACGCCTCGGGAAGCCCGGTGAATTCCCCTTCACACGCGGCATCCATCCAACGATGTACCGCGGCCGGTTGTGGACGATGCGGATGTTCGCCGGCTACGGGAGCGCGGAAGACACGAAT
>CAYGBO010000003.1:0-867 GCA_964348145.1 uncultured Methanomassiliicoccales archaeon
GGCAGGATCAACCGGAGTTGACCGTTGCACAGCGCAGGCCTCTGGAAGGACTTGGCGAGGTAGCTACGTACCTCCTTGGATCGTCGAGCGTCGGGCTTGAGAGGTCACGCGCGCACGACGCGCACGGGGTTCTCAAACCTCCACAGTGTCGGCCGCACCAGAACGGGGCCCGTCACGCATCGGGGCCTTCGCCGAAAGCGGTCGTCACAGACCCGGCCCACGTTGGCTCCACAATACCGTCATGGCCTTTGGCCGAGCCTTCCCTACCATACCAAGCTGGGATATTTGAGTCTTTCGTAACGACCATCGAAACGGTCGAACAAGCCACGCAATCAAGAGCGAGCGGGACGCGCTCCTCGACCGGTTCGACGCCGCACCTCGTTGAGAGACTTCGCGGCCCCGCGCGGGAGAACGGAGAGCCGCAGACGGTCAGCCGAGAGCGACCGCCGCTCATCGCGTTCGTGCGAGGGCTTCGAGCACTCGGAGGACGTACTCCGGCGATTCTATCCTGAAACGGGCGCCCGAGGCGGCGAACCCGATGCGAATCGAGTAGGATTCCTTCGGCAGAACGGCGAACAGATTCTCGTCCGTCTGGTCGTCGCCGATGGCGAGGGTGAAATCCCAATCTTTCTCGGCAAGGTGATTCGAGTAGAAGGCCCCCTTGTTCACCCCGCTGATCCGAATCTCGACAACCTTGTTTCCGGGAAGGACCTGAAGGTCGAGGTTCGCCGTGAGGTTCGTCAGGGTCTCGATGAGCTCGGACGCGGCGATCGTTCCCGATCCGACCTCCGCCTTCCGGTAGTGCCAGACCAAGGAGAAGTCCTTTTCTTCGATGATTTTAGCTCCGAAGTGCTGGATAGTAGATGG
>CAYGBO010000003.1:877-1815 GCA_964348145.1 uncultured Methanomassiliicoccales archaeon
TCGCCTGCCACTCGCCGAATTCCGGTTCGGACATCCGGTAGTGCCAGGCGAGGGAGTAGTCTTTCTCCTCCACAAAGGAGCCTGGAACGCGATCGACAAAGAACTGCAGCACGGCTCGGACCCGCTTCTTCCAGTGGTCTTCCCGCGCGACGGTCCGTTCCCATCGATCCTTTCCCCGCCAGCGGACCCACGCGCCATGCTCACCAACGAGGGTGATCGGAATCGCGCCGAACCAGCGATCGAGATCCTGCCTCTTCCGACCGCTGATGAGGACGACCTCATTCTTCGGAGGAGACGCCAGCCCTGTTATCGTTCGTATCACCCTGTCCGACGGCAAGGCCGCCTCGGGTTCGTCCGCGAAGGGCACGAGGGTTCCGTCGTAATCGAGAATGAGAAGCCGGTGGGACGCTCGGGCGTACTCCTTGACGATCGACTTCTCGTCTTGGAGTTGGAGCAGTTTCGCGCTGAGGGCATCAGACGCCTGGACGACTTCCTCAAAACGTCGAAGGAAGCGCGCGGCCCACTCGTGAACATCGTACTTCTCGAGGTTCGAACGCATGATGCGATTCCGCCGGATCTGCTCCTCTTCGGGCATCCGGAGCGCCCGAGACAATGCCTGGGCCACCTCGTGCTCGCTGTTCGGATTCACGATGAGGGCTTCCAGGAGCTCCTTCGCGGCTCCGGCCATCTCACTCAGGATGAGAACGCCGCGACCGTCGTGTTTCGTCGCGAGGTACTCCTTCGCGACAAGGTTCATTCCGTCCCGCAGCGGCGTGATGAGCGCAACGTCGGCGGAGCAGTAGAGGGCCGCGAGCTCCTCGAAACTCAGGGCCCTGTAGATGTAGCGTATGGGCATCCAGTCGAGCGTCCCGAACCGGCTGTTGATCCTGCCCACGAGCTCGTCGATCTCTCTCTTGAGCAGGGCGTACCGATCCACT
>CAYGBO010000003.1:1826-6125 GCA_964348145.1 uncultured Methanomassiliicoccales archaeon
GCTCGTTCTCGAGGAACGCCTCGACGGCGCGGAGCTGGTGCGGCACGCCCTTCGTGTAGTCGAGCCGGGATATCGAGAAGACGAGCTTCGAGGTCCCGAACTTCTTCCTTATGCCGGCGATCTCGTCCTGCACGGTGGGAATCGTCTTTACGCGGGAATAGGTCCGGAAGTCCACTCCCATCGGGAACACGTCCACTTGGACCACGCGGCGTCCGAACGAGATCTGGCCCATCTCATTGTCGTACCCAAAGAGACGCCGCACGCTGCTCAGGAAGGTCTGGGCGTCGTCATAGGTATGGAAGCCGACCAGGTCCGCGGACAGGAGGCCCTCCACGATCTCCCGGTGCCACGGGAGACGGCGCAGGATGTCATAGGGCGGAAACGGGATGTGCAGAAAGAAGCCAATTCTCGCGTGAGGCAAACGCTCCCTCACGCTCTTGGGCAGGAGCATGAGATGGTAGTCGTGGATCCACAGGAGATCCTCGGGCCTGGCAATTTCGGCGATCTTGTCGCAGAACATGCGGTTGGCCCGGGCATAGGCCTCCCACTCGGCCGCGGAATACTCCGCATAGGCCGGGAAGGAGTGGAAGAGAGGCCAGAGGGCACCGTTCGAGAATCCTGTATAGTACTGCCTCACGAGACGCGTCGGGAGGAAAACGGGATGGCAGCCGTAGGTCGAGACGAGACGCTCTTCGACCGCCTGCCTCTGTTCGAGGGGGATCTCCCCGGGCCATCCGACCCACGTGGCACCGTACTCCTTGTAGAAGGCTCCGAGCCCAGTCGCCAGTCCCCCTGTCGTCGGGTGATATTCGGGCCGTGACTGGACCTTGCGCATCGTCACGGGCAGTCGGTTGGCGGCGAGGATTAGCGTCACTTTTTCTCCCTAGTGTGCCCACGGAGGCGGGCCGACGAGCGCGCGCATGAAACCGCCGATGAGGTGTGGCTCCGCCGAGGCGCTCCGCGCTCGGATGGGGGAGCACCGGTCCTCGGGACGGCGTGCGCCTGCCGGGTGCGACCGAAAAGGCACGCCACGTCAAAGAGTTTCCTTCGGGGCGTACATGTTGTATTTCACCTTTTCCCGCACGGCCGAGGTGATTGTGACGTGCGCAAAATCGGCACAATGTCGAAGGGGCCCTCATTAGATCCATGCATCTCCCGGAAGGTAACCGATTCGCCACGACGCATGACCAAAGGTCTTATTACCGCTAAAGGGTGTGGACGACGCCATGCGTCGCCTCGCGGTCCTGGCCCTCTTCCTGCTGTTCGCGACGGTGACGACCGTCTCCCCCGTTCAGGCCCAGGATCCCGTCCAGGTTCTCGATGTCGATTCGTATGAGCGCACGGTGGCGCCCGGGGAGAGGACAAGCTTCAACTGGACCGTGCGGAACGTCGACGTCGTGAGCTATGACATCGCAGTCGACGCGGAGTCCATGACCGGCTGGCAGCTCACTCTAACTCCAACGCTAATCCAGAACATCTCCCCAAATCGTGCCGCCCCAATTCGCGTGGACGTGGTCTCTCCGGACACCGTGGCCGCGGAGACCGTGCTCAACGTGAAGGTCGTGTTCACCGTGTTCCAAGATGGCGCGGTCGTCTTCGTGGCGTCGCGGACCGCGACAGTCACGATACCCTCGATCTTCGCAGAGAAGAGGGTGCTGGGGGCCTTCCCCAACCCGTTGCCATCGCCCCTCGACAACGAGTGGGGCGTCTTTCTCCTCGACATCGCACTATGGCTGGCGATCTCGGTCTTGGTCCTCCTCATCCTCATCCCCCTCGTGAAGAAACTGGGGGCCATGACGAAGACCCGCGTTGCAGACATTGTCCTTCGGATCGTCCGCACCCCTCTCGTCCTCTTCCTGTTCCTATACGGCGCGATCCAGTCCCTGGGGGCCTTAGATCGTCACCTGGATCCTTCTATCCAGCAGATCCTCCTGACCGTCTATCAAATCGCGTTGCCTATCCTGCTCCTCTACCTCGGGTACCGGCTGTTCAAGGACGTCTTCATTTACCTGGCGAAGACGGTCTCGAAGAGGACGGCGAGCCATCTTGATGACATCCTCGTGCCCCTGGTAGAGAAAGTTGGACTCGCTGTGTTGGGTTTCGTCGGCCTCGGACTCCTCATCGGCTTCCTGAACCTGGATCTCACCCTCTTCGTCGCGGGAGGCGTCGTCACGAGCATGGTGATCGCCTTCGCAGCCCAGGACACCCTGTCGAACTTCTTCAGCGGCATCTTCCTCCTCACGGACCGTCCGTTCAAGGAGGGGGACATCGTCATCCTGAGTGACGGAGACTGGGCCGAGGTTCGCAAAATCGGGATGCGGACCACGAGGCTCTTCCGCTTCGCGGACGCGAGCCTCGTGACGCTCCCGAACAACCGTCTCGTGAACGACAAGATCGCGAACTTCAGCAACCCTCAGGACAAGGGCCGAATCATGAAGACCTTCGGCGTGGCCTACGGGAGCGATGTCGCGCAGGTCAAGCGAATACTTCTCGAAGTCATCCACGGGAACCCCCACATCATCACGGAGGAGCCGTTGAAACCCATCATTCGGTTCGATGCGATGGGCGAGTCCTCGCTGGACTTCTTCATCCTCGTTTGGATTGACGAACGGGCGAACCGCTTCAGTGTCCGAGATTACTTGAACACGGAGATTTACAACCGGTTTAACAAGGCGGGGATCGAGATTCCGTTCCCCCAGAGGACGATTCATCTCCGCCACGAAGGCGCGGATGTGGGAGAGGCGAAGATCGCGCCTCCGGAAATCGAACGCGTCGCCGATGAGTCTGCGCAGCGCGAACGGGCGGCGAACCCCCACGACTCGTCCCGCCCGGACCGAATCAAGAATCCCTAGGTAGTGCCCATGTACCCAGGTGACATCCGGAAGGATGAAGGCCGCGTGGTCACGGTCGAGACGGTGAATGATCTCTTCGACTCGATCGTGTCGAAACCCGCCACGGTGACAGCGGCCTCCACGCTCCGACAAGCGGTCGATGCGATCCTCGATTCAGGGATCACGCGTAAGTGTTACGTCGTGGATACGGACGGGAAGCTTCGCGGAACGATAACGATACAGACACTCATGCGCCACGTCGCATACCGCCTCGGAGCTCGGCCACCTGGCGTCATTTCCTGGTTCCGATTCCTCCGGGAAATCGGGAGCGAGGTCGTCACGGACTTCATGGCGAAGCCCGTCGTGGTCACTCGCCAGACGGTCATTCTCGACATCGTTCGTCGGGTCGTGGAGGAGAACCTGAACGACTTTCCCCTCGTCGATGAACAAGGGAAGCTCATCGGAGAGGTCAACACGTACGACCTGCTTAAGGCAACGCGCGGCGCCTTCTCGAAAGAGTAGCCGCCGGATGGCGACGGCGATGGGCGTGTCGTCGGCGATGGACGAGCGAGGAAAACGTTTATAGACCGACCCCGATGGGCGCAGGCCTGCGGGGATCGCCTAGCCTGGTAAGGCGCTGGATTGCTAATCCAGTGCGCTCTGCGCTCGGGGGTTCAAATCCCCCTCCCCGCGAGGAGGGCCGCGAGTCTCATGCTAGAGACGACCGCCCCGACGCTTCTGCAGATAACGGATCCCCCCACCCTCGAGAAGGATTTCTTGCTGGCGTCTCGACAAATCGTAGGCAAGGGAGAAGGACATCCCCTGGGACAGGTTCTCCGCTTTCGCGGGCGTTCCCGCACGCAGACTCTCCGGGAGACCGGACACGCGTATCCGGTCGCCCATGGCCACTCTGTCGTAATCCCTCGGATCCGCGAAGACGAGTGGAGGCAGACCAAAATTCACGAGATTGTCGCGGTGCATCCTCGCGAAGTTTTTCGCAATCACGAGGCGGACTCCGAGGAACATCGGAGCCGCCGCCGCGTGTTCTCGTGAACTACCTTGGCCGTAGTTCTCGCCTCCGATGATGATCCCACCACCGCGCTCCGAGGCCCGCACCGCGAAGGTCGGGTCCACGTACTCGAAGGTGTGCTTGGCAATTTCTGGGATGTTGCTGCGGAGCGGCAGGATCTCCGCGCCGCCCGGTAGGATGTGATCCGTCGAGATGTTGTCGCCGAGGCGGATGAGCACCTCCCCCTCAATGGGATCTGAGAGGCCGTCAGGCACGGGGACGGGGCCTATGTTCGGGCCTCGGATCACCCTGACGTTCGATCGATCCCTCGGCGGGCGCAGATAGCCCGTGTCGTCAACCGGGTACGACGACAGTTCCTGAACCTTCGGAGGCCTCCCAAGGGCGCGCGGGTCCGTTACGAGATGGAGGAGTTCTGGCGGCGCGAGCGGATCTTCGAGC
>CAYGBO010000003.1:6135-23782 GCA_964348145.1 uncultured Methanomassiliicoccales archaeon
ATGAAGATGATGACGTCTTCGGAGGTAGTCAGCTCCGTGATGATGCCCTTGAGGGCCGTGGCCGCGGCCGTTTCAGGGCTGCAGAGGTACACCCGGTCATCCGGCGTGCCGCTGCGACCGGGGAAGTTCCGGTTGAAGGTTCGGACGGAGGCGCCTTGTGTGGGCGGAGCGAAGCCCATCCCGATGCACGGACCGCAGGCGACCTCAAGCTCGCGCACGCCGGCGCGGATGAGCTTCGTCATAACCCCTCGAAGCAGACACGCCATGAGGACCTGGCGGGACCCGGGCGAGACGGCCATGGAGAGGCCCGGTGAGACGCGGTGGCCGTCGAGGATCTCAGCGACCATTGCCAGGTCCCGGAAGGACGAGTTCACGCTGCTGCCCACCGCGACTTGGGTCGCCTCGACGCCCGCGACCTCGGACACGGGCTTCACGTTCCCGGGGCTCGAGGGACACGCGATGAGGGGCTCCAGCTCGCCCAAGTCGACTTCCAGGCGTTCCTCGTAGGTCGCTCCTTCGTCCGCCTCGAGCCGCCGGAAGTCCTCGGAGCGCTTCTGCCCGCGGAGGAACCGCTCTGTCAGGCCGTCGCTCGGGAAGACGGATCCGGTCGCCCCGAGCTCCGCACCCATGTTCGCAATCGTTCCCCGCTCAGGCACAGTGAACTGTTTCAGCCCGGGTCCTCCGTACTCGAGGACCTTCTCCTTGCCCCACCGCTCTCCGTGGCGTCGCAGGAGCTCCAGGATGACGTCCTTCGCCGAGCACCATGGGGGGAGGGTTCCGGTCAGGTCCACCTGGACCACCTGGGGCATCCGAAGGCGGTACGGTTCGCCCGCCATGACCGCCGCGACCTCGAAGCCGCCCGCGCCGATCGCGAGCATCCCCGAGGCGCCCGCGTGGCACGTGTGGCTGTCGCACCCGAGCATCGTCTGTCCCGGCACATCAAAGCGCTCCATGTGGCTCCAATGACTGATTCCGTTCCCGGGCCTGGAGAAGATGGCACCGCGGCGGGCACACACACCTTGGAGGAAGACGTGGTCATCCGCGTTCTCGAACCCCGTCTGGAGGATGTTGTGGTCCACGTACTGAGTGGCCTGGTGAACCCGGACTTTCTCGACGCCCATCGCTTCGAATTCGAGCCAGGCCAGGGTTCCCGTCGCGTCCTGAAGGAGGGCCTGATCCATGCGGATGGCGATCTCCTCGCCGGGGACCATCCGGCCTTCGACGAGGTGCTTCTTGATGATCTTGTGCGCGAGGGACCGGGCCAAGGAACCGCCTCGGGAGGAGAAGCTGCACCTCTTTCTTGAGACTTCGCATGCCTCTCCGAGCGAAGCGTCGCGGCGGCCACACTCTCGCGGCTGCATCCTTCTTCCTGACAGGCTCGGTTGGGTGGACTCTACTGCAAATCCGGAAACCTTCTTATGAAAAGAAACCCTCAGGGATTTTGAAGGAGGTGGAACGGATGGACGTGGTGGTCATCGGCGTTGGGTCCGCGGGGGAGATCGCCTCGCGGCTCCTGGCAACCGTAGACGGCATCGAGAACCTTCGGCTCGTGGACGTCCGAAAGGATCGCTTGGACGAGGTCGCGAAGAAGATCGACCGCAAGGTCGACCTCCTCGAGGCCGACCTGGAACGCTCGGAGGAGCTTCGACGGTCCTGCCGCGGCGCAGACATCATCGTGAACACGGCGATCCCGAAGTACAACCTCGACCTCATGGAGGAGGCCGTCCGCATCAAAGCCCACTACCTTGACCTCGGTTCGGAGGGCTCTCCCGATCCGACCGAGTTCCCGAAGATCCGCGCCCAGCTCGGCATGGATGAGGCCTTTCGGAAGATCGGGCGCCTCGCACTCCTCGGAATGGGAGTTGCGCCCGGGATCACGAACCTCGTGGGACGCCACGGAGCGGAACCCCTCGATCGAGTCGATGCGATTCGCATCCGGGTCTACGGCAGCGGTTACGCGAAGGTGAAAGGACACCTGTTCGCTCCCCTCTTCTCCCCGGAAACGTTTCTGGAGGAGGTCCTGTTTCCGGCGCCCGTGTGGAAGGGAGACCGGGAGGAGAAGCTCCCTCCCTTCAGCGGCGAGGAGGAGTTCCGGTTCCCGGATCCCTTGGGGGTCGGCATCTGCTACAACGTGAACAACGAGGAGACGGAGACGATGCCGAAGACCCTGGGGAAGGATGTCCGCTTCATCGATTTCAAGTATGCCCTTGCACCGAAGCGAAAGGTTCTGCTCGAGACCCTCTACCGGCTGGGTCTGACGCGCACGGACCCAATCGAGGTCGACGGAGCCAAGGTCGTCCCCATGCACGTGCTCCTCGCCCTGCTGCCGGAGGCTGCTTCCCTGGCCGGCCAGGCGGAGGGCCACACGTGTGTCGTCGTCGAAGTGGAGGGTCAGCAGAACGGTCGGCATACGGGCTCCAGGCTCTGGACGATCATGAACCACAAGGAGGCGTACAAAAAAATGGGAGTCCATGCGACCGCCTTTCTCACGGGCACCCCCCCGGCGGCGGCCGTAGACGCCCTCGTCCAAGGGGAGATCGATCGGCACGGCGTCATGGCGGGCGACGGGCTGGATCCAACCCCCATACTCCGTCGCGCGAAGGCCCTCGGTGTTCCCCTCTTTGAAGGAAGCATCGGCGCCACCCGCGGACGCCCCCTGCAGGTCTGAGTGTCCGGCCGGGTGGCCCACGTCCCTCCGCAAGGGGTCGGAAGCCCCGCCGAGGCCCCCGGAGCGCGCGTCGGTTCTGCAAATGAGAATCACGAAGAACCCTTTAAGCGGGAGCCGTCGCGATACCAGCGGGGTCCATGGCGGAGACCGTCATCAAGGCAAAGATCCCCCTCCTTGGCGACGGCGGGGTCGGAAAGACCTCCCTCGTGAGGCGCCTCGTCCTGGATCAGTTTTCGGATGACTATATTCGGACGGTCGGCGCCAAGGTCACGAAAAAAGGGATGACCGTCGGCGCGCCACCGAACGAAGTTGACATGATCCTTCAAATCTGGGATGTGTTCGGTCAGAAGGGGTACGGCGGCGTCCACGAGATTGCCACGGAGAACGCCCAAGGCGCCCTCTTGGTCTATGACCTCACCCGGGACGAATCCCGACGGTCTCTTGAGGAATACTGGATCCCCATGGTCTGGCGTCTCACGGGGCGGATCCCCATCGTGATTGTCGGCAACAAGCTCGACTTAATCGAGGACCGGATGCATGCACGCGAGTTCGTATACTACCTTTCGCAGAAGCATTCGATGCCCGGCGTGGTGACGAGCGCGAAGACGGGCGAACAGGTCGAGAAGGCGTTCCACGAGCTCGGCAGGCGGATCCTCGATGCCACGAGCATCGGGACGAAACGAATTGCCCTCGTGACTCCGCCCCAGGAGCCCGTCGACAACCTGATTCGTCTCGCGGACAAGCTCATGACGGACTTCTGCTACCGGCTTGGGAGCGTGGAGACGGGCATGCCCATTGTGAAGCAGCAGTTCGAACGGGCGGGAGTGGACGTTCGCGCCCCCACGGAGGAGGCGCTCCGTCGCGCCGTTGACCGCCTCGCGGTCGTGGAACGGGACTTCATGAGCCCGAACGACATCAACGAGAACCGCGAACGTCGCCTTCGTTGGATCGAGGGAAAAAGCTGGACGTAGCCCCTAGGGGCCGACGCGCTTACCCTTGAGGCGCGAAGTTCTTCTCGCCGGCGCGGATGGGGACCGTGAGCCAGTTTTCCCGGGGCGGAAAGGGACACACGTAGTCGTCGCTGTAAGCGCAGAAGGGATTGTACGCGAGGTTGAAATCAAGGGCGTATTCCTCCGACGGGCTCTCTTCGAGGTCAAGATAGCGGGCTGCGCCGTAGGTTTCCTTGCCGGACGTGGCGTCCCGGAAGGGCACGAAGAGGGATCGGCCCGCTGAAGGAGATCCGTGCGGGAAGACAGACACGTACGCATCGAGGCGCTCCCTGATCCCGTCGATCGTGAACTCGAAGTACCCGTACTTCACCATGTCTCTGGGCACTCCCTTCGAGGTCGCAAGGACGAATGGTTCGGCCATCGCGTACTGTTGGAGGGTCACGCGGAACCGGTACTTCGGATTCGGGGGAAAGTAGTCCAGGCCGCGGAACGAAGATCGGAGGGGAAGGGGGAGCGGGGAGTGAGGATCGTCCCGGAGCCAGATGTCCTTCTCTCGTCGCAGGAACTCAAGGGATTTCGCATAATCCGGGCCGGGATGGACGTGGGCCATGGCGCAGTAACGATGCCGACCGTCGACCATAAATCTGTTCGCAGGGGCTAGAGGGAAAATAGATCCGCCTTCGCCCGCGCGAGCAAGTCCCTTTCCTGGTCCCCGAGGTGCTCCGGGGACACCCGGCGGTCCACGAGTTCCACGATCTTGGCGGCGGCCTCGATCTTCTGCCGCTGGGTCGCCCGTTTGATGAGGTCCGCCGCGAAACGGGCCTTGAGCTTCGACAGGCCCGCATCCGCAGGCTCCAAGGAGAACATCTCCTCGAGGAGAGGGAGAGATTCGTCGAAGCGCCCCGACTTCGCCTGGGTGCGCACGGCTCGTTGAAGCATCGTGAAGCGGTGCACGACGCCTGGGTCCAGGGGCACGGTTCCCCGTACGCCCCTTCGAATCATATCCTTTCCGGGCGGGGAAGGGTTCAACGACGTCAGTACCGGGGCATCTCCGGATCGATCTTCTCCGCCCACGCGTCGATGCCACCCACCAAGTTCTTCACCTTCCGGAAACCGAGGTCGCGAAGGAAATTCGTGATGCGCCCCGACCGGTCGCCCGTCTTGCAGTAAACGACGATGTCATCCGCCGTGCTCAGTTCGTTCACTCGGGATGGGACCTGAGCGACGGGCATGAGGAGGGCCTTTTCGAGCCGGACGATATCCCACTCGACGGGCTCCCGGACATCCAGCAGGACGACGGGGTCGCCTCGCTGGACCTTGCCCTTCAGCTCGTCGACGGTAATCTTGAACTCCTCGCCGACTTGCTCCTCCGGTGCGGTCAGGCCACAGAACTCCTCGTAGTCGATCAGTTCCTTGACCGTCGGATGCGTGCCGCATACGGGGCAGTCCGGGTTCTTGCGCAGCCTGAGTTCCCGGAACTTCAAGCGCATTGCGTCGAAGACGAGAAGCCGTCCGATGAGAGTGTCTCCCTTGCCCAGCAGGATTTTGATGGCCTCCGTCGCCTGGATGGATCCCACGATCCCTGGGAGCACACCGAGAACCCCGCCTTCCGCGCACGAGGGAACGAGACCCGGAGGAGGCGGTTCGGCGTAGAGACACCGATAACACGGGCCCTTCTCGGCCCAGAAGACACTCGCCTGGCCCTCGAAGCGGAAGATGGACCCGTACACGTTCGGCTTGCCAAGCAGGACGGAGGCGTCGTTCACGAGGTACCGTGTCGGGAAGTTGTCCGTCCCGTCGATGATCACGTCGTAGTCCCCCAGGATGTCCAGGGCATTCTCCGACGTGAGACGGGTCTCGTAGGTCCGCAAGTCCACATTGGGATTGACCGCTCGGACCCGTTCCTTGAGCACGTGAAGCTTCGGACGGCCGATGTCTTGGGTGCCGTACAGCACCTGACGCTGGAGGTTCGTGAGGTCGACCACGTCGAAGTCGACGACCCCGAGGCGGCCCACGCCCGATGCCGTCAGGTACTGGATGAGGGGCACACCGAGCCCGCCCGCGCCGACGATGAGGGCGGAGGACTGCTTCAGCCGGAGCTGCCCCTGCATCCCCACCTCAGGCAGGATGAGGTGGCGCGAATACCGCTGGATCTCCGTCTGGGAGAGCACGTCCTTCCGCTTCCCTGCGAACATCTCGACCGCGGAGAAGGTGCCGCCCGCGATGCTCGGAATGATCGATATCGTGTCACCTTCCTTGAGCCGCGTCGCTTCCTTCTTCAGATAGCGGATGTCCTCTTCGTTCACGTAGACGTTCACAAAGTTGCGGAGGCGACCCTCCTCGTTGTACAGGTGCCGACGGAGCTGATCGTGGGCGGCGACGAGGGCCCCAATGGCGCCTTGTACATCCTCCGCCTGCACCTCAACGGAGTCCCTGTTCCCGACGTACTGCCGGAGGGGCGTTGGGATGACGACCTTGACCCTGGCTCCCATGTAATTCGCCTTATTACGCTGTTATACTTAGGGGTGTCGCTATCGGGCACACCCCTTCGGCTATAAAACATCCCCTGCCGAGCCTTGTGACTCGATCTCGAGCCGTTCGGCACGAAACGGTCCGCCCTCCTTCTCGGGGATCCAGGAACGGAGGTCGACGGGCGTCCGGCCCACGACGCTCAGAATCAGGTAGGAGTATCCTGGCCAGGCGGCCTGGGCCTCGTCGAAGAGGGATGGTCGCGCGGGATGGTTCGGGTGGCTGTGATAGAACCCGAGGATCTCACGGGGTGTGCCCCGGAGTTCCTTGTCCATGCGGAGGATCTCGCGAGGATCGATCACATATCGGCGCTCTCGGTTTGACTCGACAACGTTCGCGGCGCGACGCGTCTCGTCGACGCGCTTCGGCTCGCCGGGACGCCCCACGAGGAAGCCGCAACACTCCTCGGGGAAGGTCTCCCGCCCGTGCGCTTCGATCTCGGTCACGAGGGCCGCGGGAACGAGGAGGGTCATGGCGCCTCTTCCCAGTAGCGATCGCCGAGATACTTGTCCCCGGCGTCCGGAAACACCATCACGATGACGCCTTCGCGGATCCGTTCCGCGAGCCGCAGGGCGGCGTCCAGGGCCGCGCCGCTCGAGGTACCCACGAGGTAGCCCTCCTCGCGAGCGAGACGTCGTGCCGCGGCCTGGGCATCCTCCGTCGCCACGGCCATGGACTCGTCGGGCAGGCTCGGGTCCCAGATTCCCGGCGGGTCGGAGGACGGCAGGTGCTTCACCCCTTCGATTCCGTGGAAGGGATCGTCGGGCTGGACGGCGATGAGGCGGACGTCGGGATTCGTCTTCCGAAGGTACCGGCCCACGCCCACGAAGGTGCCCGTCGTGCCCAGGCAGGCCAAGAAGTGCGTGAGCCGACCCCGGGTCTGGTCATAGACCTCGGGTCCCGTAGACTCGAAGTGGGCGCGCCAGTTGGCCTCGTTGTTGTACTGGTCCATGTACCAGTACTTCCCGGGGTCAGAGGCCGCGAGGTTTTTGGCCACGCGCTGCGCCCCGTCCGTTCCCTCTGCTGCGGGCGTGAAGATGAGTTCGGCGCCGTACGCCCGTAGGATCCGACGCCTCTCTGCGCTCAGGTTGGAGGGGACCGCCACGGACACCCGATACCCCTCCGCCGCTCCGAGCATCGCGAGAGCGATCCCCGTATTCCCGGAGGTCGCGTCGAGCACGATGTGATCCCGGGTCAGACCCGTCCGTTCCGCGGTCCGAAGCATCCACAGTGCGGGTCGATCCTTCACGCTGCCGCCGGGGTTGTCCCACTCCGCCTTTGCGTATAGCTCCACGCCGGGTACGACGTCTCGGGCAATCCGATCGAGACGGAGCAGGGGCGTATGACCCACGAGGTCGGCGACGCGACACGCCTTCGTGGTCTTTCGTTCGGATGGCATGCTCACCCCCGAGAGGACGGGCCTCAAGTCTCCTTGGTTCCCGCGTCCGCACCCAGTGCGCGATGGAGCACTTGGAGGGACAAGAGGGCACATTTCATACGCACGGCGCTCAGCGGGATACCGAGCTGCCTCAGGAGATCCTCGCGGTTCATGGCCGCCGCCTCCTGTACCGTTTTCCCCTTCAAGGCGACCGTGAGCATGGAAGCGCTCGCCTGGCTGATCGCGCACCCCTGCCCATCAAACCGCACGTCCGCGATGCGATCGGATCCGTCGATCCGCAGCGAAATGGAGATCTCGTCTCCGCAGAGAGGGTTCGATTCCTTCGCCTGGAGGTCCGCAGGCTCAAGAATTCCCTTGTTCCGGGGATTCTTGTAGTGGTCGAGAATCTGTTCCTGATACATCTCGTACGACGACGCCATCTAGGTGAACACTTCCTGGACCTTCTTCAGGCCGGCGACGAGGCGATCCACATCTTCGGCATCGTTGTACACGTAGAAAGATGCCCGCGCGGTCGCAGGGAGTTGGAAACGATCCATGAGGGGCTGGGCGCAATGATGACCGGATCGTATGGCGATTCCCTCGGTGTCCAGGATCGAGGCGATATCGTGGGGGTGGACTCCCTCGACTTCGAAGGACACGACGCTGCTCCGCTTCGAGATATCATCGAGTCCGAGTACGTTCACTCCCGGCATTCCGCGGAGGCTCGCGAGGGCGTACTTCGTGCTTTCCGTCTCATGGGCCCGGACCGCCTTCATGCCGAGGTTCGCGAGATAGTCGACGGCAGCGCCCAGGCCGATGGCGCCGGCAATGTTTGGGGTTCCGCCCTCGAACCGATAGGGGACCTCGTTCCACGTGGCCCCGTCGAGATGAACCTCGCGGATCATCTCGCCTCCGCCGAGGAGAGGCTCCGTCTTCTCGAGGAGGGAGGACTTGCCATAGAGAATCCCGATTCCCGTGGGCCCGAGCATCTTGTGACCGCTGAAGGCGAGGAAGTCGCAGTCGAGGTCTTGGACGTCCACGGGGAAGTGGGGCACGCTCTGGGCTGCGTCGACGACGCAGATCGCCCCGACCTCATGGGCCCGTCTCGCAATGTCTTTGATCGGGTTGATCGTTCCGAGGACGTTTGAGCAGTGGGTGACCGTGACGACCTTTGTCCTCTTCGTAATCAGCCGATCGTAGTCCTCGACCCGGAGGCGGCCGTCATCGTCAACCCCGGCGTGTTTTAGGACGACACCCTTGTGATCCCGGACGAAGTGCCACGGGACGTGGTTCGAGTGGTGCTCCATCACGGTGCCGACGATCTCGTCTCCGTCTCGCAGGTCGCCCTTCAAGCCCCACCCGTAGGCGACGAGATTGAGGGCCTCCGTCGTGGACTTCGTGAATACAATCTCGGCCGGCGAAGCCGCGTGGATGAATGCGGCGACCTTCTCCCGCGCTCCCTCGTAGGCACGAGTGGCCTCCTCACCCAGCTCGTAGATCGTGCGGTGAACGTTTGCGTTGAAGCGCGCATAGAACTCGGAGGTGGCATCGATTACCTGCCGAGGCTTCTGGGACGTCGCCGCGCTGTCGAGATACACGAGGGGCTTGTCGCGAACTCTTCGCTGTAGGATGGGGAAATCCCGCTTAATCGAGGAGACATTCAAGAGGACTCTCGCGGCGCGCGCCATGCGCTCATCCGTCCGATGACGCCATTCCTACTTGAATTTTCGTGTAGACGGGCATCCCTCCAGAAGGATGCGCGCTCCGCGGGTCCAAACATGGCTCGCGTGTCCGAGCCTTCGCTTGTGCGCAAGACCCGATCGCCCTTCCCTTCACGACCGTCATGTGTGGTCCCGACCTCCCTTCTCGCGAATCGCGCAACACATCTCGCCTACTCCGTCGTCGCGGTCTCCCCTCTGTTCTCGAGGGCGGCCCGTAGCGTGTGCCAGGCGAGGGTGGCGCACTTCACACGAACTGGGAAGTCGGAGACTCCCGTGAAGGCGGCGAGCTTGCCGAGCCCTCGTGCATTAGGGGTCCTGCCCGGATCGCCCGTCACAAGCTCATGGAAACGATCGAAGAGGGCTTCCGCTTCCTCCTTTGTCTTGCCCCTGATTGAGTCCGTCATCATCGAGGCGGATGCCTTGGAAATCGCGCATCCCTGGCCCTGAAAGCTCGCGTCCTTGATTGCACCGTCCTCGAGCCGGAGGTACAAGGTGACCCGATCGCCGCACAAAGGGTTGTGTCCCTCGGCGACGTGGCTCGACCCCTCCATCCTGCGGAAGTTACGGGGGGTCCGGCTGTGGTCCAAGATGACCTCTTGATACAGTTCGCGCAAATCAGCCATCGACCTCCTCCCCGCGCTCTCGGTCCCCTCGGACCCCATGGCTGTACGGCAGGCGGCCCATGACTAAGTCATTTACCCTCACGCGCATTGGTGCAATCCGAATGAGGTTGATCATTTCGGCCGCGAAGGCATACGTGAGCATGTTGCGGGCGGTTGGATCGTCGATTCCTCGAGTCCGGAGGTAGAAGATCGCCGCATCGTCCAGGTGCCCGATGCTGGACCCGTGCTTGCACTTCACGTCGTCCGCGAGGATCTCAAGCCCAGGCGTGGAATCCACAAAGGCGTCGCGGGACAGGAGCAGGTTCTTGTTCGATTGGCTCGCATTCGTCTTCATCGCTCCCTGCCGGACGAATACCTTGCCATTGAACACACCTCGGGACAGGCCGTCGAGAACCCCCTTGTAGAGCTCACGGCTCGTGCAGCTCGGCTTCGCGTGGTCGATCCTCGTGTGATGATCCACGACCTGTTTCCCGGAAACCATGTACATGCCGTTCAGGACGAGGTCTCCTCCCTCTCCCTCGAAGAGGGTGTTGATATCGTTTCGTGCGAGGACCGCCCCCAGGGAAATGGAATGAGACGAGACACGGCTGTCCCGGCCCTGATGGATCTCCGTGGTCGCCACGTGGAACCCGCGCTCGCCCTCCTGTTGCCGCTTGTAGTGATCGAGGACCGCCTGCGGACCCACCTCGATCTCCGTGACCCCGTTCGTGAGGTACGCGTGGCCGTCCAGAGCCGCGTAGGTCTCGATAATCGTGGCCCGGCTCCCCTCGCCCAGGAGAAGGAGGTTTCGAGGGTACGAGACGACGGGCACCGGGCTTCCGACGGAAAGGAAGAGCAGGTGAATCGGCTCCTCCACCACGGCGCCTCGGGGGACGTCCACGAGGGCCCCGTCCTGGAAGAACGCGGTGTTCAAGGCGGTGAACGGATTTTGGTCCGCGTGAGCAAGCTTGCCCAGACGGCCCTCGAGGCCTCTTGGATCCACGAGGAGGTCGTCCGCGAGGCTGGACACGCGGACCCCCTTTGGCATGGGGCGCCGCCATGAAAGCCGTTGGGAGTAGCGACCGTTGACGAATACGAGCTGAGTACACTTCTGCGCGCCGAGTTCGAGAGGCTCCAGTCGCTCGCCGGGCGGATCCTTTATCTCGATCTCGAAGGAAGGCGTGAAGGTCGTCTTCACGATGGGGGCGATGTTCGTGTACTTCCACTCTTCGTGCTTCGGGGTCGGAAACCCATGCTTGGCGAAGTGCGAAATCGCGGCCGAGCGAAGGGATTCTGTCCACGACGACCCTCCGCGAGTCGATTGGCCCCGGAACCGCTCGAACTGGCTGAGGTAGGGCGCCACGACCTCCTGTACGTCCGGCATAGGTGTATCCCTTCTACCGGCGCGTGGGTCGAGCCCCTGGCGGTTCCTCCTCGACCCAACCATATCCCATCTTCTCGAGATTCTGAGCAAGTTCCTTGTCGCCCGACTTTACAATCCGACCGTTCACCAGGACGTGCACGAAGTCCGGGACGACGTAGTTGAGCAGCCTCTGGTAGTGCGTGACGACAATCATCGCACGCTCCGGATTTCGCATCGTATTAATTCCCTTTGCCACGACCTTCATCGCGTCGATGTCCAAACCTGAGTCGGTCTCGTCGAGGATCGCGAGTCTGGGCTGCAGGACCGCGAACTGAAGGATCTCATTCCGCTTCTTCTCCCCACCGGAGAAACCGTCATTCAGGGAGCGTTTCATGAAACTCTCGTCCAGATCGAGAAGCTTCATCTTGTCCCTCACAAGTTCGATGAATTCCATCGCGTCGACTTCAGGTTCGCCGCGGTGCCTGCGGAGGGCATTCAGAGCGGCTTTCAGGAAGTACGCATTCGCGACACCGGGTATCTCGACGGGGTACTGAAACGCCATGAAGATGCCTTCGCGCGCACGCGCCTCGGGAGTCATGGCGAGCACGTCCTTCCCGTCATAGGTAACCACGCCGTCCGTGACCTGGAACGTATCGCGGCCCGCAAGGATCTGCGCTAGTGTGCTCTTGCCGGAACCGTTCGGGCCCATGATTGCGTGGACCTCCCCCGCTCGGACCTTGAGGTCGACCCCCTTGAGAATCTCCTTGCCCTCGACCTTCGCATGCAGGTTCTTGACTTCGAGCATCTTGAGGACCTCCTGGGAGAGGACGGCGATTCACCCGACCGTTCCTTCAAGGGCCAGGCTCACCGCGATAAGCTTCTGTGCCTCCACGGCGAACTCCATCGGCAGCTCGAGGAACACCTGCTTGCAGAAGCCGTTCACAATCATGTTCGTCGCGTCCTCGGGTGTGATCCCTCGCTGCTGACAGTAGAAGAGCTGCTCTTCGCCGATCTTTGAGGTCGTCGCCTCGTGCTCCATCTGGGCCGTCGGGTCCACGACCACAATGTCCGGGAAGGTGTAGGCCCCGCATTCGCTGCCAATGAGGAGAGAGTCGCACTGGGAGTAATTGCGGGCCTTTGTGGCACCCTTCAGGATCTTGACCTGGCCCCGGTACGTGTTCTGGCCATGTCCCGCCGAGATGCCCTTGGCGATAATCGTGCTTCGGGTGTTCTTCCCGATGTGAATCATCTTCGTTCCTGTGTCGGCTTGCTGGAAGTTGTTTGTCAACGCGACGGAATAGAACTCGCCGACGGAATTGTCGCCCTGGAGGAGGCAGCTCGGATACTTCCATGTGATCGCGGACCCCGTCTCAACCTGCGTCCATGAGATCTTCGAGTTTACGCCGAGGCACTTGCCGCGCTTCGTGACGAAGTTGTAGATGCCGCCCTTGCCCTGTTTATCCCCGGGATACCAGTTCTGGATCGTCGAGTACTTAATCTGGGCGTTGTCCAATGCGATCAGCTCGACGACGGCGGCATGGAGCTGGTTCTTGTCCCGGATCGGAGCCGTGCAGCCTTCGAGGTAGCTCACGTAGCTCCCTTCGTCAGCAATGATGAGAGTTCGCTCAAACTGGCCCGTGTCCGCCGCATTGATGCGGAAGTACGTGGACAGCTCCATGGGGCATCGAACCCCCGGAGGGATGTAGGCGAAGGAGCCGTCGCTGAACACCGCGGAGTTGAGGGCCGCGAAGAAATTGTCGTTGAACGGGACGACGGATCCCAGCCATTTCTTGACGAGGTTCGGATGCTCTTGGACCGCCTCGGAGAACGAGGAGAACACGATGCCGAGGTCCGCGAGCCTCTTCTTGAACGTTGTCGCCACGGACACGCTGTCGAGGACAGCGTCGACCGCGACGCCGGCCAGCCGTTCCTGCTCCCCCAGGGGGATGCCGAGCTTGTTGTAGAGGGCCAGGATCTCCGGGTCCACCTCATCGAGGCTCTTTGGCCCCTCTCCCTTCGGCTTCGGGGCGGCGTAGTAAATGATGTCCTGGTAGTCGATCGGTGAGTAGTGTACGTTCGCCCAAGTCGGTTCCTTCATCGTGAGCCAGTTCCGGTAGGATCGGAGGCGCCACTCAAGGAGCCAGTCCGGCTCCTTCTTCTTGCGCGAAATCAGCCGGATGATCTCCTCGTTGAGGCCTTTCGGGGCCTTCTCCTGCTCGATGGCGGCGACGAACCCGTGCTTGTACTCTCGGTCCGCCATGGCCTTGACCGTGCTCACAGACGCCATGTGCCTCTCCCGCAAGTTCGCGGACGAGATTGTCTAGTATAACAACGTTATATATAGGTTTGGTCGTGAGCCGCACTTACAACACCAGAGCCTCCGGTGACCCTTGCTGTGGCCCCCTTCGGTATGGAACCGCGCCTATCCGATCTCTTGGAGCCGTTGTGAGAGGCGCTCAGCCTCCCCTGGAGAGAGCCGGGCCGAGGTAATGGGGAAGAGGACTCGTTCCTCCTGGACGAGATGACCTTCAAGGACGCGACGAACTTCCTCGAGGGCCTGGAGCCGATCGCCTTGACCCCCCTCCGCGATGCTCTCCAAGATTGCGAGACTACGCTCGATTGCCGCATGCTCTCCCCGGAGGACCGAGACGGGCCCCTGGTAGAATCCGAAGAGCCGTTCACAGAGTGGGTAGAGGACGTCATCCTCCCGGCGCATGTGACGGCGGAGAGATTCTGCAAGCGTAACGACGGCCTCCGCTTCCCTTGACCGGAGAGATGTGCCGCGGAACGTCTCGAGCGTGGTTCGCATCCTGGCGCGGAGGCGCTCATGTTCTTCTCTCAGGCCCTGGAACGGATCCGACGGGACTCGTCGTCGGGCTCGGGACCGCTTCGGCGTCCCGTTTTTCCGATTCGAAATAGATTGATTTACCAGTAGACGCGACCTCCACTCCACTAGTAGTCGAAGACTTCCGGATTCGCTGGACCCTCGGCGACGAGGAAGCCCAGCGCACCCTTATCGATGGCCCGAACAAGAGAGTGGTCCACGAGGAAATACGTTCCTGGCACCTCGACCCTGAACTCGACGGCGACCGCGCCACCGGGCACGACCGCCGTCGTCTGGACGCTCTGTTGCGGCGCCGAAACGAGATCTCCCATGAGATAGACGCGGTCGAAAATCTCCCCGATGACATGGAAGGAGGAAATCAGATTCGGTCCACCGACTCCGAAAAAGATGCGGACTGTCTCGTTCACGTTTGCGCGGAGCGATTCGTTGCCCGTCAGAGCCTGGAACCGGCCGTTGAAGACCACATAGGCTGGGTTCTCATCCCGGAGCGTTTCGCCGTCGAACTCCTGATGCCCCTCTGTGTGCACGGGCCATTTCGTGTAGAACTCGCCCTGCATCACATAGAACTCCCGGTCCACGCCGGGAAGCCCGCTTTCCGGCTCCACGAGAATCAGTCCATACATACCCATGGCCACGTGACTCGGAATATGGGGTGACGCGCAGTGGTATACGTACACACCCGGATTCAAGGCCTTGAACGTGAAGGATGTTTCCCCGCCGGGTGGAGTCTGGACGGCTACCGCGCCCCCACCGGGTCCAGTGACCGCGTGAAAGTCCACGGAGTGAGTGTTGACACTCGAGGCGTTGTTTTTGAAGTGCACGACAACAGAGTCATTCACGCGTACGCGGAAGAAGGGACCTGGCACTGAGGCATTGTACGTCCAGTAGTCGAAGGTCGTGCCCGGTTCGATTTCCGCGACGACCTCCACCGCTTCCATGAAGATATGCACGGTCGTGCTGAAGTTGCGATTGAGGGGAGGCGGTAGATCCGTCGCGTTCCGAGCGATGTCAGCCACGTCAACGGGCTTCGCAGGACCCGGCGGTGGGGCGCTCGGCTCCCCGACGATGAGAGTGCCCTCCATGCCGGCCTGGCGATGTCCTGGAACCGTACAGTAGTAGAAGAAGGAACCTTGGCGATCAGCGGCGAAGGTCACGACGCCTATGTCTCCCTGGCTCAACAAGAGTTCGGTTTTCACTCCGTATCCCTCAACCCGGAGGTCATGGGAGGCGACTTCACCGTTCTGGACCGTAATCGAGACCCGATCGCCGACGTCCACAAGGAGAGTCGGGTTTCGGATACCATCGATAGAACCGCCGACACCCACGAAGCCCGAGAGGAAGGCCCTGAGCGTGAACGCGACGTCGGCGGTTTCTTCCGGCGTGTCGACCGCCGCGGGCGCTGCGGGGGCGATCATGTAGCCAATTGCGCCGCCTCCGATGAGACCGAGGAGAAGCGGGACGGCAACCAGCACGACCGCACTGCCCTTCCCCATGGGGCGAACACCATCCATCGTTCGCCGATGACCTACCGAACCGGCTCCGACGTCCCCGCGCGCCATTTCCTCGTACCTTCCTCGACCCACTGCGCCGTTCTCGCCCTTCCTCGGCGGCACGGAACAGAGTGGCCAGGGTCGAAGGACACGCCGGGACGCTAAGCCGATTCCCCGAACCCGTTCGGATTCAGCGAGATCGCTTTATGAGACCCTGGAAGAAAGAGTGGAGAATCTTTGCCTCCCCGGTCCGGAGGATCTCCGAAAGCGTGGACTTGGAGACATCCAGCTTCTTCGCAAGCCTTGTCAGGCTGATCTTCTTCGGGAATTCGAAGTATCCCAGTCGGTAGGCCAGGCTGAGAACCTGCTCCTGACGGTTTGTAAGTTCGCCCGACTCTTTCGCGGGACGGATCGCGACGATGTCCACCTCGAGACCGCGATGCTCGAGGGTCCTTGCGACGGACCGCACGGCTTCCGGTTTCGGAGCCAGAATTGTCCACTCCACACCGTCCTCGCGGGTCGCCACAGCGTCCGACAGGAAGCATTCGGACTCCGCGAGGACCTGGCACGCATGGCAGTCTCGAACCAAGAGCGTAGCCAGGATCTTGCCCCTCTTAGGAACGATCGCTTCTACCTCCTTGACGAAGGCATTCCCTCGGAGGGCTTCCACGAGAACGGCGGGATCTGCTTCCCCGGGATCAATTTCCACGAGACTTTGGAGGAGGCCGTCGGCCGTGGGCTTCTGCTCTACCAAGCTCACCACGGCCCCAAAATCACGGGTGACCGTTGTGACCCAGCTGCAGGGAAGACGGACGCGGAAGACCGCCTCGATCATGGCCGCTAGGCCATCTCATGGTCAGTTGTATATAAGTGGATGCGGTCCTTACGGTATCCGGGCTCCGGATAGCACGGCGTCACGGATTGGTTGGTCCCGCCCGAAAAACAACATGAGATCTTCTCTAAAGGAGCTTCGAGGGCGTAACCGAGGCCGAGTCCCCAAAATGCGCTCCCCTCTCCGCCGGTTCCCCAGAACCCACTCGCCCCCATGACCGAACAGGTTCGGGGTTACCTACTAATCGGCTCACACGGTCCTCCGTCCGCGCGTTTGCCTCCTCACGATTTGCCCGTAGAGATAGGAGCGCGAACGACCAGCGTGGGATGTGTATGCCCGCAATGGAGGTCACAAGGCGCGAGATCCTGAAGATGGTCCCCGGTGCTGTGGCCGGTGTCCTCGCGGCGCGATACATCCCCGAGACCGTATTTGCCTTCACGTACACCGCGCCAATTGATCAGGACCTAAATCCCCTGGAGAACTATCCGAATCGAGACTGGGAGCAAGTGTATCGGGATCTCTATTCCTGGGATGACAGCTACATCTTCTTGGGCGCCGCGAACGACACCCACGGATGTGTCCGGCGAGCCTACATGAAAAACGGCGTCGTCAAGTGCGTCGATCCGAGCTTTGGCTACGGAAAGGCCACGGATCTATATGGCAACAGGGCGACAGCGCGGTGGGATCCCCGAATCTGCCCCAATGGACACACGTACCTGCGACGATCCTACAGCGACCGGAGGGTGAAGGGAGCGTTGCTCCGCTCGGGATTCCGGGATTGGATCCAGGCGGGAATGCCAAGGGAGGTGAACGGCCTCCCCCTCCGCAGGTACTTTGAGAACCGAGGGAAGGACACGTGGGAGCGGGTTTCCTGGGATGAGGCCTACTCCGTCATCGCACAGGTCCTCGTGAATGTCGCGGAGACATACACGGGACCCGCCGGCGTGACCCGCCTAGCCCAGCAGGGATACGATGGCGAGATGATCAACGCGATGGGCAGCGCGGGGGTTCAGACCTTGAAGTTCCGCGCGAGCATGGCCTGGCTGAGCACCCTCCGGTTCACGGGGCTTTACCGCTTGGCGAACCTCATGGCCCTGCTGGATGCGCGGATTCGCGGTGTGGCTCCGGATGCGGCGAAGGGGCCCCGATCGTGGGACTCCTACGCATGGCATACGGATCTGCCGCCTGGACATCCCATGGTGACCGGAAATAAGACGAGCGACTTCGACCTGTTCGCGGCGGAGTACGCGGACCTCATCACGACCTGGC
>CAYGBO010000003.1:23792-37936 GCA_964348145.1 uncultured Methanomassiliicoccales archaeon
TCTTCACCGGTGGGTTGGTGCGCTCGACCGGCATGAACTGGATGGCGACGAAGATGGACGATGGACATTGGCTAACGGAGGCGCGAATCCGAGGCGCAAGGGTCATCACGATCACGACGGAGTATCAGAGCACGTCGAACAAGGGGGACGAGGTGATCGTGATCCGACCCGCTACGGACGGCGCCTTCGCCCTCGGCGTGGCCCATGTCCTCATCAGGGACAATCTGTTCGACGTGGAGTACATCAAGAAGTTCACGGACCTACCGCTCCTCGTCCGCATGGACACGCTCAAGCTCCTGCGGGCTCGAGACATCCTGCCTGGCTATGCGGCCGCTCCCCTCTCGAACTACACGCGAGTTACCCAGCCGGGAGAGGCGCTGCCTCCCTTCACGGATCAGGACCGGCAATACATTTCGAAGGACCTGCGAGACGAATGGGACGACTTCACGGTCTGGGATCTCTCGACGGACGGGCCGGCCGTCCTCACTCGTGACCACGTGGGCGATGTTTTCACAGCCCAAGGGCTGAACCCGGCCCTGCAGGGATCCTTCTCCGTAAACCTCACGGGCGGCGGGAGCGTGCAGGTTCGACCCATCTTCGCTCTGATCTCGGACTACCTCGCGCAGAACTTCACGCCGGCCCAGGTCGCGGAAATCTGCTCGACCCCCGTGTCAGCGGTCGAGGGATTCGCCCGATCCATTGCCGCGAGCAAGGGGAAGACCCTTTTCACGGTAGGAATGGGTCCGAACCACTACTGGAATAACGATCTGAAGGATCGGGCGATCTTCCTGATCGCGTGCCTCACGGCAAACGAAGGACACTTCGGTGCCCAAGTGGGGAGCTACGCGGGGAACTACCGGCTCGAAGTTTTCAACGGTGTGGACCAGTGGTCCTCTGAGGATCCCTTCAACCTCGAACTCGATCCTTCGAGGCCCGCGAAGGTCCGAAACTTTCGGGTGGGGGAGTCCGCCCACTACTACAACTACGGCGATCGACCCCTGAGGGTCGGAGGCCGGCTCTTCACCGGGAGCACCCACATGCCGACGCCCACGAAAACCTGTTGGTGGGTGAACGGCAATTCGATTCTTGGCAACGCGAAATGGGCATACGATGTCGTAGTCAACACGCTCCCCCGTATCGAGATGATCGTCGTGAACGAATGGTTCTGGACGAAGACCTGCGAGTACGCGGACGTCGTCCTCGGTGTCCCGTCCTGGCTCGAGCGCGGAATCCCTGACATCTACGGATCCTGCACGAATCCTTTCCTCCAGGCCGTCGTCCCTTCCAAGATTCCACCTCTGTACGACGTGCGGGACGACTTGGAAACGTACATCGGGGTCTCCGAGAAGCTCACCCAGATCACAGGCGACACCCGCTTCATGGACGCTTGGAGGTTCCGCACGCCCGACGGCCGCCTGGATACGGCCGTCTATGGGCAGCGGGTCCTTGACGCGAGCAACGCCCTCAAGGGATACTCCTGGGCGGACATCATTGATTCCTGTAGCCAGGGAATCCCGAAGTACATGATGCTCCGGACGACACCCCGGATCAGCGGCTGGGAGCAGATCAATGAGTCCAAGCCTTGGTACACGAAGACCGGGCGCCTCGAATTCTACCGAGAAGAGGACGAGTGGGTCGACGCGGGCGAGAACCTCCCCGTGTTCCGGGAGACCGTGGACTCGACCCACTTCGAGCCGGCGGTCATCCACGACGTGGGAGCCCATCCCGCGGTGCGCCCCAAAACACCCTCGGATTACGGACTGGATCCAACTGCCTTGGATTCAGAGACGCGACAGGTGCGAAATGTCGTGATGGGCTGGGGTCGCCTGAAGACAACCGGGCACCCCCTTACCTCCGAGGGATACCGCTTCGTCCTGTACACACCGAAGTACCGGCACGCGTGCCACTCCATGGCCGCGTCCCAGGATCTCAGCGTCGTCTACTTCGGTCCCTTCGGCGACTACTACCGACACGACCGGAGGACGCCCTACGTGGGCGAAGGGTACGTGGACATGAATCCGCTGGACGCGAAGGAGCTCGGCATCGAGGACGGGGACTACGTTTGGGTCGACGCGGACCCTCAGGACCGACCCTTCCGAGGATGGGAGAGCCGCCCGGACGATTTCCGGGTGATGCGGTGGAAGGTGCGGGCCCGCTACTATCCTGGCATCATCCGCGGCACCGCGAGATCGTGGTTCCACATGTACGGTGCGACGCACGGGAGCGTCGAGGGCCACGAGACGCGGCTCGACGGCCTTGCCAAGAACCCCCGGACGGGATACCAGGCGGCCTACCGGTACGGGAGCCACCAGTCCATCACCCGAGCCTGGCTAAAGCCCACGCTGATGACGGACTCCCTCGTCCGGAAGGATGGGTCAGGCCAAGGCATCGGGAAAGGGTTCGCCCTCGATGTGCATGGCGCAACGGGCGCTCCCAAAGAGTCCTTCGTGCGGATTACGAAGGCCGAGGACGGGGGCCTCGGGGGCGCGGGTCTCTGGGACCCGGCCTGGAAAGGATTCCGTCCTACGTACGAAGACGATCGGATGCGCCGGTACCTGCGGGGCGACTACGGGGGCGGGTAGGATGCCTTCCGTGTGGAACTGGCAGCTGAACCGATCCATGCCATACGAATACACCGAGGCACGGCCTCAGAGGCAAGTGAGCGCGGTCTTCGACATTAACAAGTGCATTGGATGTCAGACGTGCACGATGGCCTGCAAGACTCTGTGGACCTCGGGTAAGGGCCAAGAGTACATGTTCTGGAACAGCGTCGAGACGAAGCCTTGGGGATCCTATCCCCTCGGCTGGGACGTGCGTATCCTCGACAGAGCGGGCCCCGCGGTCTGGGACACATCCACGAATCCGCCGACGTTTCGAGGGCAGACCCTCTTCGAAAAAGCCCCCGAGGGGGAGAGGGTCGAAGGCTGGCTGCCCGAGGACATGGACTGGGCGTATCCAAATCGCGGCGAGGATGAGACGAACCGCGTGCTCGACCTGGCGGACCATCACCTCAGCATTCCCCACGCAATCTGGAACTTCTATCTTGCCCGTATCTGCATGCACTGCACCTACCCCGCATGCCTTGCCGCCTGCCCCCGGAAGGCAATCTACAAGCGGAAGGAGGATGGGATCGTGCTCATAGACCAAGAGCGATGCCGTGGATACCGGGAGTGCGTCCGCGCGTGCCCGTACAAGCGCGTGATGTACAACCATGTCACCCGGATTTCTGAGAAGTGCATCTTCTGCTATCCTGCGGTCGAGCAGGGGATTCAGCCTCGCTGCATGCGGAACTGTATCGGCAAGATCCGAATTGTCGGGTATATCCACAGGCCGCAAGATGCGGATCCCACCAATCCAATCGACTTCCTGGTCCACACAAAGAAGGTCGCTCTGCCCTTGTACCCGCAGCTCGGCTTGGAGCCGAATATGTTCTATGTGCCTCCGATTCACGCGGACGCGAGATTCCTGAGGCAGATGTTCGGACCGAGGGCCGACGCCGCGGTTGCGACGTACCAACGAATGAGGGACGGCTTGGAACCTGAGCTCCGGGCCGCCTTCCTTCTTTGCGTGAGCACGGACAAGGTGCTCACTCGATTCGAGCTCCAAGGGCAGGAGGCCGTTGGCTACGACACGCAAGGCCAAGAGGCCGTCCGCGTCCCTTTCCGGGAGCCCACGGCGGAGCGACCGTTCCACGACACGCAGGTGGGGGTGTATCGCCATAACATTACGTAGGCTCCCTCAACCACCGACACGAGGGCGCCTTGCGGCCCTCGGTTTTCTCGCGTCGTTCGCCCTGGTCCTCACCATCTTCCAATACGCAGGCCTCGCGCCACGGGTTGCCTCGGCCGGGACGGATCTCGTGGCCGGGTTGATTGTCGATCCCCTCCCCTCTACGAACCCGGAGTCCGCGCTCTGGGACCGCGCGGAACCGCTCAGCGTGCCCCTCTCCGGACAGCTCGTCGTCCGGCCGACCCTGTCGAACCCCTCCGTCTCATCCCTCGAAGTCCGTTCCCTCTACAATCGTAGCCACATCGCCTTCCGCCTGTCGTGGCAAGATCCCGTCGTGAACAACCGCACGACGCTGCAGAAACAGTTTCGAGACGCGGTGGCAATCCAAGTCGGGAGCGCGTCTCAGCTCCCCTTCCTCTGCATGGGTTCGTCGACGGCACGGATGCATATCATGCAGTGGAAGGCCGATTGGCAGGCGGACATCGAGGATGGCTTCCACGACCTGCAGGACGCATTCCCGAACTTCTGGGTCGACTACTACCCGCTCGCCGTCGGGGAGCCGCCCTACGTCGTCCCGGACGCCTTCCCGGAGGAGGCGAGCCGCTATCTCGTCGGATATGATGTGGGCAATCCGTTCTCGCAGCCTCTCAAAGTGACCCCGGTGGAGGACGCGATCTCAGAGGGGTTCTCGACAGTCACGACCCAGAGGAACCAAAGCGCCCTCGGATGGGGCGTCTGGTCGGACGGCGCCTGGAGCGTCGTCATCGCCCGACCCAAGGTGAGCGGCGATTCCGAGGATACTCCGATCGAGGACGGCAATGTGCTCGCCTTCGCGGTATGGGATGGTGAGGCGGGAAACGTCGGATCCCGGAAATCCGTGAGCACCTGGGTCACCCTGCGCCTTCAGATTCGCGAACCGGCGGACCTGCTTCCGCGCGTCGTTGTCTCAGCAATCGTGCTCGTGGCAGCCGCTGCGCTGATTGTCTTGTTCTGGCGACGACGCGGGAGACCCGTCCGGCTGGCTCCGGAGGAACCATGATGGACGAGGGAGACGCTTATCTATGCGCCGAAGCGCTCACGCGCTCACAGCTCTATGGGATCGTGGCGCGCATCCTCTCCGAACCGGAGGGGATCCTGAACGAGAAGTACCTGTGGGAGCTGGAGCGAGTTGCAGGCGAGTCGCCACCCTATCAAGAGATCGCGGACCTGACGAGGACGACACGAGCGGGTCTTCGGAGACTGAACCTATCGGCGCGATCCGCGTCTCGGGAGTACACGGAATCCATCCTGAAAGGGGAGGCACCGCCCTACGAGGCGTCCTACGTCCCGCCTGCACAGGCCCTGTCCACCCTGGCGGATGTCGCAGGATTCATGCGTGCCTTCGGCCTTCAACCACAGCGAGAGCGCCCGGACCACCTTGTAAGCGAGTTGGAGTTCCTGTCCTTCCTCTGTCTCAAGGAAACGATCGCTCGGGGGAACGGGATTGCGGACGGAGCCGGAATCTGTCGGGATGCGCAGGCCAAGTTCGTTCGGGAGCATCTGGGCCGATGGCTCCCCGCGTACGCCCGACGGCTCCGGGAGAAGTTTCCTGAATCTCCTTTCCTGCTCACGGTGGACCTCGTCCGAACGATCGTGCGCGTAGACGCCGATTTCCTCGAGGTCGTCCCCCATGAAATCAAGGAGGCACCAGGCCGTGCCCAAGACATCTTCCCCAGGTGCGGTTTCGCCCGCTGACTACCTTCCCCTCGCGGGGAAGATCCTGCTGCTCGCGGTGGCAGCCGAATTCCTTCTCCTGAGGGGGATCAATCGAATGACGGGTCAGGTTCCCTCTTGGGCCCGGGAGGAGATCGCCCAAGGTCTCGTCTTCCTCGGGACCGTATCCTACAATCTGGGATACGTGGCGTCCATCGCGACGCTCGTCGTCGTCGGGTACATTCTCTTCCAAAGGGAGGATCGGTTGACCCCCATGATCCTCGTGTGGATCGCCGCCCTGATCGTCGGCCAGTTTCTCGGGCCCGCGATCCCGGCAGCGATCGTGGCAGCCGGACTGCTCGCCGCGATCCTGATGGCGACACTTGCCGTGCGTGTGATTCTGCGTGTTCTCAGGGCGCAAGGGTCCGCGTCCGTGGGAGCCGGCGGACTCCATCCTGCGCGCAGAGTCTTCTTCCCTGCCTTCCTCGTCCTCCTCGTCGGCACCTACTTTACGGGACTCTATCTCCATCTCGGAGACGCCTTGGCAGCGATGGGGCTAGGGCCGCCGGCTCGACCCGACGTGTACCGGACGGGCGAGGCTCTCGCTCTCGCGACAGCCTTCCTAGCTCCGAGCGTCGCGTGGGTCCGCCCTAACCGGAAGAATGTGATCCTACCGGCGACGGCCCTTCTCGTCTTCGCGGCAGCCACCGCCGCGAGGCCAGATCTCGTCCCCTTGATCGGGTTCTGGTCCCTAGGATTTCAGCTCTTCCTCCCCCTGGAACTCTATTTTGCCGCCCTCGCCGTCTACCTTTACGCCTTCGCAAGTGCTGCGACGAGCATGGACCGATTCGGATACAGATTCCATGGACTGTTCCTCATCTTTCTTGGCGGACGCTTCGTGCCGGACTTCTATTTCATTGGGCTCGCCCTGATCGGCGTCGTGTTCATCGCCATGGGAAAGGAGCTGTCCCGTCCAACCTCGCAGATTGAGATGGGTCCCCAACCAAGTGCCCCTACGGGGAGCGAGGGCGCGGCAGTCTGACAGTTCACCTTCTCGACCCTTTGGGCGGCCCTGCGGGGACCCGCGGGACCCAGAAACCCCCACGAGTCGGTTGACCTGGCCTTCTCGAGCGCGCAAAAGGAAGCGCAATGCTTATTTCCAGGGGTCGCTATCAAATCGTTGGATGCGAGAATCGTGATGGCGAAACCCGAAGAGCCGTCTGTCATCCTGGCGCCGAACGCGATCCGACGAATTCGGGTCCTTCGGGAGAAGGAGAACAAGCCCGAGGGGGCCCTGCGACTGCGGATCATCGCGGGCGGCTGCAGCGGCATGCAGTACCGAATGGATATGGCCGACGTGCCCCGGGCCAACGACCTCATCATTGCTGAAGGAGACGTGAAGGTCTTCGTCGATCCGAAAAGCATGAACTACTTGCGCGGCTCCACCCTTGACTACGAGGAGGACCTCCTCGGCGGACAATTCAAGATTGTGAACCCGAACGCGAAGCAGGCCTGTTCCTGCGGGTTGAGCTTCACGATCTAGCCGGTACTCTCAGAGGCCCTGGGCCACGACCTCCGCGAGGTCCAGGACGCTGACTCGCATGTTTCGCTGTTTTGCGACCTTGTCGAAGTGCATCTCTGCGTGGGGACAGGTCGTGACGACGGTGTCTGAATCAGCTTCGACCGCGGCCTCGAGACGCCGTGAGGCGACACCGGCCGCCTGATCGGAAAACACGTCCGGAAAGCCCCCGCCACCGCCCGAGCAGAGAGCCTGCTCCCGGGTGGGGAAAAGCTCCAGGACCTTGAGGTCTCGAAGGAACCTCAGGGCCTGCCTTGGCGGCTGGAACGTATCGCACACCCGGCCCATTTGGCACGCGTCGTGGAAGGCGATCTTCTTCGGCAGGGGTTTTGCGAAGGATAGGCGTTTCTCGCGGATGAGCCGCTCGATGTATTGGGAGATATGGAGGACGCTGAAGGGCGGGTTCCCGCCCCATTCCTTGTAGTCCTTTCGAAACGCACGAAAACATTCAGCGCACGCGGTCACGAGGACCTTGGCGCCCGTTTGGGCAACGATCCGGACGTTGTGGGGCATGAGTTCTCTCCTGGCGATCTCCTGATAGCCCATGCGGGCGAGAGGCGCCCCCGTGCACCACTCCTCCGGGCCAAGGATCTGGTAGGAGACCTTCGCCGCGTTCAGAATTTTCACGACGGAACGGGCAATCTCCTGCTTCCGGTAGCTCGCTGCACAGCCCACCCAGTAGATCACCTCGGGTTGATCCGCCTGGACCGCCTCCGGGGGCAGCCAGGCGGCGCGGGACTCCTGGGGCTCTCCATAGAGGTTTCGGGTCTCGCGGACGTTCTCGAGGTAGGACTCGAGAGAGGTACGCCCGAACCCGGAACTCACCATCCACGCCTTCACATCGTCCCAGAGCCGATCAAAGGGGATGTACGCAGGGCAGACCTCCGCGCAGGCACCGCAGGCGGTGCACTCCCACACGTTCCTCGCGAAGTCCTCGCCCAAACTCACGTTGCGCCGGAGCAGGCGGTCGAAAAGGCCCCGCGTGTCGTACTGGCGCATTGCATAGACGCGACCTCGAGGAGACGCACTCTCCCAAGCAGCCTCCTGGTAGGCCGGACACACGGGGACACAATACCCACACTGCGTGCAGGCATGCAGGTCTTCCTGAATCGGCGGCATCTTGGCAAGCCTGGGCAAGGGTTCCCCTCCGCTCAGGTCCGCTGCTTGGCCGCCTGCTGCTCCGCTTCCGACGCGAGGGCATCCTCTTCGCGAGCGAGTTCCTCGAGGACGGTCCTCCCGCGACCCTCAACCTTCCCAGCGAGCTCCCGAAACAGTGCCCCGGACTTCCGAGCGGAAGCCCCTGCAATCTCCCACGCCTTGGATCGGGCGATCTCCATCTCGAACGCATACCGGGCGGCCCCGCAACGCGGGCACTGGTTGGGCAGAGAGGTCGTTTCGATTGAATGGCCACAGACGTAGCAGTCCAGCTTCGAGACGACCTCCACGGGGTAGAATCCGGGTCGAGGCGCGGCCTCCTTCGTTCCCCCGCCGGCGAGCGCCTCGAGTTTCGCAAGTTCCGATCGCTTGCGGCGGCCAAGATTCTCGAAAATCACCTTCACCCGTGTGTCCGCGACAGCATCGTGGGCAAGGTCGTAGAACGCCACGCCCTCTGCAAGGGCCCCCACCGCGACCGCCAAGGGGTCCAATCCACTCCCGCGCGCTACACTCACCCTATCGCTCCATCCCAGAATTGGATGCAGAGCCAAATGTCGAGCAGAGGATATCAACGTTTGCTACTTCTGCAACGGAAGGCGTCCGTCACAAGGAGGAAGCGGCGCCTCAGATGCCCCACCCGAACTGCTTCTTCGCGGTCTCGGACATCATCTCCGGAGACCATGGAGGATCCCACACGATGTTGACGGTCGCCTCCTTCACATCGGGAAGCTGTTCGATCTTTCGCCTCACATCCGCGTTGATGTAAGCAGACGCCGGGCACCCGGGCGCTGTGAGAGTCATGCGCACATCGACCTTTCCTGTCTGTTCGTCGATGCCAATGTCGTAGACGAGCCCCAAGTCGTAGATGTTAATCGGAATCTCGGGATCGTAGCACTTTTTCAGGACTCCGATCACTTCCTCCTTCGTGGGCATCGTGGCTGTCTCCTGGAGTCGCATCCCTTCCATGAACCCCCGGCTTATTAACGTTCCGCTTAACGTTCCGCCCGAGGGCCCTCGGACAAGCGTTTTCGGCTCGCGTAGCCGCCCTCCAGGGTGTGCCAGTGGCCCACACGGGACTCCCCGCGCTGCCAGCACAGGAACACGAGCCGTCCGTCCATGAGCGCGCGGAAGTCAATGAGGCCCAGGTACGGATCCTTCATCTCGCACCCCATGCGTCGAATCCTCCTCAGATCCGATTCGAGGGATGCCTTGAGGGTTCGGAGTTCACGGAGATGGCGCCCTCGGGCCTCCCGTTCCGCGGCGGGCGCCTCCATGATCCTCGGCCCCCAGTAGGCCTTCTGATCGTCGAGCAAATCCCGGATTTCCTTGAGTTGAGCAAGCTTCGTATCCATCCGGCGCATGATTCGCTCGAGGACGGGGACGAGGAGGTTCGCCTCCTCCGGTGTGAACAGCCTCGTCCGCGGCTCCAAAGGCGACCCTACGTCCGGGGATTCAGTCATTCCGCTCCTCCGCGAGGAATACATCGTCGGTCGGAACTTTACGCTTTGCGCCCCTGCATCAGCGAACACCGAGGGTTTCCCGGAGAGTCCGGGTCGCGTCCACCATGGATTTCAGCTTCCCTTGGGCCTCCTCGACCGTCCGCGTCTTGAGACCGCAATCGGGGGAGATCCAGAGCCGCTCCGGTGGAAAGAGATCCAGGGCCTTCTCAATGCGCGTCCTCACCTGCTCCGGACTCTCGATGACGTGGGAGTGAACGTCGAGAGAGCCCAAGGAGAGCTCCTTTTGGAGAGGCTCTCTCCGAAACCGATCCAGAAGCTGCAGGTCCGAGTTCGACATGGCCAAGAGGAGCTGGTCGACGGGAAGACGGTTGAAATAGCCGAAGATCTCGTCGTAGTTGCCGTAGCACGTGTGCAAGATTGTCTTCGCCTTGAGACCTTGCGCCACGACGTCCACGGCCTTCACGACGAGGGGCAGTTCGTCGGACCGGGTCGAGAGAGCGGGCTCATCGATCTGGACAATCTTCGCGCCCGCCTTTTCCAGGTCGATGGCCTCTTCGTGGAGGAGCCTTGCGAAGGCCAGAGCCAGTTCATCCCGTGACCCGTAGTGTTCGTCGAAGGACCAATCCATCATTGTGTAGGGGCCTGTGATCATGCCCTTGACCGGCTTGCTCGTGAGGGATTGGGCAAATCGAAACCAATCGACGCTGATCGGCCCGCGGCGTGACAGCTCCCCGACGACAATGGGCTTCTTGTAATACCGATTCCCGTACGACCGCACGAGTCCTGAAATCGTCATTCCGTTCAGGTTCTCCGCGAAGTACGTGGCCATGTCGCCCCGGTACTGCTCGCCATCCACGAGGACATCCATGCCTATCTCCTCCTGGAACTGAATCCAGTCCCGGGTGGCCTTCTCCTCGAGTTCTCGGAGTCCCTCGCGGGACAGCTTGCCTTTCGCGGCCTTCGCCCGAGCTTTGAGCAAGTAGTCGGGCTTCGGGAAGGAGCCGACGCTCGTCGTCAGGAGAGCGCTCATGAACCGGCCCCTGCGAGCTTGGCAGCCTTGGCAAGAATCGAGAGTTTCGCCTGGGCTTTGTCCCGTGGGAGGAACTCGAGACCGTTCGACGGGGAGAGATAGCTGCGGTCGAGGTCCACGCGACCCCGCAGCTCCTCCACGCGGGCGGCGAGGGCCGAGGGATCTTCCGAACGGGTGTTGCGGGCGTCCACAAGGCCGAGGACGAGGGGCTTGTCGGCGCCGTGTTTAGCAAGTTCGCTCCATGTTCCGGCGCCCTCCACCAAGTCCAAGGCGAGGACGTCCGAAGGGAGTTTGAGGAGAGAGCGGTAGACCTTCGCGACTGCTCCGAAGTACGTGGCCAGACTCAGTTCCGAGCGGCCCTTTCCCGCCGCGAGCTGACCGAAGGTCTCTCGAATGAGGTCGAACTCGGCGGGGCGACGGGTGAGGATGGGTTCGTCGATCTGGATGTGCGCCACCCCCGACGTCGCGAGGGCTTCGACTTCGGACGCGAGGGCCTTCGCGAATGCTAAGGCCAAGGCCTTCCGGGTGCCGTAGTGCTTGTCCTGGGCGAGGGAGGCGAGGGTGACGGGACCCGTAAGGACGGCTTTCACGGGAACTCCAGACTGGTCTTGGGCATACTGCCACTCGTCGACGAGGATGGGTCCCGTCCACGCCACGGCGGACCGAACCACCGGTTGCCTATAGTACGTATTCGTGTCAAAGTATCGGACGAGCCCATTCAGCTCGACGCCTTTCAGGCGGCGGGCGATGTGACTCTGGCTGTCGTACCATGTGATCTGTCCATCCGTGATGACATCGATCCCCGCGTCGACCTGCTCGCGGATCACGTCACGGACAACCTCCCGCTCGACCTCTTTCAGGTCGGCCTCCGTGATCTCGGCCTTGTCGAGGCGACCAATCGCGCGGCGCAACTTCTGCTGCTCGTGAGTATCGCCAATGCGAGGATAGTTCCCGATCACGGTCGTGCGTACCATGCAAGTCCTCTCCGAGGCACCGCCTCGGAGGTCCGCATAATGAGGTGTCGCATAAAAGCGTTCCACATTCCTCTAGGAATATTCGCGGGAATGGCCCGTGGCCTCACTTCGATGGGACCTGCTCCTCGAGGAGCTTCGTCTCTCCGGGCAGGTTGATGTGGTAGAACCCGGACAGATCCTTGTAGTCGATTTCCTCCATGTGGAGGCAGTCCACCGGGCACACGTCCACACACTGCTGGCATCCGATGCACTTCGCATAGTCGAACTCTGGGATCACGATGGGTTTACCCCGCCGCTCGTTGGGACCATCGAGCATGTCGATACATCGTGTGGGACACTCCCGCTCGCACTTCCGGCATCCGATGCACACGTCGGCCTCGAGCACAGGATGCTCACCGATGCGGTTGATGAGAACGATCTCCTTGTTCGACCGACCCTCGGGCATGCGGAGCTCGTCCGCCTTGTAGTACAGGTCCTCGCGGGCGTAGTCGGCGAGTTCGAAATCCTGCGAGAAATTCCAGGCATCTGTCGGGCAATACTCCATGCAGTTCCCGCAGAAGAGGCAGTGCCCAACGTCCACCGCAGGGCGTCGGATGATCTTTTTCATCTCGTCCAGCATGGCGCGGCTGGGGTGGAGGTACGGGTCGTTGCCATGGACTTCATAAAACTCGAAGTAGATGCATTCGTTCGGACATACTTTCGCGCACAGCTCGCACCCGATGCACTTGAACCAGTCGATGTCGTGCTGGCCCCGGTAAGCAAGGGGTAACTCGATCTTGTCGTAAGGGTAGAGCTGGGTGACCGGCTTGCGGCCGCCGGGAACGAGTCGGTGTAGACCCGGCAGGGTAATGAGCGCCTGTCTGAGGGTCGCCCGTAGGGGACGAAGGAGGCCGCGGAAAATGCCGACCTTTCGCGGCCCGGTCAGATCAGCCTCGGACCTGGGGGACCTCATACGTGTATTCTCCCTTTTCCATCCGCATGAGTTGGCCCTCCCGGGCGCTCACGAGGCGGCCCTTCTTCGTACGGATCCAGCCGGACTTCTCCGCCTTGATCTTCGCGCTGAGCTTGAGGAATCCATCGATCAGGGCCTCGGGACGGACGGGGCACCCGGGAATGAAGATGTCGGTGGGGACGAACGTGTAGGACCCTTTGACGACGCTGTACGAGTCGTAGTAGGGTCCACCGCAGATTGTGCACTCACCCATCGCGATGACCCACTTTGGCTCGGCCATCTGCTCGTAGAGCCGCCGGACAGCGGGCCGCAGCTTGAGGGAGATCGGACCGTTCAGAAGGAGGACGTCGCACTGCCTCGGAGACGACCGATAGATGACGCCAAACCGCTCCACATCGTATCGAGGATCTGAGGTCGCGGCCATCTCAATCGCACAGCACATGATTCCGAAGTGCAGGGGCCACGTGGAGTTCCGCTTCGCCCAATTGAAGAAGTCCCCGACGAGGCCTCGTTTGAGCCGTTCGACGAGGGCACCCCCCGGTCCGCGCCGCAAGGGGGCATCAATGTTCTCCTCGACCCACTTCACGAAGTCCTTCGAGCGGAGGCCCACGATGTTTGCCTGCTCCGCCCGCTGCATCAGAGCCCAACCTCCGGTCGACAATTCAGGGGTGACGCGAGCGCGAACCGCGGAATCATTCTTAACCCTTCGTTCCTGTACCGGCGACCTGGAGTGCGCCCGAACGCCTTCTCGAACATCCCGAATCTCGCCCGGTGCACGAACTAGGTTACCCGAGGGGCGACTTAAACGTTGGGAATTCACCATGGATCTATGCTCAGCCAGGCATCTCCCGCAGACATCCATCCTGTCCGCCCTTCGATAACAGGACTACCGTCCGGGCTGTGTGCGCGGACCGTATCGTGGGCAGGCCCGAGCCCGTTCCACCGCATCAGGAAAGCTGTCCGGCCCGATGGGGATCCCAGGCCTCCCACCATGGCGTTGAGGCGAGCACCACGCCGGGGTTCAGAAGCCCCTCGGGATCGAGGGCCGCCTTGACGGACCGCATGACCTCGTAGACCTTGGGTCCCCAGATCCGTGGCAGCACATCCGCGCGGAGACGACCGATGCCGTGCTCCGCGGAGGGAGCTCCCTGGTACCGGTCTAGGACGACGTCGTCAAACTCCTCGCGCATCGCCTTCATTCGCTCCAATTCTGCGGGGTCCGTCGGATCGAAGACGGGTCGGTAGTGGGTGTTGCCGTCTCCGATGTGGCCATAGATGCCCGCCTGCGTGCCATACCGATGGGTGAGCTCCACGAGGAATTCGATGAAATTGGGCATGCGTTCGGGAGGCACGATCGCGTCCTCGACGAAACCCCACGCCTTTCGGGTTCCGGGTCGGAAGTAGATCGCGGGGAAGATGGCCCTCCGCGCCTTCCACAAGTCGGCCTGTCGCTCGGGATCCCGCGCGGCTTCCACGGGTCGGCTCAGGGGGTATGCCGGCGCGACGGTCTCCGAGACCTGGCGCACGAGGCCGTCCAGGTTCCCCGCGTCAAACTCCACGAGGAGCATCGCGC
>CAYGBO010000003.1:37946-41165 GCA_964348145.1 uncultured Methanomassiliicoccales archaeon
GGCGGAATGCCCTTCTCCTCCCGCCCAACAAGGTCCAAGGAATCGCCGTCCATGGCTTCCAGGGCGCTCGGTCCGAGGGGCAGGATCGCGTTCGCGAGGGGGCCGAGATCCTCGAACCGATCCAGGTAGATGAGGAGGGTCACCCGGGATTTCGGGAGGGGGACGAGCCCCAGCTTCGCCTCCGTGACGATCCCGAGCGTGCCCTCACTGCCCACGAACAGGGACGCGACCGAGAAGACCCCACGTCGGAGTGCCTCGGCGACCGCGAACACGTCGTACCCGCACGAGTGCTTCCTCACGGGACGTCGGCGGCTCAGGATTTCCTCTCCATGAGAATCCACGGCCCGCCGAATGGCCTCGAAGGCCGGGATGCGGGCGACGAGTTCCTTCCACTCGGGCCCATCCAGGGGCACGTCGTGGGCATCAAGGAGGGCGCCGTCCGCCAGGACGACGCGCAACTCGCGCACGTAGTCCTTCGTCACGCCGTACTTGACGGTCCGAAGGCCGGCCGCGTTGTGTCCAATCATGCCTCCGATGCGACACCACCCTTCGCTCCCGGGATCGGGGGCGAATCGGAACCCCTTCGGCTCCAGGAAGGCGTTGAGATCCTTCTGCAGGACGCCCGGCTGTACGCGCACCCACCCCTCCGCAGGGTTGAACTCCAGAATGCGGTCCATGCCTGTTGTGTCGAGGACCACTCCAGGCCCGATCGCAGATCCTGAAAGGGAGGTCCCCGCGGCTCTCACCGTCACGGGAACACCCCGCTCCCGGCAGACGCGCAAGGCCTCGAGCACGTCCTCTTCGGAGCGTACGGAAATCACGGCTTGGGGCTCCACAAGGAAGGGGCTTGCGTCCGTGGAGTAGATGCGACGCGCCTCTGCGTCCGTGCGAACCCGGTCCTTTCCCAGGGCTCGGACAAGGGCCGCCGCCAGTGCGCCCTCACCCCGGGAGCCTGGCCGCACGGAGCCGGGATCTCGCTCCCGTTTCGAAGTTGACATCGTCCCTAACGGGCGATGGACCCCCGCGGTAAATGCCTTTCCAGCGGGGACGGCCCCGTGTCACTCGCGATAGTAACAACCTTTATGGTCGCAAGGGCCGTTAGACGTTCGGTCGTCGTGCCGATCAATGCCGACCGAATCCGGAAGCTCACGGAATTCGGCTTGACGGAATACCAAGCGCGGGTATACCTGACACTCCTCGACCTAGGAAGCGCGACGGCGAGCCAGATTCCACCCTTGTCTCGGGTCCCGCGGACGCGCATTTACGCGACGATGCAGCAGCTTCACGAGAAGGGGCTTGTCGAGATCCTCCCCGAGACACCCCTCCGGTACAAAGCAGTCCCTTTCGCGGCTTTCCTCCGCACCGCCGCGGATGAGCTGCGGGGCCGGGCGTCGCAGCTCGAGTCGAATCTTGACGCGCTGTCCCGGGAGTTCGCGATCCTGGCTCAGGAGGAGCCGGAACTCCGAGGCGGCTTCGAGGCGATTTACGGACGGAGGAACGTAAGGGAACGACTCATCAAGATGTACGACTCCGCGGAGGCGGAAGTCATCGGAATCGGAACGACGAAGAGCCCGGGACGAATCATGCGAGCCTTCGGGCCGAGCCTCATCCAGAAGGCCAAGGAAGGAGTGTCCCTGAAGTACGCTTTCTGCTTCACGCCGGAAAACCGGGAGGACGTGAAGGTTCTCCTGGCCTACGCGGAGGTAAGGCATATCGACTTCCAGATGCCCGTCTACATGCATGTCGTGGACGAACAGGAATTCCTGATGAGTCACCCGATACCCGATGATGAATCCTTCTACCGAGGGGATGACATCACGATTTGGACGGACGATCCGGCAATCGCGAGGGCGATGTCTCAAATGGCCGAGCGGATCTGGGAGACGGGCACACAAGCTCCCAAGGAGCTAATCGAGAGCGCCCGTAGTCCGACGGGCTGACGGCTCACGCGGGGGAAACCGTCAGGCCGGCGAGGAGCCGCGTGATGTCCGTCGTGGGTACGCCCTTCGCGGTCGTGATGCGCTGGGTCGCCGGCGGATTCGAAACATACGTGGGTACGCGCTGCTGGATTCGCTCCTCGTAGGTCGGGACGAGTTCGTTCCGGTAGAACACGCCGATGGGAATGCGGTCGCCCCACTCCAGGGCCTTCTCCAGGGCCTGAGCCGCCTTCGATTCGACCTCCGATGCGTCCCGTACGACCGGATCGTACCCCTGATCCTGGAGCTTGTACACGCGGGGCCTGGGACGACCCGTGTCCGGGTCCCGCCGGTCCTCGCCGCTGTACCAATCCTTCGTGTTCAGGTTGTTGTACGTGGGGCAAGGCTGGAGGACGTCCAAGAAGGCGTACCCTCGGTGCTCGATCCCTTCGATGATCAGGCTCCGGAGGTGCTTCACGTCATAGGAGTAGCCTCGGGCCACCCACGTCGCCCCGGACGCGAGGGCCAGCCAAATCGGATTCACGGCCTCGTTGACGTTCGGGTGGGCGAGGGACTTCGTCTTCACGCCGAGCTTTAGGGTGGGAGACGCCTGACCCTTCGTCAGGCCGTAGACCCCGTTGTCGTGAATCATGTAGAGCATGTCCAGGTTCCGGCGTCCCGCGTTCACGAAGTGGCCTCCTCCAATGCCGAGCCCGTCTCCATCCCCGCTCAAGCAGAGCACCTTCAGGTCTGGATTCGCGAGCTTGACGCCCGTCGCGTAGGGGAGGGCCCGACCATGGAGGGTGTGAATGCCGTACGTCTTGATGTAGTGAATCGTCTTCGCGGAGCAGCCGATTCCGGAGACGATGGCCACACGATGGGGCTCCATTCGCATCTCCGCGAGGGCCATTTGGATCGTCCGCAGGATGCCGAAGTCACCGCAGCCGGGACACCAGTCGTTGTGCAAGTTCGTCGCGAAGTCCTGCGGCTTCAGGGCCTGCTCAAGTACCACGGGTCAGCACCATCCTGGCACTCGCCTCTCCTCGGAGGACCGACCGGATCGCGTCGAGCAGCTCCGTCTGGGACATGGGGCGACCGTTGTACTTGAGAATCAAGTGGCTCATGTCAATGCCCGTGCACTCACGGACGATTCCGGCAAGCTGTCCGGTGAAGTTCATCTCGACGCCAATGCGCCTTTTCGCCTTCATGAGACGCGCGGTGACTTCCTCGGCGGGAAAGGGGTTCAGGAGGCGCAGGTGGAGGTAGCCGAAGCGGGCGAGATCCCGCGTCGAGATCCACATGC
>CAYGBO010000003.1:41175-65233 GCA_964348145.1 uncultured Methanomassiliicoccales archaeon
GGCGCTTGGCGTACCTGCCGTCGCTGCAGCGCTGGGTGTCGGCGCAAGAGGGAACGCGCTCGCGTCAGGAGCTCGCAGGCGCGCAGGTGGAGGTAGCCGATCGACTCGCCATCGCCCCAGAGCCGCCCCAGCGCGTCGAGGAGGGCGCCCTTCGTGGATCCCCAGCTGACGATCACGGTCTCCGCGTCGTCCGGACCGAAGTAATGTAGCTTGACATCCGTGGGGATCTCTTTCGACGCGATGTCCAGCTTCGCGAACCGTTTCTCCATCATGAGGTTACGAAGGGCCGGATCCTCCGTGATGTGGCCGAGTTCGTCATGCTCGTCGCCCGTGTTCCAGAACATCGTGCCTTCCGCCCCGAGCACGCTGCGTGGAGAGATGGGGCCGTGGCCGAGATCGAAGCGCTTGTACGGCCGATCCCTGGAATAGCCGTCGCTCGCGGACAACAGGACGCCCCGATCCACACGAAGGTCCGAGAGGTTGGGCACCGGGATCGTCATGTAGCTGTTCGCCAGGGCCTTGTCGACGAGATGGATGACGGGCATCTGGTACCGCTCCGCGAAGTTGAAAGAAAGGAAGCTGTCTCGGATGGCCTCCTCGAAGTCGCCGGAGGCAAGGAGGATCCGCGGACACTCGCCGTGTCCGGCGTGGAGGGCGAATCGGAGATCCCCCTGCTCATGCCGGGTTGGCATGCCCGTGCTCGGCCCGGCCCGCTGGTACAGCGTGATCACGAGGGGGACCTCGTTAATCGAGGCCCATCCGATCCCTTCCATCATGAGGGAGAAACCCGGGCCGGAGGTGGCCGTCGCGGACCGAGCCCCCGTGAGGGCGGCCCCGGTCGCCATGGTAATCGCCGCAATCTCATCCTCCGTCTGCATGACGAGAATCGACGCACCCCCGTTTTTCGCGAACTGCGAGTCGTCATCTTCCGGCCCAATCCCCCTGCCGTTCGCATCGAGGACCTCGTTCATCTCGAGGTACTCGCTCTCGTCCGAGGCCGGAGTGATCGGGTAGTATGTCTGGAAGCGCATCCCCGCGAGGATTTTTCCGAGAGCCGTCGCCTGGCTTCCCGTGAGGAAAAGCCGGGGCTCCTTCCCCGGGACGCGCTCGAGCCGGTACGCAAAGTCGATTCCCTGGGAATCCACGAAGTCGTAGGACTTCCGAGCGCCCTTCGCATTCATCGTGGCGACCTTCGGCTTCGCCTTGAACACTTCTTCCAGGGCCTTCACCATCGGCCCGAACTCGAAACCCAAGAGTCCGAAGGAGGCGCCGACGGCGAGCATGTTGACGACTCGAGCGATTTTGCTCAGCTGGTCCACATTGAACTCTTCGGCGACCTCCTCTAGGTGGTCCTTGAAAGGGACGGGCACGAGGGTCACTCCGCGCTGCCGGGAGGCGTCGAGCATGTCGTCGAGGGTTTCGCCCAGACCCCGCGAAATGAGGTAGGTCTTCAGATCCGCGGAGAGTCGTCTTTCGATCGTCGGGACGTCGCTGATCCTCGTCTTCCCGAGAGAAGGGTCGTAGAGGATCGCCCCGTCGTCGGTGACAGCGCGGGCATGGCGGAACGCGGTCTCCGCATCGAACGTCGCGAGGACGTTGATCTCATCAACGTGGGATCGGACGACCTCCGGTTGGGCGCGGAGCGCGAAGTAGGAGTGCTCGCCCATGATGTTCGAATAGTATTCGCGCTTCCCGAAGATGTTGATGCCGCCGTGGGCACAGGCACGCGCGAACACGTTCGCGGATGAGTCGACGCCGCTGCCCTGGGGTCCTCCAATCACCCAGGACAGGTCGTTCACCTTGGCATCGGCAGAGGACATGGGGTCACGGTGGGCGGGGACGACAGGGGTGCGCGAGCCTCGGAGATTGTCTGTGCCCTCGGAGAGTCGCACAGCTCGACTGCGGGAGCCCCTATCGTCCAAAGCGACACGGCACGATATCAAGGCTTTTGTTTCCGTTCGGTGACAGAGAACAGGGCCCCGAGATCGAGCTCGGAGTGGAGGAATCAGCGAGCTATTCGCTGAAGGTTCGGAGGCTTGGGCGCTCGGCCGCGGGGCAGGACGAGATCGTTCATGAATCCCTCCATGAACTGGAAACGGTTGCGGAGGGTCACCTCGCTGACCCCGGCCACCTTAGCGATTGCCTTCTGGGGTCGCCGCTCTCCTTGGGCGAGGGAGGCCAGATAGATCGCAGCGGCCGCGGTCCCGACGGGGGACAGGGACATCGAGTCGTCGACCTTCTCGAGGCTCTTCAGGATCTTGAGGGCCTCTGCCTGGACGCTGTTCGATAGGCCCAGCTTGGAGCAGAAACGACTCACGTAGTCTGCGGGACGCGAGGGCGGGACTCGGAGGGCGAGGGACCGGAGCAGGGCGCCGTACGCCTTGCCGATCACCTTCTTTCGGATGCCCGAGACCTGCTGCAGTTCGTCGAGAGTTCGCGGCACACCCTGGATGCGGCATGCGGCGTACACCGCGGCGGCCACGACGGCTTCGATGGAACGGCCGCGGACGAGGCCTCTCTCGAGGGCCTTTTTGCAGATGAAACCCGCCTCGTCCTTCACAATCTTGGGGAGGCCCATGAGGGACGATACCCTCTCGAGGGCGCGGATCGTCTCAGGCAGGCTGCGCTCCCCGGGCCTCGAGTGACCCGAGTGGTGCTGCAGCTTCCGCATGCGGTAGAACTTCTCCCGTTCGCGAAGGGGAATCGTGTTCCCACGCGCATCCTTCGAGGATAAGGGAATCACGGTCGTCAGGCGCGAGGCCCCGGCAACAACGTTCCGAGGCGCACCGGTTCGGGCGAGGCGGGTCCTCTCCTCCGTCGAGTAAGCGGACCACTCGGGCCCCTCATCGATTGCCGTGTCGCTGACGACGAGACCGCACGCATCACACACAAGCTCTCCTCGGGCGTAGTCCCGAACAAGATGTTCGCTTCCGCACTCGGGGCACGCACGGTCCTCGTCGACGAAGGTCTCCGAACGGCTTCCGGTGGACATCCGAATCTCCCTCAGGGCCTTTCCGCTGTCCGAGTAAGCTGGGTATCATATAACGCCCTTATATTATATGTTGTCATCGGCATCGGTGACATTTTGGGCCCTGACAGACCCCTGGAGTCAGGCCTCGACGATCGGCACGCGGGCAGCTCTCGACGAGGGCGATCTGGACCGGCCAGGTCGCCGAGACGGCGATGGGTGGCCCGAGAGGGAACGGCCTCTCGGGTTCGATTCGCCGTCCGAGAGGACGGAGCGTCCGGGCCCTGCGAGGGAACCGGATAGGCGCGCGCTTCCCTCACCGGCGTACGGAGCGTAAGGAGGGAAAGTTAATAGCGAGTATCCTACTGAACCCGTCGGCGAGGGCGATGGCGGACTACCGAGTAGAGAAAGACTTCCTCGGGGAACTCAAGGTGCCGAAGAAGGCCTACTGGGGTGCCCAAACCCAGAGGGCGATCGAGAATTTCCCGATCAGCGGAATCCGCTTCGGCCGGCGGTTTATCTACGCTCTCGGACTAATCAAGATGGCCGCGGCCCAGACGAACGTACAGATCGGATTGCTCGAATCCAAGCTGGGCAAGGCCATCGAGAAGGCGGCCCAGGAGGTCATGGACGGAAAGCTCGATGACCAATTCCCCCTCGACGTCTTCCAAACGGGCAGCGGGACCTCGACGAACATGAATGCGAACGAGGTCATCGCGAACCGCGCGAACGAGATCCTGGGCCACTCCCTGGGCACGAAGGGGCCGGTCCATCCGAACGATCACGTGAACATGTGCCAGTCGTCGAACGACGTGATCCCGACCGCGATCCATGTCGCGGCCCTCATGTCCGTCGATCACGACCTCCTGCCGGCCCTCCGCGACCTCGAGGACAGCCTGGCCAAGAAGGCGAAGGAATTCGACCCCATCGTGAAGGCGGGCCGCACCCATCTCATGGACGCGACACCCATTCGCCTGGGACAGGAGTTTTCCGGATACGTGTCACAGCTAGATCACGGGATCCGCCGCGTGTCCGCCTCCCGCACGGCCTTGACCGAGCTCGCAATCGGGGGGACCGCGGTCGGCACGGGCATCAATGCCCATCCCGATTTCGCAGGTAAGGTCGTCGAGAAGGTGAGCGCAGCGACGAACACGAAGTTCCGGGTCGCCGAGAACCACTTCGAGGCCCAGGCTGCCCAGGACGCCCTCGTCGAGGCGAGTGGGGCCATCCGAACCGTTGCAGTCTCAATCATGAAGATCGCGAACGACCTTCGCTGGCTTGGGTCTGGGCCTCACACGGGATTGCGCGAACTGAACCTTCCTGCGATCCAGCCCGGCTCGTCCATCATGCCGGGCAAGGTGAACCCCGTGATCCCGGAGTCCGTCATGCAAGTCGGCGCCGTCGTCGTCGGCAATGACATGGCAATCGCGATGGCGAACAGCCACTCGAACCTCGATCTCTGCACGATGATGCCTGCGATGGCCCATCGGCTCCAGCAGAGCATTGAGCTCCTCACGAACGTGTCGCGAGTCTTCGCCCACAAGTGCATCGACGGCCTGACCGTCAATGAGGAAGTCGTGAGGAAGTACGCTGAGTCGAGTCCCGCGATTGCGACGAAGCTGAACACGATCATCGGCTACGAAAAGGCAGCGGAGATTGCGAAGGAGGCGGGTCGGAGCGGGAAGGCGGTCAAGGAACTCGTGGTGGAGAAGGGACTCCTCACCCCGGAGGAGGCCGCACGGATCCTAGATCCGAAAGGGCTCACGGAGCCGAGCAAGGACATGGTGGGTCGCGGCGGAAGCTGAGTCCCAGGGCGTCGTCTCGCTATCCGCCGACAATCCGCTGGGTGTCGATCTGGGCTTTCTGAAGCCGACCCGAGTAGTCCACGTAGATGGTCTTCCAGTAGGTGAACTCCTCGAGGGCGGTCGGACCGGCCTCCCGGGTGTCCGTGGGCCCCGTGTCCTTCGTCCCGCCGAAGGGGAGCTGGACCTCCGCACCGATCGTCGGCGCGTTCACATACGTGATCCCCGCCTCGAGGTCCTGCATGGCTCGGAACGCCTGTCGGAGGTCGTTTGTGTAGATCGAGGAGCTAAGCCCGTATTTCACGGCGTTGGCGATTGAAACGGCGTCCGCGTAGTCCTTCGCCCTGAGCACGCTGAGCACAGGACCGAACAACTCCTCCTGGGCAAGACGCGCCTTCCGACCGACTGCGAAGATCGTGGGGGCCAGGAAGAAACCGCGATCGTAGGCCGGACCCTTCAGCTTTCGTCCCCCCGTCAAGAGCTTGCTCCTCTCCTTCTTCCCGATATCGATGTACTCGAGAACCTTCTTCTCCTGATCGGGTGACGCGACGGGCCCCATCTCCGTCTTCTCGTCCAGCGGATTGCCGACTCGAAGCTTCTCCGTGCGTTCCACAAGCTCGCCCACGACTTGCTCGTAGATTCTCTGGTGGACGATCAATCGAGACGTCGCCGTGCAACGCTGGCCGGCCGTCCCGAAGGCGCCGAACATCACGCCGTCCAAGAGAAGTTCCAGGTTCGCATCATCCATCGCAATGATTGCATTCTTTCCCCCGAGCTCGAGGCCGACCTTGATCATCTTCCTCGCCGCAGCCTCGTACACGTGTCGGCCCGTCTCGACGCCGCCCGTGAAGGACACGGCACGGACGTCAGGATGGGCCACGAGGCCGTCTCCCACGACGGATCCGCTCCCCGCGACCAGGTTCACGACTCCGGGCGGAAAGCCCGCCTCGTCGAGGACCTCCACGAACTTCGCCGCGCAGAGGGGCGTCAGGGACGAAGGCTTGAAGAGGATTGGACAGCCCGCGATGAGAGCCGCGCCCGACTTCCAGCCCGGAATCGCGATGGGAAAGTTCCAGGGCGTGATGAGGGCGACGGGGCCCACGGGGAGGCGGAGGGTGAGGCACATCTTGTTCGGCAGCTCAGACGGCACCGTCTCGCCGAACATTCGCCGTCCCTCGCCCGCCGCGTATTGGTAGAAGTCAATCGCTTCTTGGACGTCCCCCAGGCCCTCCGACAGGATCTTGCCCATCTCCAAGGTCACCGTGCGTCCGAGATCCTCCTTGCGATGTCGGAGGATCCGGGCGGCTTCGAGGAGCAAGTCTCCCCGCCTGGGTGCGGGCGTCTTCCGCCACTTGTCGAAGGCGCCCTTCGCCGCCTTCACGGCCGTCTGGACATCTTGCTTCGTCGCGGAAGAAAACGTCGCGAGGACCTCGCCCGTTGCCGGATTCCTCGTTTCGAAACGCTTCCCCGAGGAGCGGCGCCAGCGGCCACCGATGAAAACCCCGTATTCCTTGACCATGCCCTCCTGCCCCGCGGGCGGCAGGGCCTGCGGCGTCTTAGACCTTGGCCTCCCGTCGGGCGGGAGGCTCCGTCCAGGGTCGGTTCAGGATGGCTTCCGCAGCCCGGTCGAGATCGTCCGCGACAACCTCGGGATGCCAAGGGCGGATTTCGTCCGCGAATCGAGCGCGCCAGGCCTTCGGCCCCACCCATGCGGCCCGGCAACCGAAGGCTCTCGCCGTTTCGACGTCGAGGACCTTGTCGCCGATCATCCACGCCGTGCGGGGATTCACGCCGAGGTCCCGGGCCGCGGCGAGGAGCATCCCCGGCCGGGGCTTCCGGCAGGCGCAATCCGACATGACGTGGTGAGGACAATAGTAGATTTCCGTGATGTCGACGCCTTTCTTCCGGAGGGCCGCCAGCATGAATTCGTGGATGTGAGCGAGCTGAGGGTGAGAGACGAGCCTCCAGCCCATGGCGTCTTGGTTCGTCGCAATCACAAGACGCCACCCGGCGTCCTGAAGCCGTCGCATCCCATCGATGGCGCGAGGCAGTAACTCGAAGTGATCCGGCGTCCGCACGTACCCGGGGCGGCCCCGGTTGATCACTCCGTCCCGGTCGAGGAACACGGTGGGCCGGAGGACGGGCTTGGCGCCCGCCGAGAGCCCGTGCCGCCGCACGCTCAGGGCCTTCCGGGCGCCTGGCGACTGGAGGAAGAAGTCCACGAGGCCCCACTTCGCAAAGGGGTTCCGGGTGAGGGTGAGTCCCTTGTCGACCGTGAACCAATCGATGGCCTCGATCTCATCCGACTTGAGCCGGAACTTCTCGGAAGTCACGCGTCCCTTGTACACAAACCCGAGGGTGTAGGCGGGCTTGCCGGGGAAGCCGGCCACGTAGGTGTTCAGCAGGCCCTCGAGGACGATGCCGACACCAATCTCCTCCCCGGCCTCTCGTTCCACGCCTGCCTCGGGCGTCTCCCCGTAGTCCATGAACCCGCCGGGGATGTTCCAGGATCCTTCGGAGAAGCCGCGGATCGCCTTCACCATCAGGACCCGATGCCCTTTCGAGAGGACGACCTCGGAGACGCAGTGCATCATGGTCGAGTAGATCGCGCGCTTCACGAGACCATCCACGTCCTCCCGTTCGAAGATCGCGTCGCGGCCGAGCCACTCCTCCGGGTGGCGGTCGAGGAGCGGCTTGACCTTGAGGACCCGAAACCTGCCGAACTCCATGGACCCGTTCGGCTTCGTCTCGAAGGGGAGGTCCTCGCCCGCCCGCGGGAACCGAAGCCCACGGGCGTCCCGCACGAGGTACACCTGCCCGTCCGTCTCGGCAAAGATGTATTCGCGGCGCGTACGCCGGACCATACGGAACTTCGGATCACCCATGCCTTGGCGGCGTATTAATTGTGGGGGGTATGCCGAGGTGTTCCCAGAAGAGACCCGATGGACCCGCAGTCATGGGCGGAGCTTCACGGCCACGGACACCCCGTCTCGCAGGGGGGTGATCGCCGATAGCATACGGGGATCCTTCGCGAGTCGTTCGTTGTAGGAGCGGATGGATCGGGTCTCCTCGGACTCATCTCGGCGAGCGACGTCCCCATGCCACAGGACGTTGTCCGTAACGAGCAAGCCCCCAACCCTCAGCCGTTGGATGGAGGGTTCGAGGACCGCAGGGTAGCCCGTCTTGTCGATGTCGTTGAAAATGAGGTCGAAGGGGCCCTCGAGGTCTTCGAGGATGTCCTGGGCGCGACCCACGAGGATCGTCACCCGGTGGGCCACTCCCGTCTTCTCGAAGTTCGCCCGCGCAGTCTGAGCCGTCTCCGGATCGCCCTCGATGGTCACGAGCTCGCCGTCCTCGGGAAGGGCCCTCGCGAGCCAGGTTCCCGAGTACCCGATGGCCGTCCCGAGTTCCAGGACACGGCGGGCCCCCACGGCCCTCGCGAGGACGTGGAGGAAGCCGCCCTCCGCCGGGCCCACGATGGGCCAACCGTCGGTCGCGCCCTGCCGCTCGATCGCTTGCAGAGGGGCGTCCCCGCGGTTCGCGAGCCGATCGATGTATGCCTCGACCTCGTCGGCAACGATGCCCGTCATCGTTCCACGGGGTTCGGCAGCACGCGCCGGGCCCAAGAACCTTCCGAAGACGCGTAAGAGCGCCGTGTGATACCCGGACGCCCGGCAGGACGCGGGTGGGGAGCTTTGGCAGAGTCACGGGCGGAGAGGACGCACTGCGGTCGCAATTCTTTGAGATGAAATCGGTGGACGAGGTCGCCTCGCTCGGCTCAGGCCCTGGGCCGCGCCTCGCCGTTCCGGCCGGCGGGCGCGGATCAGTCTTCCGCGGCGTCCGGAGCTTCCCGCGCAGCGATATCGTATCCGGTCGCCCGCTGCTCCAAGTCCGCCGCCTTCGCGACGAGGCGCTTCGATTTCTCCTCCATGCGCTTCGCCTTCAGGCGCATCCTCGCGGCCTTGTGCCGGAGCTTTGCGGCCTTCGCCCGGTCCCGCAGTTCGTGTCCCGGCGGCGGGGCCTCGGAAGGCTCCGACTCCTTGGAGGAAGACCTCTTGGAGCCCGCGGATGGAGGGGGCGGTGGGGGGACCATGGAGCCCCCATGGATGCCTACCCGCATAAGTATTCTGCGCCCCCGTTCGCACAACTCGAAAATACCCCTCTGCGCTATCGAGCCCTCCATGAGGGTCTACGTCGAGGCGTACGGCTGCACCCAGAACTATGGGGAGGCGCGCCTCATGCAGCAGGCCCTGGCGGAGCACGGCCACCGGATTACGCGGACCGAGGCGGAGGCAGACGCCCACGTCCTCGTGACCTGCACGGTCGTGGAGGCGACCGAGCGGAAGATGGCGCGACGGATACGCGTTCTGGCCAGCCATGGGAAGCCCCTCCTCGTGGCGGGGTGCATGGCGGCGGCCCAGCGGGATCGCGTCCGGTCCCTCGTCCCCCACGCGAAACTCCTTCCCCCGCGACGCTGGCCGGAGATCGTCGAACTCCTGGATGCGGGAAGCGTCTGCGCGGATCGAGCGGCGGACCTCGAGGGCCGCGCCCTGGGGTGGCATGACGCCATTGTACCCATCGCCCAGGGTTGCGCGGGGCGCTGCACATACTGCATCACACGGGTGGCCCGCGGAAACGTGACGTCCTATCCCGCAGACGACCTCGTCTCCCAGGTTCGACGGCATGTCGAGCGGGGCGTCCGGGAGATCAAGTTGACCGGTCAGGACACGGCGGCCTACGGAAGGGATACAGGTACGAATCTCGCAGACCTGCTCCGGAGCCTGCACGAAATCCCGGGCGACTTCCGGCTGCGTGTCGGGATGGCGGATCCTTTGACCGTCCTGCCGATCGTGGACGATCTCGTCGGCGCGTACGCCTCGCACAAGGTCTTCAAGTTCCTTCACCTGCCCGTCCAGAGCGGGGACGACGCAATCCTCGAGTCAATGAGACGAGAGTATACGGTGAGCCAGTTCGAGGACATCGTCGCCGCCTTTCGCCGCAAGTTTCCCGACCTCACGCTGTCGACGGACGTCATCGTGGGCTTTCCCGGCGAGACGGAGCCGAAGTTCGAGGCCACGATGGATCTCATCCGACGCGTACGACCCGATATCGTGCACATCACGCGGTTCTCGCCCCGGCCGGGGACGCCCGCGGCCGGAATGGCCGGGCAGGTGGTGGGATGGCGGGCGAAGGAACGATCCCGCAGGCTGACGGGCCTACGGTTCCGCATCGCTCGGGAGAGGAACCGGGCATACGTGGGGCGGGAAATGGACCTCCTCGTCACGGAGCCCGGCAAGCCCGGGACGGTTTTGGGCCGCACCTCGGAGTACCGGCAAGTCGTCCTGCAGGAGCCCGCCCCGCTGGGGGAGTTCGTGCGCGTCCGCATCGAAGAAGGGCGAGCGACCGATCTCGCGGGCATCATCGTGGACCCGCGGCTTCCACCGCCGGGTCCGGACGATCCCTATGAATGACCGGGGGCCGTGGGACTCCTTCAACTCCTCGCCACGAGTTCCTTCCCGGCCTCCTTCACGACCTTCGACAGATCCTCCTGGATGTCGCGGTCTAGTGGCTCGGAGACATGCTCCTTGAGGGTCTTCTTCGCGACCTCCCGGGCGGCCTCGTGGAGGGGGCGAATCCCCTCCTTCCTCGCCTTCTCCATCGTCCTCTTGTCATAGAGGGAGGAGTTGCGCACCTCGCCCATCTTCAGAAGCTTCATGGTGTGCCTCTGGGCGAGGAAGTTGCCCATGTGCCCGACCTTGTCGATGACCTCGAGGGCCAGCCGATCCTCGTCGACCTCGACCCCGCGGAGGGTCCGGAACACATCTGCATAGATCTCGTCATCGATCACCAGCACCTCGTAGCTCGCTGCGTTCTCCCACGCCCCGCCCATGCCCGACAGATTGTCCGCTCCCGCCATGGCGGGCAGAAGGGCACACATCATCCGCTCGAGGCCAATCTGGAGGTCCCAGGCGTTGGCGTCCGTCGTCACGCCGTAGACGTCCGCGATCATGTTGTACCTGTGCGCGATCTGAACGGTCGCCGCGGACACGAGCCCCATTTCGGGCATTCCCCACACATTCTTGCCCGAGCGGAGATCGAGGATGCTCAGCCTGCCTGAGTACTGCATCGGGAGCTTCGTGCTTACCGTCTGCACGAGCATGACGCCCGCGAGCAGCTCCGCGTTCTGCTGCGCGAGCCCGCCGGCGAGGGCGAGAGGTGCCGTGCCGCCCGCGATGGGGCAGGGAATGAGGTCGACGGGAACTCCGTATTCCGCTCCCCGGACCAGCACATCGCAGACGTGGGCGTCGTAGGTAAGCGGGCTGCTGGGGGAGCCGTAGAGGGTGAACAGGGGCCTCTTCCTCAGCTCCTCGAGGCCTCCCGTCACGCAAGCCCACATCTTCGCGAGGATGTCCACCTCCTCCGGCTTCAATGCGTACCCGGAGATGCATTTCGTGGTGTTCTTCATCATCGCCTCCGTCGTCTTGACGACGAGCAGCCCAGGGGGGACGTCCGTGGCGACAACGAGGCTGGATACGCTGTGGCAGTTGTCCAAGGCATCCATGAGCCTCGTGGTCTGCTCGACGTCCTCCAGCGTGGAACTCCTAATCTCACCTGTCTTCAAGTCCAGCACCGCGGGGTTGCCGCCGAGGCAGTGGGCGTAGGTGTGCTTGCCGTCGAATCGCAGGTCGTTCTTCGGGTCCCGGGCACGGTACGTGCCATAGGCCGGTATCTTTCGGATCGAGTCCTCCACCATCCTGCGGGGGAAGGTCAGCACGTTCTTCTTGCCAGGATGAGCGGAGGCCCCGGCCTTGAGCAACCGATGAACGGCATCGGGACTGTCGAAACGCACGCCCGTCTTCTCAAGTATCCGCAAGGACGATTCATGGATCATGTCTACTTGCTCGTCCGTGAGGACCCTGAGTTTCCCGGCATTCAAGACGCCCTGCATCGCGGAAACCTCCTTCCCTTCCTCGTGAGCGAACGACGCGGCCGGGGGAGTCGATTGACCGAACATCCCGGCGGGAAATCATATGCGGAAGCTCTTACAAAAGGCCTCTGACCCCGCACCGAGTCGGCGATCGTCGCAAAAGCCCGTCCCCCCGGGAAGGGCGTCGGCTCCATGGAGCGCTCGATGGCGCCCCGCGGGACGCCGTCGTCACCCCACCGGGTCCGCCGTCGTTCCACCCACCCCAGGGGGTTCCTCTCGGATTGACGGGACGTGGAAATGCCTTTCTCGGGACGTGCCCTTCCCCCGCGCCAGCGATCGCCCGAAGAATCCCTTTATATGGGCGAGGAAATCCGCACATCGCAGCCCCGTGGTGTAGCGGTCAAGCATTCGGGTCTTTGGAACCCGCGACGGCAGTTCGAATCTGCCCGGGGCTATGCTGATGAAGTCCCGCGCGCGACTCACCCTGACCTTTGAGGACGCCGCCCAGGCGAGAACCGTCGCGGAGTCCGTCTCCCTCGATGACCAGGGCTTTGTCCGTACCCGTCGCCGCGGCCCGACAATCCACGCGGAGGCCGACGCGGACAGCGCGAGGAGCCTGCTGCATACTCTGGACGACTACCTGGCCTGTGTCAGCGTCGCGGAGCGGGCGGTCCGGGTGGCACGCCCTCGCGCACGCGGGCGGCGACGCCCCGGCCGAACGCGAGCATCTCGCGGCGATTCATGAGGGCCCGGGCCACGGCGCAAAGCTCGTCTCCGGGCGACACGACCAGCACCTCGTCGCTCGGCCGGATTTCCGGGTCCGCGTCACGAACGAATTTCGCGAAGACGTTTCTGCCCTCCCGGAGGAAGGGGACCGCATCGGGGTCGACGACCACGCGGTAGTGGGGCGGCGGGAAGCTCTTGTGAAGCCGCCGGGCGCCCGCCTTCTTGAGGGTGAAGAACCCGTCCTCCGCGCGCAGGGACAGGACGTGTTCCCCGTCGACGAGGACGTTGCGGACCTTCCCCGTGCGTTTCGAGGCTACGAACCCGACCTTGCCGGTGAGGAGAGCGTCGGCGGCGCCCCGACCGAACTGGAGATCCGCGGTCGCTCGGATCCGCAGGACATCCCAGTCGACGTCCCGGCGACCGGGGGCTCTTTCCCGAAGGGCGTCCAGGGTCCCGTCACCTTCCCACAGCAGGCCGAAGGGATACCCCGCGCCCGAGGCCCACTCGCGGAAGAAGACCTCCGCCCCCTCGATGGCCTCGAAGTCGGGCCGCGCGGGGCTGAGGGACTGGGAGCGGGGCCAGACGTGGTCCAGCTCGAGGGGCACGGGCCCCCAGAGGGACTTGACGACAAGATGGACGTCCGCGGCCGACAGGACCCGCTCTGCGATCCGACCCCAGTGCGCCGCGTAGGGTCGAGGCCCCTCGGGCAGCACAAGGAGGCCCCTCGCGGGCGGCGGCGCGTACCGCTCCCGCAGCCGCCGTCGGTACCGATGGAGGATGGGGCGGTGGGCCGTCTCGGGGCCGACATAGTAGAGGGCGCCCCGCCGGGCGAGGGGTTCCGCCTCTTCGAGGAACTCGTTGTGCCGTCGGAGGTCCCGGAGCGCGTCGAGCTGGGAGGGATGAGCCCGGGCGCGTCGTTCCACGAGTTCCCACAGCTCCCCCGAGAGGATGGCGTCCCGGACCTCGCGGATGGACCCATAGCACACGTGGAGGTTGTGCTCCGCGAGGAGCCGTCCGTCCTCCCGGAGCTCTCCGATGGTATGCTGGGAGCAGACGGGGCACAGGCACGGACTCTCCTCGAGTTCGGAGGCGCGACGCGTCCCTTGGGGGAAGAGCATCCGGCCGGACCTCGCATACTTCGCATAGGACGCGGAGTCGAAGAGGTCGCACCCCAGGAGGGCCGCGAGAGGGAACACGAGGGGGTGGCCCGCACCGAACAGATGGACGGGCCTCGAGGGATCCAGACCCTTCTTGGCCGCGACGAGGACGCGGACGAGATCCCTGTAGCGGTACGCTTCGAGGAGGGGAACCACCCCGCCGACGGCGGCCACGGAGATGCCGAGGGAGGAAACCTCCCGCGCGCACCGCTCCCGCAGGTCCTCGTGGAGTCCCCCCTGGACCGCGCCGACGAGGGCCATGCCACCCCGGAGGCCGTCGGCCTCTCGAGCCCGGCGAAGGGTCTCTTCCACGTCGGCTTCGGCGCGCGCGCGATCGTGTTCCGGTTCCGAGAATGGGTCCAACATCGTCCCCAGATCCGACCCGATCGCCCGCTGGAACTCGATGACCTCGCGATTCGTCACGTCGACCTCGCCGTACACGTGGGCCTGGTAGGCGCCGGAGTCCGTCATCACGGTCCGGGGGAAGTCGAGGAGACGATGCACGCCGTCCCGGAGCACGGCGTCCCGAAGGGAGCCCTTCCCAAGGATGTACGCGTTCGCGATCACGATTTCCGCGCCGAACCGGTCCGCCAACTCGCGAGGCGGCACGACGGGCTGGTTCGGGTTCACGACGGGCAGGAGGGCCGGGGTGTTGACCCGCCCGTGAGGGGTCTCGAGCACCCCGATGCGCGCCAGACCGTCCCGCTCCCGGAGCTCAAACACGCGTGGCCATGGGACCCCTCGGGATAAGGGTTTTCGGGACGCCGTTCCCAGGACCCCCCACAAGGAATATCTCGGGCCGGTCCCCTCGCACGGGAGGGTCTATGCTACGGCAAACCTTCCTCCACGTTCCGGGGGTCGGCTACCGCACGGAGGAGCGACTGTGGAGCGTCGGGATCCGATCCTGGGATGAGTTCCACCGTCGATGGCATCGGGGTCGCCTCCGGACCCGTCTCGGGCAGAGAATCGAGGCGGAACTCGAACGCTCCGAGGAGGCGCTCCGGCGATCGCGCTACCGGTATTTCGCCGCGAGGTTGCCGAGCCGGGAGCACTGGCGGGCCTGGCCCGACTTCCGAGACACCGTGGCCTACCTAGACATCGAGACGACGGGGCTGTCCATGGGGCGCGACGCCGTGACCGTCCTCGGCGTGTACGACGGTCGGAAATATCGTTCCTTCGTGAAGGGCATCAACCTCGAGGATCTCCCTCGCGTCCTGGCGTCGGCCAAGCTCCTCGTGACCTACAACGGCGCTCGCTTCGACGTGCCCTTCCTCCGACGAGCCTTCCCCCGAATGCCCTTCGACCAGATCCACCTCGACCTGCGGTACGCCCTTCGTCGGCTCGGGTACCGTGGAGGCCTGAAAGCCATCGAGCGGAATGTGGGGATTGATCGGGGCGAGGAGACGGCAGGGCTGCTCGGCGCCGACGCCGTGCGGCTGTGGGACACGTACGAGTCATGCGACGACGACGCCCTGGACCTCCTTCTCGCGTACAACCGGGAGGACGTCGTAAACCTCGAGGCGCTCTCCCGACACGCCTACCGAGGGCTCCGTTCCCTGTGCCTCGAAGGAGGCTTCGTGACGGCCGACCAACTGGACGGAGCTAGGGCGCGCGGCCCTTGAAGCGGTCCCTGGGGTACTTCGCTTCATCCAGGGCAAGTTTTCGCGCAATGGCGTCGGACACATCGAGCCGGAGGACGTTCGCGAGGCTCAAGCCGTAGATGAGGACGTCTGCAAGCTCGTCGCCGATGGCTCCACGCTCGTCGGGCGACATTCGATCCGGCGACGGCGATTCTCGCCAGAGGAATCGCTCCAGAAGTTCCGAGGCCTCGATGGAGAGGGCCACGCACAGATCCTTCGGATTGTGGTATCTCTCCCAATCCCGTTCGCGAACGAACCGCGCCACACGGCCTCGGAGCTCGCCGACCGTCGCGACGGCATCCGCCATGCCCGGCCATCGCGAGAGGGGCACAGAAATCTTACGGACCGGGCGGGCGATCGTGCAGGGTGAGGACCTGCTCCGCGTGGTTCCCGACGGCGTGGCCCTTGGGCCCTCGCACCTCGATTCGGGCGAGGATCCGGCCCCCCTCGTATGAAACGCGCACGGAGCGAACGAGCGATCGGAAGAGCTGGAGGCCTTTGCCGTTGCGAGAGGGGAGCTCCGATTCGCAGTAGAGGAGACCCATTGCCTCGAGGCGCCGGATGCGACGGTAGCAGGCCGCAATCGGAATGCCGAACCGCCTGCTGAGCTCGAGGGCAGAAACGGCTCGGTCGTAGGCCCCTAGAAGGATCCTCGCGGTATATCCGTCCATCACGATTCGACTTACCTTCAACGCCTGCATCCCGTCACCTCCTGGCCAGCGAAAGGAGTCTTGCGACGAGGGCCGTGAGCTCCTCGACCTCAAAGGGCTTCTGCAGGTATCCCACGGCGCCTCTGCGGATGCTCTCGATCTCCAAGAACTCGTCCCCGAACGCAGTCATCAGGATCGCCTGCAGGCTCGGAATCCGGCGGCGAGCGGCCTCAATCAGATCGATACCTGTCGGGCCCGGCATCCGGTAGTCCGTGAGGACGAGGTCGATGGGGTCGCGGGAGAGCTTCTCGAGGGCTTCGGGGGCGTTCTACGCAGCCGTCACCACGTATCCCTCCGAAGCGAAGAGCTCCGACAGGTTCTCCCGAACACCCTCGTCGTCGTCAACGACCAGGATCCGCTTGTCAGAGGAGCCCATGCACCTCTCACCGCTCTGCCTCGGAATCAACGAGTATGGGACCTCATATACCCCCTGGTTGAGAACACTTGACCTCGCGCCCTCCGCGTCGGACTTCTTGACGAGCTCCTGGAGGGCTACGCCAGGAGGATCGGCCGTGGGCACGAGGATTGACTCAGGAATCGAACCGTGTCCCAGGCTCGCTGGCCGTCCTCCGTCAACTCGTACCGACCATGCGCCCCTTTCCTCAGGAGACGGTCCGACAAGAGCTTCTGCAAGTGAAAGGACAGTTTCGATGAGGAGTCCGCGAAGTTTCGCTTCAGGATCTCAGAATAGAGGGCGGGCCCCGTGGCGAAGACGAAGGATACGATGGCGCGACGGATCGGGTTCGCGAGGGACTCAAGAATGCTCTGCAGGCCCCCATCGGCAGCGAACCCATGGGCGAGATCCCGTGCGAACCGTGCGTCCCGGGTCGTCAGGACAAGACGACCCTCCCTCGCCGCGCACTTGTTCCCCACCTGACGAATCCACGATTCGATGTCTGCGTGGCCATGGGCTCGCTCGAGAAGGCCCAAGTCGGACATGTACACGACGGGACGGCTGCACTCGCGCACGTGCTCCTCGAGGGCGGCGTTGAGCCGATACAGCTGGCCAGGTGTGAAGACGTCGGGCGGACGGGGATCCTGGGATATGCGCAGGGTCCGGTGCGCACCGGGGGGAGACGAGCCGGCGGGTCCCACAACCGCCAGAAGGGCCCGCCGTCGCGCGGCGTCGGCGAGGAGGGCCCGGATGGCCGCCCCATCGGCCAGGGGGCTTCGGAGGACCTTCCGCGTCCGCTGCTCTTCCTCGAGGGATTGCAGCGCCCGCTGCAGGGTCTCCACTTCAAAGGGCTTCTGGACGAAGTCAACCGCGCCCGACTTCATCGCTTCGACGGCGATGTCAATCGTGCCTTTCCCGGAGATCATGATGACCGCTGTCCCCCCGGAGGCCCCGCGCGACTCCCGCAACACTTCGAGGCCGTTCGCCTTGGGCATGACGACATCGACGAGGGCCGCGTCGAAAGGTTCGGCGCCTAGCTTCGTCAACGCCTCGCGACCGTCCGCAGCCTCACGGACCTCATGGCCCTTCGACTCGAGGAGCTCGGCGAGTTCTGACCGAATTGTGGCGTCGTCGTCAGCAACCAGGATCTTCATGGTTGTGCGCTCCGGGGCAGCATAACGGTGAAGGTTGATCCCTTGCCCACATCCGATGAGACCTGGATCGTTCCTCCGTGGGCGTTCACGATGCTCTTGCACATGGACAGCCCGAGGCCTGTGCCCTCCCCGACCTTCTTCGTGGTGAAGAAGGGCTCGAACAGTCGGGCTTGGACGTCCTGGGCCATTCCGGTTCCCGTGTCCACGACGGAGATGAGGACGGCCTCCGGACGATCCTCGAGATCCACGGATACGGACCCTCGCGAGGTCGCCTCGAGGGCATTCTTGAGGAGGTTCATGAGGACTTCCTGGATTTGCATTGCATCGACTCGAGCGATGACGGGGGGCCCCTCGATGTCCCTGCGGAGGCTGACGCCCTTCTTCCGATAGGGTTCCACCTGCTCCAAGGCGGCGCGGATGATCGCTTTCACGTCCACATCGACCGCGTTGACCTCGCGATGTTGCGAGAACCGGAGGAGATCATTGATGATTGCCGAGGCGATCCTGCGCTGCGCGCTGATTTTCTCCAGCTTTCCCAGGATCTCCCGATCCTTCGCACGACGGACGATGGCGGCGGTGAGGAGGGAGATATTCGTGAGGGGCGTGTTGATTTCATGGGCGACATAGGCAGAGAGTCGGCCCATGGAGGCGAGCCGCTCGCTCTCCAGGAGCCTCCGTTGCAGCTCGAGTCGTTCCGTGACGTCGCGAGCTACAATCTCGACCCGGGGTTCCGCCTCCTCTTCGTGAACCACGCGGGACCGAACCTCCAAGGTCGTGCGCCGCCCATCGGCTCCACGGAGGGTCACCTCAAAGGGCTCGTCCGGACCGCGACTGCGGATGATGTCCCCGATGTGCTTCTTCCATCGAGGCTCATCTTCCTCGGGCAGGATCTCGCTTAGGTTTCTGCCGATCAAATCGGCGCGTCGCATTCCCATGATGGCCTCCCCCGCCGGATTGATATCGAGAATGTTCCCTCGCCCATCGACGAGGGCGATCGCGTCGGCAGCGGCTTCGAACAGCTCCCGGAACTTCCTCTCGGACCGACGGACGGCTTCCTCGGCCCGCTGACGCTGGAGCGCTGCGCCCAGAGTTCCCGCGGCGGTCTTGAGCGCTTCGCGCTCGGGAAGAGACCAAAGCCGGTCCGTCAGGCAGTCATCGAAGCTGATGTATCCCCACAAGCATCCTTCGACGAACACGGGAACGTTGATGCACGATCGAATGTCCATGGATTCCAGGAATTCCTTCTCGGCCGAGGGAAAGCTGTCCACGGTGCCATGGACGACATCTCCCTGTTTCAAGGCGTCAATCCAACGCCCGAACCCTGCGTCGATTATGGAGAGACCGTGGCTCCTCGGATCCTCCATCAAGGGACGCACGCCATCGGCTGTCCATTCGTGTCGAAGCGACTCCACGACGGAGCCGTCCTTACTCGAATGCACCTCGTAGATCAAGGATCGGCTCACGCCGGCGGCCTCTCCCAAGCGCTGCAAAATCGGCTGAATCTTCTCAACCCAAGAAGAGCTGGTCAGAAACTGTTCCGCGGCAAAGCTGACCGCCTCCAGGATCGCGTCCCGACGCCGGAGGGCCTCCTCTGACTTCTTTCGCTCCGTGACGTCCCGGAGGAGTCCCGTGAAGAGGCGCTTCCCGTCCTTGACGAACTCGCCCAGGGAGAGTTCGACCGCGATCTCCGCGCCGTCCTTCCGGAGTCCAACAAGTGGCACGCTCTCCCACGAGCTAGACCCATCGCCTGCCTCCGGGCGACGGGGAAGATGGGCGAGATGAGGAGGCCGTAGGTGCTCCGGCGGCAGCATCGAGAGGGGACGCCCTACGAGCTCGTCGAGACGATATCCGAAGATCCTCTCGGCGGCTTTGCTCGCGAAGAGGATCTCCCCTCCCTCGTCGATAGTGAGGATGGCGTCGCTCGCGGCCTCCGCGATGACACGGTATCGTTCCTCATTCTCTCTCGCCGCTCTCTCGACTCGCTGGTTCTCCGTAACGTCGCGGAAAGTCCACATACGCCCGATTCTGACGTCTTCGAGATTGTATACCGGCGCCGTCATCCTCCAGAACACGCGAGGCTCGGGTCTCACGATCTCCAAGGGCCCCTCGATCACCGCCTCCGGATCGGTCTGGCACGTACGGAGGGCCTCAATGATCGGGTTTGGATTCTTCGCCCTTGCCATCAGGGACCGGAGGAGAGAGTGTGCGGTCTGACGACCCATGGCCTCCGCGTCGATCTGGAAGAAGGAAAGGGCACGGGCGTTCCATTGGACGAGACGAAGGTCTTTGTCCACGACAAGGACTGCGTCATTCGTGGCCTCGTAGATCGCGTGAAGCCACCCGTAGATGTCGTTCAGCTGCTGCTTCGCCTGCTTCCGCTCCGTCACGTCCCGCGCGACGGCCTCGATCCCCACAACCTCGCCCTTCTGGCGGAGCAGATGGGTCGTGACCTCGAGAATCCGTTTCTGGCCATCCTTCCGGAGCAACGCGAATTCGATGTACCCCTCCGTGGATTCCGCGGAGGTAACCGATTCTCCCTTTGTGCCGGTCTCCCCTTCGAACTCCAAGAGATCGAAGACGCTCTTCTGGAGCAGTTCCCCACGAGCGTAGCCCGTAATCTCGCACATCATGTCGTTCACCGCGAGGAACGCCCCGGACGGGTCAAACACGAATACGGGCTGCTGGGCCGTCTCCACGAACTCCTGAAACCGCGACTCCGCTTCTTCCAGGGCCCGCTCCTGATCGCGAAGCCTGCTGCGGAACTGGGTCCTCGATATCTGCTCCTGGACGGCGGTCGGCAGGAGTTCGTAGTACCGGGGCGTCTTCACGAGGCAACCGGAGGCGCCGTAGGACAGGGAGCGAATCGCCTGGTCCTCGGCTCCTTCGGAGACGACGAAGACCTTCGGGACGTCGGGGACCCGCGCGCGGAGCTCCGAGAGAAGCTCGAGGCCATGGGCATCCCGGAGCTTGTGGGCGAGCACGATCACATCGAAAGGCTGGGATCGAGCAAGCCGGAGGGCTTCCCTACGGGAGTCCGCCACGGCCACGCGGAAGCCCTGGCGTCCCAGGGCGGTCACGCAGAGAATCTGATGCTCCTCGTTCCCGTCGATGAGGAGGACCGCATTGGCTCGCCGAACGGGTGCGTCCGGGGTGGGCTGCTCGACCGTCTGGACCATGGACCGATGGGTTCTCGCGGGCCTCGGAACCGAAGCCTCGTGAGTAATGGGCGCCGATGATGGGCGGGAGTATAAAGGCCTTCTGCGGAGGTTCCCGGGAACGGAACTCAGGCGTCGCCTATCCGGGGCCGGAAACCGCGCGAGTCACTTCGAATCCGCCGTCTTCCCACGACAGCGCGTAGTATCCCGGATCATGCTTCGTGGAGCGCATCTTCACGATCCGGAGGCGCCGATGCACGTAGAGATCCGCGGTGGGGTGCATCCCGAGCTGGATAACCCCGTCCGCCAGGTACGCCTCGTCGGGCTGCAGGGCCGTGGCCCCGAGGTCAAGGGGGTGCTCGGAGACCAGCACCGTGAGCGGGCCGAGTTCCCGCAGCCACTCGAACAGGAAGTAGAGGTCCGCTCGCCGGTCCTGGAATTTCGCGAGGGTCTCGAGGACGTTCAGGTCGTCGATGACGAGGAGAGAGACGGAGTCGGTTTTCATCACGTTGTCGCAGTACATCCTGAAGAGTTCGAGCCAGGTCCCTCGGCCCAACAGGAACGTGAGGTTCTTTCGGATGTTCCCCATGTCGAGGAGGCTCAGGTGCTCCATCGCCTTCGGGTCCTCCATTCCCATGGAAGCCATGTGCTCGAGGAGGATGTCCTTGTTCTGCTCGAGGGTCAGGTAGGCGCCTTTCCGACCTTCCTGCCGGGCATTCTCGAACAGGATGGAATACGCTACGGAGGATTTCAGGGTGCCTGGGGCGCCGCACAGGAGCACGATGTATCCTTCCGGGATGCCCCCGCCCAAGACTTCGTCGAGGCCGCGGATGTAGGTCTTGATGCGCCTCCGCTTCACAGGCAGTCTCACCGGCCGCGCGCATGCATGCGGGTAGGTAATGGACTTTTGCAGCCGGTTCGCACGGATGCGCTACAGCGCGGAAGCTTCAAATACGGTACCGGGGCTGGGCGAGCGGTGTTTCACGAGGTCCTCGACTCGGCCGTCGGCATCCTGCGGATCCTCGCGGCCCTCGCGATTGTCTTCTTCCTGCCGGGATACCTCCTCGTGAATGCCCTCTATCCGCGGAAAGGCGCCCTCGATCGAGAGTACGACGGACTCTACCGGATCACCCTGGGGATCGTAATGTCGATCGCCGTCACCGTGCTCTGGTCCTTCGTGCTGAACGCCTTCGGCGTGAACCCGGAGACGGGGCTTGGCTACGTCCGCGACGCGAACATCGCCGCCGGCCTCCTCGGCCTGAGTGCCTTCTTCTTCGCCCTCGGCTGGTGGCGGGGGGCGTACCCCCAGCTCGCGAAGCTCCACCCGGCCCTCGCGCGGGCCCCATCCCCCGGACCCGCGGATCTTCTCACGGAAGAGGAGCGGGACCATCGGGTTCGCCTTCGCCTCCAGGACCTTGCGACCCGCCGCGAGAAACTGCGCCGCGCAATCAAGGAGGCGGAGCGCCGCATGCGGCTCCAGTCCCCCGAGGCGAGGGCTCACTACGAGGCGAAGCGGGACCGGGCCCGCAAGGAACTCCGAACCCTCGAACAGGAGCTGAAGCGGCTCGAGGAGGAGCGCGCGGCGGAGCTGTATTGAATGAACCACAAGCTCGTCGTCGCGGCCCGAGGGGACCTCGACCTGTCGAAAGGCAAGCTGGCGGTCCAAGTGGCCCATGCCTCCGTGATGGCGGCTCTCGAGGCAAAGTCACGCCACCGCCGATGGTTCGCCGCCTGGTACGCGGAGGGCCAGAAGAAGGTCGTCGTCCGCGCGGTCGATCTCCGCCAGATCCGGGACCTCCGCGCGAAGGCCCGAGGCATCGGGCTTCCAACGGCCCTCGTCGAGGACGCGGGCCTCACCGAGTTGCCGCCCGGGACGGTGACGTGTCTCGCAATCGGCCCCGGCCCCAGCGATCTCGTGGACCGGATCACGGGCCAGCTCAAGCTGGTCTAGCGATGAAAGCGAAGTCCCGCTTCCTCGGCATCGACGACGCGCCCTTCCGTTTTCGGGATGCCACGGTGCCCGTCGTTGGCGTCGTGGTCCAGGCCCCCGCCTACATCGAAGGCGTGCTGATGACCCGAGCCCAGGTGGACGGGCGGGACGCGACGGAGCGGCTCAGCGAGATGGTCCGCCATTCGAGGTATCGGGAAGGCCTCGAGATGGCCTTCGTGGACGGCACGGCGGTCGGAGGGTTCAACGTGTTCGACGTCGACGCCCTGAGCCATGCATGGGGCGTTCCCGTCGTGACCGTCACGCGACGCAAGCCCGACCTGCAGGCGATCCAGACCGCGCTGAAGGCGAGATTCGAGGACTGGGAGGATCGCTGGGAGATGATCCGCAGGCATGGGATCGAGGAGATGCCGACGAAGCACAGGCCCCTCTTCGTGACCTACGTGGGCGCGACCCGAGCGGAGGTCCGAGCGGCGATTGCCTTGACGACCCTGCGGGGAGCCCTCCCGGAGCCCCTGAGGGTTGCCCACCTCATGGCCGCCGCCCTCGTGAAGGGGGAGTCCCACGGCCGGGCCTGATCACTTGAGTGGGAACCGGAGCAGGGCCGCGACGCCCCCGAGGGATTCGAGCCTCGCTCCCGCCTCGTGATGCCGACTTACGAGGACCACCTTCCCGCGCGCGTCCTCCGCGTCGCGCATGAGATCCTCGACCGCGGGCTCCCGGACGACGGCGTCGCTGACGAGCAGGGTCTCGACCGCCCCCGAGGCGACGGCCTCCGCGACTTCGGCGGGTCCATAGGCGCACGGATTCCCCTTCGCCAGCGCCTCGAGGAGTCGCTCAACGAGGCGGGTCTCGTAGGCCATGCGGGATTCCTCGAAGACCTTGGTTCCCATGCCCGACTTCAGGGCCTCATGGACCCCGCGCATGCCTCCGTGCGATGTCCCGTGCACCCGGACGCGCTCCGCCAGTCGGGGCTCCCTCTCCTGCAGGAAGGCGCGAAACTCTTCCCTCGTGAAGCCGGGGCCCACGAGGATCAAGGCCTCTCCGAGGTCCGCGGTCCGAAGCTTGCCGAGGATGTCCTCGAAGTACGTGGGCTTGCCGTCCCCCGAAGGGAACATCTTGCCGTGTCCAGGGGCGCGAATCGTGGCGACCTCCCGTACGCCGTACTGCTGGAGATGGGCCAACAGAGCCTCCTCGTCGTCCAACGCGAGGAAGGCCACACTCGGTTTCTGGGCGGCGACGACGGCCTCATCGATGCGTCGGAGTTCGTGAGGTCGCCAGGCCTTGATGATGGAAAGGACGTCCTCGATCCCCACGTTCAGGGTGTGATGGCGTCCCAGGTCCTGGGGTCCCTCGACGATCAGGCCGGCGAGTCGCAGGCGATCCGAGAACGCCTGAAACTCCTGCTTGCTCATCTTCTGAAAGCCGGGCAGGAACGCGAGGTTAAACGTAGGCACCCTGACCGCAGCAGCCGGC
>CAYGBO010000003.1:65243-66076 GCA_964348145.1 uncultured Methanomassiliicoccales archaeon
GAAGGGTGAGGGTCACGCGGACCTTCTGCATCCGTTCCGCGCGAATCCTGTCTGCCTTGGCCTCCTCGCGCCGGTAGGTCGACATGCGGACGAGATCTCCAGGGACCACGAGGTTGTGAAGATGCCAAAGGTCGTCCAGGTTTTCCACTCGAAGCTTGATTTCCCCGGACCTTTCGTCGCGCCGGAGGACTCGCATGGCCGCCTAGCGATGGGAGGCTGGCTTCTTGTGCGTATCGAGTCGCGAGGGGGGCACGAGGACCGGGTCCGCCGAGATGAACCGGCCGACCTTCGGGTCGTACTGCCTCGCCCGGAGGTACGTCCACCCGGACTCCGTGTCGTTTCGCTCCCCGAGGAACGTGTACCGCTCCGTCGAGGCCAGGGGGCCGGTCGTCCCCCACGAGCGGCCGAAGGGTTCGTAGGCCGTCGAGAGGACGACCTGCCGGGCGGAATCCGTCATCCGCCACGTGGACCCGAGGGCATCGACGTGGTAGTAGTACGCCGCGTACGGCGGGGCGTCCCCGACGAGCTTCGCGATCCGCATGCCCTTCGCGTACACGTACCGCGTGTCCGTCGTCGTGCCGGCCACGGACCGCTCGAAGATCGGGTCGAGGCCGAGGCCGTAGACGACGTACGTCGTCACGCCGGACTCCGTGGCCTTCACCCGTCGGCCGAGCGCATCGTACGCGTGCGTCGCCCGGACCGTGGACCCCTCCTTGACCTCCTTCAGGAGGCCCGTCTCGTGGTACGAGTACATCCACGTCACGCCGGCCCGGCTGAACCTGGCTGGCGGCACGCCCCGACACCTCCCATCCCGCGCAACTGATTAACCCACG
>CAYGBO010000003.1:66086-68796 GCA_964348145.1 uncultured Methanomassiliicoccales archaeon
TCACGCCGGCCCGGACCATCGACGCCAGCTCCCCGTTGGCCGTGTACGTGAACGTCGCGTTCGGGGAGCCGGTGATCGACGTGAGTTCGTTCAGCCCCGTGGGCCCGTTGTTGTACTCGTACGACGCCTGGGTGAACGTGACGGTGACGTACAGCTGCGTGACCCGCGTCTCGGACTCCACCTCCGCGTTGAAGTCGTACTTCTTGAACCCCGCCTCGAGGGCGTTCACCTCTGCCTGCGTCCACGCCTGCCCGGCCGACGGGTTCACGGTCCACAGGCGGCTTGTCTCCGTGGAATCCAGATTGATTCTACCGTATCCGTCAGAGCCGTCAGGTGTAATCCCGAGTTCTCCGAGTTGCCCGCTGGGATCGCGCCATTCAAACTCCGTCACGAACCCTACCGTCCGTTCCATCACTCCCCCCGACATGGACTCGCCGGCCTAGGAATCCTCCCCATCAACCGGCTTCCGGAGGTGGGTGGATTCCTCTCTCGATGATCAAATCCTCCTAAGAACGAGCGACATCGACTCGTGCTCGAGTTGACTCCCAGGCATATAGACAAGCTCAGATCCTGGGACGGTGGCGGTCTCGGCCAAATCGAAGCAATGCTCTGCCAGGGAGAGAAGCGCTAGCGTATTTCCGTCGATCGACAGGCCATCAGCTAGTTCAACGAGACACTCGGAACCGGACCGTAGCCTTCCCTCCGCCGATCTGATGACGGGCTTGCTCTCGTACTCGAACGCCTTCAACTTTGGCCCCTTCTTGCATCGGAAATCTCGATTTCCGATCGAGACTTCGAGCCCCGAGTCGAAGACACCTGCGTCTGGTAGTGTCTCCTTGGACTGCAAGTGCACGTGGTCGTCTCCTGCAACCATCAGGAAGTTTACTCCCATGTACACGAAGCCGCCGTCGTTCGCTTCGATTATGCCTCGTAGTTCCCTCGCGTGGTTACGGAGCTGCACAGAGCGGAACCGTTCAAGGTTGGCAACCTTCCAGACATCCCGCCACTCCAATTTCGGGAATCGATAGCGAGTCATGGCATCACGGACCGATATCGTAGAAGAAGATGTGGTTGTTCCTGAACAGGACGGGCTTCAGACCGCTCATGTCCCACATCTCAAGGTTCAGATGCGGTGGGTCCTTGGCTCCCCTGCCCCAAGCTTCGTACCTAGCTTGGATCCGATACTTTCCGAGCATTCGAGAGACTTGGAACCCGCCGTCATTTGCCCAGTCGACGCTCCACTTTCCGCGTCCCATCCATTTGGAGATGGCCCAGTCGATTCCGTCCGACCCGATGTACGCACCGTTGCGTAGACCTCTAACATTCTCGTTCCACCAGAGCCTCGCCTTTCCCCACCAGTTCGCGACCTTCGGCCCGATCCACTTGCCGAACACGGCTAGGCCGCCGCCGCTGACGCCGGCCGCGGCGGCCTCCCAGGGGCCCCAGCCCCATCCGCCTCCCGTCGCGCCGATCACCGCGCGCTCGAAGGAGTACGTCAGGACGCCGGACACGGCCCCGATGGCGAACGTCGCCCCCCAGCCCAGGGCGGCGAGGCCCGCCATCGACGTCACGCCGAAGGCGGCGGCGCCGAGGCCGAACGTCGCCCCGGCGGCGACCCCACCCAGGGCGCCGATCCCCACGGCCACGCCGAAGTCCCGCCAGTTCCATTCCGCCCCCGTCGTCGCGACGTGGTACGCGTAGGGGCCGCCTCCCACGCCCGCGCCGATCCCCGCGCCCACGAAGATCAGCAGAAGGAGGAGGGGGATCGCCTCCCCCGTCGGGTCCGTGTACTTGAGGGGATTGTTCACGACGTACGCGTACCGAATCAGGGTCTGGGGCGCCGAGAAGGAGCCGAGGACGGGGTCGAGGCTCACGCGGCCTATGCTGCCGCTTCTCTCGGTCTAGAACTCAGGGCTTGCTATCCCGCCTCAACTTCCGCAAACCGCCCATGAGCGAGCCTACTCCGACGGTTGTCATGAGGGCAAGTGTCAAGAGGATCCAGTCTAGGGGAGTCTTCAAGGCTGCGAGAAGGATGATCACAAGAATCCCGCCAACGGAGGCAATAGGTGCAACTAGGAACAGCCGGACGGCATCGCGAGAGCCACCAACGTTGCGAGCACGCCCCGGCGGATGCAATCGCTCTTTCGATCGCTCAAGGAAAACGCTTGAGGAGGCCGACTCCGCCGTTTGCCGCTCGATTCGCACTGTGCCGTCTGTCAGCGTAGACGACAAAGGAAGCTGGCGGTCGTTGGGGCTCTGCAGCTTCTTCCCGCAACGGGGACAGTACCAAGCATTTCGATAGAGCTGTGCCCACCGTGTGGTTCCACACTTGGGGCAATATAGTAATTTCATGCGGGTCGAGGCCAACACAGAAATCTTGATGGCGCCGGCGAAGAAAGTCCAGGCGAAAGAGGATGCCACGTTCTGCATTTGGCCTAGGACAGTTCCTATGGCGATGGCCGCACCCAGCGCCGCGACCCAAACGAGGTCGTTGCCCTGAAGGCCTCTCGCGCCTGCCCTCTTCCCCGGAATCGGCTCAAGCCCGGACCACCACCACATCGCCATTGACCAAGCGGCGGCAGGAAGAATGTATGATGGGTCCATGAAGTCCGTGGGAGTAGCGATGGCACTCCAGAACAACCCCACCAGCGCTGAGAGACCGGCGACGACGTAAGGAAACGCTCTCTTGGCCGTGTCCGAGCCTTCGCGC
>CAYGBO010000003.1:68806-69478 GCA_964348145.1 uncultured Methanomassiliicoccales archaeon
CTGTGGCGTGAAGGCATTGGAGGGCACTCTCTTTTCCTGCCTGGCCGACACCTTCCGCCTAGTAGTCATACGGATAACCGTTTCCTTGTTCGGGAAGGGGAAGATTTCCCGAGAAATACTCCACGTACGTCTTGGCTGCAAAACGATAGAATGGCATGAAAAACACTCCCCTCAGCAGGATCCGCTCGGCATTCGGCCCCGGTCGCGGGAAGAAGGCCGAGAGGGTGCGTGGAGCGCCGACGCTGGCCTGCTGGAAGCTTGTCATTCCCCTCGTAGGCAACAGCTTCCCCCCGAAATATGAGCCGAACATCGCAATCCCAGCGTAGGCCAACAGCCTTCCGGGGTCCCTTTTCCCCATTGTAATGGAAACCGCTGAGGCCGTACCGCCCACCATTAATAAACGCGAAAACCGGGCGAAATACCCGGTGGCGGACGCACCGGCTCTTAGTGCAATGGAACCCGAAGCCATCGGGGCGATTGCGCTGACTCCTCCAAGGATTGCGCCGGAGAACACGGCAACCCCTGCGCTCTCTAGACTCAGGCTACCTGTGAGCAGGTATCTCACGGCAACGTTCCCGATTACGTGGCAGGAGCCAAGATCGAGATTCCCATCGATATCACCCAGTACGACAAGGCCGCCCGCTACCGGGGTCCCGGATATCCCGAAGTGCC
>CAYGBO010000003.1:69488-77227 GCA_964348145.1 uncultured Methanomassiliicoccales archaeon
GACAACACTGGCCAGGGTGTGCTTCACGGCGCTGGACTCCTCGTACGCGATACTCCTGCGGAGAAAGTCGATTCCCCATTCGTTCCCGATTGCTCCCATGGCGGCCCCGATCGCGAAATGGACAAGCGCAACCCCCACTATCGCTGCAATGCTCCCTGACGCTGCGCCGGCGAGTACAGCAGCCCCGATCCCACCCGTGGCGACAATCAGCACGACTGCGGCCGCTATGAGGATTGCCCCGCGGACATTTGGGTCGAGACTGTCCCACCAGTCCCCGATCGGGTTCTGGAACCAGAACTCCCCCGTCGGGTCCGTGTACTTGAGGGGATTGTTCACGACGTACGCGTACCGATTGAGGGTCTGGGGGACCGACAGGGCGCCGAGGACCGGGTCCGCGCTGATGAACCGGCCCAGGTCGGGATCGTACATCCGGGCCCGGAGGTACACGAATCCCGTCGGGTCGTCGTGCTTCTCGCCCGTGAACTTGTACGATTCGCTGCCGTAGACCGCGTAGGGCGTCCCGAAGGGCTCGTAGTCCGTCGAGAAGAGGACCGCCGGGACCCTCCCTCGCCCGCCTCCGTCCGTGACCGTCCGCGTGGAGCCGAGGGCGTCCCCGAGGTAGTACGACGTCGTGCACGCCAGCGGATTGCCGACGCCTTCGATCTTCGCGATTCGCATCTCGTTCGCGTAGACGCCGCGACCCCAAAGGCCGAGGTCACCGTACCCGGTGAATGGGTCCGGCCCGCCGTGAAAGGAAACGGTACATGAAGACGTAATCTCGTTCCAGCATTCCGACGGGAGTTCGGAGGGCCACGAAACGATCGCTGCAGCCTCCTGAACGGAAACCACCACTCCGGATCCCAATGGTCCGAAGTCGTCACGGACCGGGCCATCGAACGGAAGCGCGGAGGAATCGAACGGGGACAAATCCGAGCCGAGGAGCGAATGGTCGGACGGGTCGATAAGCTTCCGGGTGAGGGGGCCGAAGGCCTTAAAGAGGAGGGGGCTCGTATCTGACTCCGTGAAGTACCGCATCGTCCTCGAGTACGATCCTGCGACGGGTCATCACACGGCGACGGTCCCCGGTCTTCCGGGTCTTGTCGTCGATGCGAAGTCCGAACGGGAGGCCCTCAAACTGGCGAAGGAGGGCATCGTCCTCTACGTCGAGGAACTCTCCCGGAGCGGGCGATCGAAGCCTAGGAGTCGCCGCGAGCCTCTCCCCGCGAAGATTGTCACGGTGGACGTCTGAATGGGCCGGCTGCCCGGCGAGATCGACGGGCGGCGCTTCCTCCGAGCCATGGCACGTTTCGGGTGGACCGTGGAGAGCCAGAAGGGGAGCCATCGGAAGCTCGTCCACCCGGACCGGGACGATTTCCTGATCGTCGCCTTCCACGCGACGCTGGGCCGCAACACGGTCCGCAGGATCCTCCGTCAGGCCGGCATCGACGAGGATGACTTCCTCGACGCGCTGTGAGGGGTTAGGTCCACGCCGAATCGTGAACCTTCGGCATGCCGGGGGAAACGGGGAGGGGGCGAGGGACATGAACCGGCCCAAGTCCGGGTCGTGCATGCGGGCCTGCGGGTACACGAGGCCCGTCGGGTCGTCGTGGTGCGCGTCCGTGAACTGGAAGGATTTGCTGCCTGTAACGGCCTACTGCTTCCCGGAGGGTTCGCAGTCCGCGCTGAAAACCCTCGCCGAGACATAATCCAGGCTCTGCCGCGGCGACCCGAGGTGTCTCCCAGTGGTGGTAGGCCGAGCACGAAACCGCGTCGACCGGGCGGTCGATCCTCACGATGCTCAGGCCCGCGGTGCAGACGTGCTCCGTCATCGCGCCGGACTGGTCCACCTCGAGAATTCCCATTTGTCCGAAAAGAACCGAGACAATCGACGAGACGCACGAGGGTCGTCGACTGCCAGACAACCTCTCAAGTGGCACCCCGCCGAGGCACACTCCCGCGAAGCCTTTCTGCTCGACTTATCGGCACGATCCGGGATGCCATGGCGGCCTCTTCACGATCGAAATCTCGGCCGACGGTATCGTCCGCCCGGCCCTCGCCCGGGGGCTTCGAACCTCACTGGACTTCGATGGTAACCGCGCCGACCCCGCGTCGACGTACTACGCATGCCTGATCGAAACGGGGAGAGCCTGAACCTTCGCGTCGAAGCATTCGGATGGCAGCGTGAGGGGGCCTCCGCCCTCAAGCTCACCGGTGGCGACGGTGTTCCCACGGCCCCTTCGTCGGCCTGCGAGGGGGCTCCCGCGATCCCTGAAGGAGCTCCCCGTTGTGAAAGGAGGACTTGTCTGGCGGCGCACCCACACGAGCCTTCACCCACGCGCCATTACCGAGAAGTGAAGACGGGCAGGCAATCCCTTGCGGGTGTTCCTGGCGAGCGCGGCCTCAAGGTTCCGATGTCGGAGCACACGTCTCGGCGTGCTGCGGAGAGCCGACTTACCTCTACCCGTCTTCCAGGCTTCGAGGCGGCCGAGAGGGTATAAACCGTTCCTGACGTCTATCAGCCGTGGTTCTCAAGACGCCCTCAGCGGATCACACCGTATCCGATGAGACGCCACTTGCCCCCGATGCGCCGCGATACGGCGACGCGCTGCCCCGCCTCCGCGACGACGGGAATCTTGAGAGTCATTTCCGAGAGGCTCTCCCGGGCGGACGTCACGACTCCCACCGTGGTCGCCGTGCCGACGGAGATCATCAAGGGCTCCGAGGTCTTGATGCTCTCGACCTTCATGTCCTCCGCGGCGCCGACGACGCGCTCGAGGAGGCGCACCTCCACGGACATCTTCGTGAGGATCCTGGGCAAACTTCCCGGCGGGCCGACGACGCGGCCCACGAGGCTGTCCGACTTCGTGAGATAGGGATCCAGGTTCGTGCCGACTGCGATGAGCCCACCCGGACGGACGTCCTTTCGCGCGGAGCCTCCGGAGTGGAGAGAGCGGACCGTCGTCGTGATGTCTCGCCACTCGGTCTTGTTGCCGACCGTCACCTGCCGTCCCGGCGAAACCTCGATTTCGTCCCCCACCCGGACCTTCCCTTGGACGAGGCTACCGCCAAGGATCCCACCAACGAACTTCTCGGGCGGGCTCCCGGGTTGATTCACGTCGAAGGATCGGGCGACGTACATCTTGGCGGGTTTCGACTCGTCGTGAGGCTTCGTTGGGATCGTCTTCTCCATGAGCATCAGGAGCGCATCGAGGTTCACATCGTGGTGGGCTGAAACGGGGACGATGGGCGCGCCCGCCGCCACGGTTCCCTCGATGAACTCTTGAATCTGGCGGTGGTTCTCGGAAGCCTCCTCCTCGTCGACCAGATCGATCTTGTTCTGCACGACGACGACCCTGTCGACGCCGATAATCCCGAGAGCCATGAGGTGTTCCTTCGTCTGCGGCTGCGGGCACGACTCGTTCGCCGCGATCACGAGGAGGGAGCCGTCCATGATTGCCGCGCCGCTCAGCATCGTGGCCATGAGCGTCTCGTGGCCTGGAGAGTCCACGAAACTCACAATCCGCTGAAGTTCGCCTTTCGATCCGCAATGCTTGCACGCGTCGCTCGTCGAGTAGTTCTGGGGCTCCTCGCACTTGGGGCACTTGTAGACGGCCATGTCCGCGTAGCCGAGGCGGATCGAGATGCCCCGCTTGATCTCCTCGCTGTGCCGGTCCGTGCGTTCGCCTGTGAGCCGCTCCGTCAGTGTGCTCTTCCCATGGTCGACGTGCCCGACGACCCCGATGTTCACTTCCGGCTGGTGGGGGACCTTCATCGGGCCTGCTCCTGCCAGGCATCCTCGATGGACTTGGGTCCGCGCTTCACGATCTTCAGGTTGACCTGGAGGATGTCTGGCGACACCGTGTTTCCGCGCACGGCCTTCTTCTTCCGAACCCCGGGCCGCGTCGGATGAAAGCCAACGCCGCCGCTCAGGAGAATCCGCTTTCGCCGCGGTCCGGGCAGATCGGGGCGCATGGGGAAGCCGTCCTTGTCGCTGCCGCCCGTGATCACGAGCTTGTAGCCCGGAAGGCCTACGAACAGGCCGTCCACCTCCTCCCCGATCTTCTTCCCGACAATGGCATTCGCATAGTGGCCCGTGATGTCCCTCTTGTAGGAGCGCCCGGCCTTGGGATCCGCGATGACCGCCTTGAACTCCGCCATGGAACCGCCCAGGGGGTACGGCGACGATGCGAGTCTTCGATAAAAGGGTTTTGCAGAGGGACGGCGAAGGGCTCAGTCTAGCGCCTCGAAGATTCCGAGGATTCCGCCCAGCTCTCGGTACGCCGCGACGACGGCTTCGCCCTCCGACGCGGACAGTCCCTCGATCTCTGTGAGAGCTTCCGTCATCTGCTGGAGCCGGTAGACCGCGTCGTGCGTCCTCAAGTCGTCATCCATCGCGCGGAAGAACCCGGCGCGAGTCTCTCGGATCAGGGTGTCCACCTTGCCCCCCGTGCCCGAGCCCCCCGCCCCGCGGGCTCGACGGACCTGGTCCACCATGGCGTCGTACTCATCGCGGGTCCGCTTGAAGCATTCCCTGTCGTATTCGACGTCCTCCCGGTAGTGGGCTTTGAGGAGACACAGTCGGACGACTTCAGGGAGATGGTCGCGCAGGACCTCGCGAATCGTGACGAAGTTCCCGAGGCTCTTCGACATCTTTTCCCGTTCGAGGGTGATAAACCCATTGTGCATCCACGTTCGGCACCACTCGCCGCCCGTCACCCCCTCGCAAATCATCGCCTCGCTCTCGTGGTGCGGGAACTTGAGGTCGACGCCGCCTCCGTGGATGTCGATCGGCACACCGAGGTACTTGGAGGCCATCGCGAAGCACTCCACATGCCATCCCGGCCTGCCGGGTCCCCACGGGCTCGGCCATGACGGTTCTCCTTCCTTGGATCGTTTCCAGAGGGCGAAGTCCAGAGGGTGCTCCTTGGAACCCCCCGGCGGGACGCCGCCGACAACGATTTCCTCTACCTTATGGTGAGAAAGCAGGCCGAAGGAGTGCTCCGCCTTCCGCGTCCGGAAGTACACCTCGCCGTCCACGGAGTAAGACTAGCCGCGTTCGACGAGGCGCCGAATCGTGTCCTGAATCTCCCCGATGTGGTCCGAGACTTTCGGGTAGTGATCCGCGGGAAGGACGTTCAGGGCTTGCATGTCCTCGAGGAACGCTTGGATGTAGAACCCTGCGTACTCCAGGGGCGGCTTGCCCAGTTCGGCTGCGCGGCGGACGATGATTTCTTCGATGTCCGTGAAGTTCTGCACGTACACCACGCGGTGACCTAGGAACGTCAGGTAGCGGCGGAGCGTGTCGAAGGCGATATAAGAACGGGCATGCCCGAGGTGACTGTAGTCGTACGTCGTTGGCCCGCACACGTATATCCGGACCGGGGTGCCCTCAGGGGGCACGAAGCGGGACGCTCTCCGCGTGCGGGTGTTGTACAACCGGAGGCCCATGATCCCTGTCGAGCTCGCCACCGGGAGGGCCCTATTAAATTCTTGGCCCGTCCGACGACATGAAGAAACGCGAAGGCGAGTGACGGCGTCCTCCGACAACGAAACGAAACCTATTTGTCGCGTATCGATGTGCCTGGAGAGTGCGGGCCGATAGATCAGTGGAAGATCGCCGCCTTCGCAAGGCGGAGGCCGTGGGTTCAAATCCCACTCGGTCCATTCCGCCCCGATCCCTCGTCGACCTGCCTGCCGCACTTTCTGCAGGTCTCGAAAACGTATAGGCTAGGCTCTTGCCTCGCGTCGGTCGATGACGATGTTCCTGACGCGGGGAGCGGTTCCCGGGGCTTCCTCTTCCAGGTAGGTCAGATAGCCAGATCCGACATTGAAGTGGATCACGGTGACCTTGCGATTCAGATCGACCATCGCCTTCCCCGACTTCCGCTTCATCGTAGGCCTCAGGTAGAGTTGACGCCTCGGGCGCACCATAAAGAGTCTTTCACAAAATTCGCTATCGATAAGTGTAACAGCCAAGGCATCCCTCCAAAGGCCATTGAGGCGGTCTCGGACGGCGTTCGGATTGGGGCGAACGTTTGGCCAAACTACTAATACGACGCGCACCCAGTAGTTCATGGGGTCACCGGAGGGCAATGATCACCATTCAAAAGCTGGCGAAGGCCATCGAGAAACGCCTCGGACACCCGAGGCACAACGCCTTCGCGGAAGCCCAGCGCGTGATGGGTTACTTCGGGTTCCGAACCGTGATCATTGACAACGCGATCCATCCGGACGACCGCAAGCTCTTCTACATGCTCCATGACGCGGGCCTGGCCAGGAGCACTTGGGAAACGGTCGTCCTGCTCAGCGGCCGGAACTGGCGCATCTTCTACTGGGAACTCGTCGAGGCAGATCTGGACCGGGTGTTGAGGGACGAAGGGCCGTCCGAGGAGACGGTCTACGAAGGACTCCCCGAAGAGGCCTGGGGCAACCCGCCCGCGACCACGTGACTCACTGGGGCCACGCCTGCTCCCCGAAGAGCGGCACGAAGGCACAGGGCGTCCCGTGGCGAACGTCGAGAGTTCCGTCCGTACGTTTTGTGGCGATGGCGAGAACTTGCTCATGCATCAGGCGGCCGATCGGGGCCACGATGCGTCCGTGGGGCGCGAGCTGGTCCGCCCAAGCCTTCGGGATCTTCGGCGCGCCCGCGGTCGCCAGGATGCATGCGTACGGTGCACCGTCGGGGTAACCGAGACTCCCGTCGCCCGCGACGACGGAGACCTCCCCGAGGCCGCAACGCACGAGGTTCGATCGGCCCCACTCCGCGAGATCCGGAATCCGCTCGATCGAGATGACGTTCGAGGGTCCCACAAGGTGGGCGAGGAGCGCCGCATGGTAGCCGGAGCCCGTCCCAACCTCGAGGACGCGCTCGCCGGGCGAGAGTCGCGCCTCCTCGAGCATAATCGCGATCATGGAGGGGGCGGAGATCGTCTGACCGTGCGGGATGGGCAGAGGAGAGTCGGCGTACGCATGGCCCCGCTCGTCCCGCATCACGAACTCCTCCCGGGCCACGATGAGGAACGCTTCTCGGACCCTTGGGTCTCGAATGTACCCGGCGCGGACGAGATCGTCCACGAGGCGGGCCCGGGCGGCCGCGAAATCCGCGGGGCGATGCATCGGCACGGGCACGGACCCGCGAAGGATTAAACATTGGGCCACGGAACCGCGTCCGTAAGGATTCGATTCCGCGGGTGGTCACCGGATATGCGGTTTGCATTCCGATTTTCACCAACGGATTCTCCGTCCGAGAGGGACTCGCAGGCGGCAGGAACGGACGAGGATGCATCGTTCGTCCGTCGCGGTCCGGGATGAGAGACCTTCGACAAGTTTCCCATTACCCTTAAATACCGTTACTCAATTCGGCGGCCTCACCCCCGTTTTCTGCCGGGGGTCTGATGGGAATACTGGAGAGGACGTACCGAGGAGAGATTCGGGATGTACCCATGGGGTCACCGTACGTTTGGGGCGCTCGTCATGCTCACCCTGCTCGGGATGAGCGGGCTGACCGTGCTCCCCTGGAATGCGCAAGCGCAGGGACACCAAGTCGTCGGGTTGGTGTACGAATGCAGCAACCCGACCGTGTTCATTGGCGGCGCCACGGTGACACTGAGCGATTCCCAGGCCCTTCAACCCGACGCGACCGCGACGACCCTCGGCGACGGTACGTTCACGTTCTCGCCGGGTCCCGGTTACTATGCACTCAAAGTGACGAAATCAGGCTACTTCGAGAACCGCACGTC
>CAYGBO010000003.1:77311-84699 GCA_964348145.1 uncultured Methanomassiliicoccales archaeon
ACACGAACGAGGTCGTGAATTTCCCGAAGACGGCGGTGTCGAGCGAGAACGCGGCTCCGACCTGGAACACGACGGATAACACGGTCCGGCTTCAGCAAGTTCCCGTCTCCAGCCAGGGGATCACGGTCCGATACACGAACACGCCGTTGGGTGGGACGTTCAACAACGTGATTTTCGTGAACAACACGGACTTCACGGTGAGCGACTACTGGACGGGCCGGATTACGGTCCTGAATGCGCAGGCCATTACGGATCTCGACACGAACCCGAACAAGGTGTTCTTCAACGTATCCTACGTCCAATGGACGCCCGTCGCGCGCCTCGCCTTCTTCCCCGTGGATGACCAGCAGCCGGCCGTCGCGAGGAAGAACGGCGCAGCCTGGCCCTCTTCGGGCAACTGGCAACTCGACCTGGACACGGGGATCGTCACCGTCCTCGGGAACCTGATCAATGGGACGGACACGCTGAGCTTCGACTACGGGAGCGTCAGCGCGGTGTCCGGCGGCGCCGTGGAGGCCTACTACGCGGCGAAGGACCAGGTTGTCGCAACGGGAGTGTCGGACAGCTCTGGGCGCGCGTCCTTCACCCTCTGGTCCGGGATCTTCGAGCTTCGCGTGGGCAAGTCGGGTTTCTCGCCGAACATCACGGTTGTCGACACAGCGGTCACGTCGGACCTCCGTATTCGGATGGAAGCCGGACTCACGATCGTGGGCCACGCCCGAGATTCGAGGGGGCGATTCATCACGGCGGGCCTCCAAGCCACGCTCTACAACGTGGACACGAACGCGTCCCTCGGGGCGAAGGTTCTGCAAGCGGACATCGTGGGCAGCCTCTACACGTTCCATGCCCCGCCGGGGACCTATCGGATGGTCGTCGACGCGAACGGGTACCGAGCAAATGCCACCACCCGGACATTTCTGACGACCCCCGCGCAGCCCGTGAACTCGGTCCTGATGCCTTCGGACACGGAGGAGTACCGAACCACCGTCGTGTACGGTACATCGGACTGGAACAACCTGACCGTCTATCGCAACCTGACGCTGAATCCGGACAGCAGGTTCCCCGGACTTCGTCCCACAGGGCTGCGGGACATTCGCCTTCAGGTGGACTTCACCTTGGGAACCTCGGGGACCCGGGACGGTGCCGTGAGCGGAACGGAGGCTTCCGCCTTCCTGGATTGGCTCGTGGCGAACGGACCCCTCCATACGACGACGGACGCGTTCCTGACGACGAACGGGAAGTCCCACCTCTCGAACGGTTCTTCCTATCAGGCTACCGTGGAAGGTCTGACGACGCCGGGCAGCAAGGTCTGGATCAACACGACGGTGACCTATTCCCTGAAGGAGCCGCCCTACGTGCCCTTTGGGGAGCAGAAGTACTTCGTGAACGTGACGACGGCCGCGGACGCGAACGTATCGGTCTACCAGGACCAGGTCTACGTCATCGAGCTACCCAGGACGTATGAGATGGTCGGCTCGACGGTCTTCGGCCCGATCACCTCGGATGGCTTCACCCGAGTGACCGTCGACCCAGGCATCGCGGCGTCCCCGCCCCAGATCCGTATGACGATCGAGCGGTCGGAGAAGGGCACAGCGCGGGCGAAGGTCGCGGGGCCCTCCGGAAACTTCCACGTGGTCAACGCGTCCTTCGAGAACTACCGGGCCTACGTGGCGAACAATACGACGCTCACCTTCAGCGCGGAGGACACCACGGATCCCGTGGGCGACCCCCTGAAGGCGAACTTCACGTGGCGTCCCTACGCGAACGTATCAGGGTCCCTGGGAAGCGTGACGGTGTATGGGCTCCGGCCTACGGTCACCTACAACCGGAGCGGCGAATTCCTCGTGAACCTGACCGTCGTCGAGACGGGAGGCAACGTGACGTTCCGAAACATCACCGTCTTCGTCGACGACCGGCCGCCCGTCGCGAGAATCCGGACGAACCGGACAGGCGCGGGCCCCTTCACGGGAACCCTTCCCATCAACGAGGACGAACTCGTCCGGATCGATGGCGGGCTCTCCACGGATCTCGCTTTCGAGAATCGGACGGAGGGCGGCACCCGGGCCGGCGTAATCCTGGACGCCGGGTACGCGTGGGACTTCGACGGGGATGGCATCTCGGACGCCACGGGCCGCATTGTGAACTGGAGTTTCGCGGAACCAGGCACCTATACGGTGAACCTGACGGTCACGGACAGTGTCGGCTGGAAGTCGGCAAATGCGACGATGACGGCGATCGTGAACGATACGACAGCGCCGGTCCCCGCCTTCGACATCTTGGACCCGCGCAAGGAATGGGAGACCACGACGAGCCTCACGGAGGGTAAGTCCTACTCCTTCAACGCCTCCCGGACGACCGACAACTTCGACTCCCCGGGGGACCTCAACTACACCTGGACGATCCCCGGACCCGTGGAGGGCCGGCAGGGGACGAACCACACGTTCTACGGGATGAACATCACGTTCACCTGGTCGGAGTTCAATTCGAGCTACAGCGTATCCCTCAAGGTCACGGACACAGGGTTTGGCTCCGGGAAGAAGAACTCAGGAGATACGAGTCGCAGCGTCGTCGTCCAGATCGACACGACGAAGCGCCCGGACCTGAAGATCGACACGGGCAGCCTGAACGTCACTCCGACGGATCCCGAGGACGGAGGAGAGATCGAGGTTCGGGTCAATGTGACGAACAAACCCAACCGGGGATCCGCGGCAAGCGTGATGGCGGAGCTCCTTCTCCTCGGAGGAGGGCAGACAATCCGGCTGAGCGAAACCCCGGAATGGCGCGACTTGAACGGAACTCCGATCCCCGCGGGTGGGATCGCCTCGGGCGAGACCGTCACCCTCGTCTTCCGGGCCGTCGTCTCGGGCCAGGGAAACAGGACGATTCAGGTGCGCGTCAGCGACTCCGCGGAGCCCTTCACCTGGATCACGACGGAGAACCGCGCGTCCATGCCCATCTTCGTGCGGCAGTCGACGCTGCAGACCGTCGCGTTCTACGGAGCGATCGTGGGCGTGCTCGCCCTCTTCGTCTTCTACATGTTCTACCGGCGAAAGGTCCGGGCGGGAGAGTGGGAGCCCGTGCGAATCCGCCGCCGGGAGAGGGGCGAGGAGAGAAAGCCCAGAAGGGAAGCGAAGGAAGAGAAGAAGCGGCTCTAAGCGATCCCCCTCTCCGTCACATTTCCCGCGGGGCGCGAAGCCCGAGGCATTCCAGGGCGTTCTGGAGCACGATCCGGGAGGCGTCCACGAGGCCGAGGCGCGCCGCCCGAAGCCCGGGCTCCGAAGGGAGGACGGGGCAGTCGCGGTAGAACTCGTTGAAGAGGGAGGCGAAGTCCGACGCGAAGGACGCAATCGCGTGCACACGACGGGTCGAGGCCGCCTGCTCGATCGTGGACGGGAACTTCGCGATCTGGCGCAGGAGCCGCTGTTCGCTCGGATGGATCAAAAGGCTCGCCTCCCCTGTCCGGAGAGGTCCCGCCTTGTCCAGGATACCGCACGTACGGGCGTGGGCATACTGAAGGAAGGGCGCGGAATTGCCCTCAAAGCTGAGCGCCTCCTCCCAGCGGAACTCAATCCTCTTTTCCGCCTGCACGCGGACGATGTTGTAGCGTACCGCTCCAACGCCCACGAGTTCTGCGATTTCGCGCTTGCGCTCCTCGGACAGATCCTCCCTCCGTTTTGAGACCTCCACGTATGCGCGGCCGACGGCCTCGTCGACGAGGTCGTCCAGGTTCACGACCCGCCCTTTCCGGGTCGACATGCGGCCCTCGGGAAGCCCCACGAAGGCGTAGAAGATCGTTTCGGGCTCCCAGTCGATGCCCATGAGGCGGAAGGCGGCCTTGAGTCGCTGGAACGTGAGCTTCTGGTCCTCCCCCAGGACGTTGATTGCTACGTCGCATCGCCCTTTCTTGTTCAGGTGGTAGGCGATATCCCGAGTCGTGTACAGGGTTGTCCCGTCCCGCCGCACGAAGAAGTACTTCGCCGCGTCACCCTCGAGCCCATGCCCGCGGAGATCCAGGTAGTGGGCGCCGTCCTCTTCGTGGGAGAGGGGCAGGAGCCGCTCGACGACCTTTTGGACGCTCCCGTCGAGGATGAGGTCGCTCTCCCAGAAGAAGGAGTCGAAGTGTACGTCGATTCGCGTGAGGGTCTCGAGGATCCCTCGAAGGACCCTCTCCCCCACGGCCCGGACCTCCTTCGTCAGGGCGCGGTCGCCACCCTCGAAGCGGCGGATGAGTTCCTCCACCTCCTTTCCCCGCTCCGGGTCCTCCTCGAGGACCGCGGCGGCCTTCTGGTAGTACCTCACGAGCCGGAAGTCGTCCTTGCCTCGCTCTGGCGGCCCGATGTCCTCGGCCTGTAGATGCCGAGTCCCCCAGTACTGGACGACCATCTGCTTCCCGACGTCGTTGACGAGGTACTCGCGGGTGACCCGGTAGCCGGCCAGGTCCAGTAGCCGGGCAAGGGCGTCCCCGTAAATTGGGTTCCGCCCGCGGCCTACGTGGATGGGGCCGGTCGGATTCACGCTCGTGTGTTCGAGGAGGACCCGCTGTGCCTTCTCGGGGGAGCGACCGTACGCCTCTCCCATGGAAGCGACGGAGGCAAGGACGAGGGTGGCGAAGGGCGCAGGATCGACGAGGAAGTTCACGTAGCCCCCCTGGGCCTCGAGCTTCCGGAAGGGTGGTGGCACCGGGGTCCGCGCCGCCTCGGTGGCGATTTCATCGGGCGCCCTGCGTAGCGCCTTTGCGTAGGCAAAGGTCGCGAGGGCGAAGAGGCCCTTGTCCTCGGGCGCCTCCTCGATGGGGGCGGGGGTTGTGACCTGGAGGGCTGACTGGATCGCTCGATGGACCTCCTCCGCGCGGGCGCGGAGGTCGGCCCATGGATCGTGGCCCATCAGGCCACCCGGTACCGAAGGATCGCGGCGATGCCACCGAACGCTCGCAAGAGGAGCTTCCCTTCCTCGGAATCCCGAGAGATCAGCTCGACCTTCGCCCCCGTTCCCTCCGCGCCTCGGGTAAATTCCTCCACGAGGTCCGTCTTCTCCAGGACCGTGAGGCTGCCTCCGTCCTGCGGGCACACTCCCACGTCCGAAGCATCCGCCACGGTGATCTCGCCCTCCCAGTCCCCGTTCGCGCATCGCACCTTGGCCCGCGCTTTCCGTAGGCCCTCCGACACGAGGAGCGTGTCGACGGCTCCAAGCTGGACTGCGCGCCGGACCTCGTCTTCTCCGTAGGCAGACAGGCCCCCGTCCTCCTTCCGGATTTCCGCCATGAGCCTCTGGACGAAATCCTTCTCCCGCATCAGGTCCACGCCGACGAGGATCTCCCGGGCCTTCTCCACGAGCTCCCGCAGCCCGTATTCGTTCGTGTATCCGGTGTCAAGGAAGGAAGGCAGGATCTTCTTCTTGAGCTCGTGATGGATGTAGTCGTGGTTCGCGAAGTACTCCTTCGTGTAGCCGGGCCCGCCGATGAGGATGCTTCGCATCTCCGGTCGGTTGAGGAACGCCTCCGTCATGAGGTCCCCGACCTTCTTGTACCACTCGTGGGCCGCGATCTCGATGAGCCGCTCGAACCGCCGGGCGCTCTGGCCTCCCATCCGGTGCTTGGAGGGCACGAGAGACTGAAGATTCTTGATCACTTCGATGCGCTTCCCTCGCAGGAGCCCCAGGGTCGCCTCGGAGCGGTCGATCACGACGAGCCCATACAGGTCCTTCTCCTCGAGCATCTCGTGGAGAGGTTCCGTGTAGAACTTCGAGTCGCAACGGTACAGGAAGGACGCCACGGGCTCCGGGGGCTCGACCACGTGGGCGACCATCTCCGTCTGGTCTGCCCCGATCTGCCGATGGCCCGTGAAGAGCACGAGACCGTTTCCCGGCGGCTGCCGATAGGTCCGAAGGCGCTGAAGGCTCGATTCGATCGCCTGCTGCACGTGCTTGCGTGTGCTCGCGCTCTTGATGTTCGAGGACTGGGACAGCTCGTTCCGTAGGTAGTTGCTCACGTCCGAAATCTGTCGACTCGGCGGAACGTATACGCTCACGAGCTCGGTTCCGCGGCCCGACGCCTCGTCGATTTCCTCGAGAACGCGGCGGAACTTGTATCTCTCCATGTCCGAAAGTTCCGTCATTCTCCGACCACAGCGTATTTATCGTTCATTATCTTTTGCGTGACATCTGAAAACGCATGGAGAAAGTCGTGGTCTCCATCGGTGGCTCGGTGCTCGTCCCGGGAGAGGACGACGCGGAGTACGTTCGCGATCTCGCAGGTCTGTTGCGGGACGCGTCGAGGCAAGTGCGACTCTTCGCCGTCACCGGCGGCGGCCGGATTGCGCGGTATTACATCGAGACGGGACGTCGGATTGGGCTGCCGGAACGGACCCTCGACGACTTCGGGATTGCCGCGACGAGGCTCAACGCTCGCCTGCTCGGGGCCGCCCTCCGAGGAGTGGCGAACCCAGAGCCAGCGACATCCTACGCGGAGGCCGCCCGGCTGTCTCGCAGGCGACCCATCGTGCTCATGGGAGGAACCCGCCCCGGGCACACGACGGACCGGGTCAGCGCATCCCTCGCGCGCTTCGTGCGTGCCGTCCGGATCGTGAACGCGACCTCCGTGGAGGGCGTGTACACCTCGGATCCGCGGAAGACGGAGGATGCGCGGATGCTGGACCGGATGGGCTTCGAAGATCTCATTGATCTCGCGGGGGAGGGGCATCGCGAAGCGGGGCCGAGCGTCGTCTTTGACCCCGTGGCCGCTCGCCTACTCGCTCGAGACCGGATCCCGCTCTCCGTGGTGAACGGCAGGAACTTGACCGCGCTGCGCGATGCGATTCTCGGACGCCCCTTCCTGGGCACACTCGTCTCCGACTGAGGGTGAACCCCCTGCGCGCCCAAACCATGTACCAAGGGCTCGCAACCTTTGCCCTTGCCGTGGCGTCCGCCACCGCCGCCCTCGCCGTCGTCGGGGTGGTGATGGCCGAGATGGCGCCCGCGGGTGCCGCGGCCCTATGCTCCATCGCCCTGTTCATCCCCGGATTCGCGTTCCTTCATCGTGCCCGTGGCCTGCGAAAGCGCCACGCCGCGCTCGCCCATGTGGCCCGATTCGCGGACGCATCGGGCGTCCTCCGCATGGAGACCCTCGCGGAGGAACTGTCCGTCCCTCGGGACGATGCGGAGAAGATCCTGCGCAGGGCGATCGCGGAGGGACATGTCCAAGGGGCCTTCGATGATCGGGGACGCTTCCTGTCCGCGGACGTCCGGAGATGCACGTCCTGTTGGACGGACATCCCGAAGGACGCCGGGGGGGAGACTTGTCCTCGATGCGGCGCGGCCCTCCCACGAGGGAGGGAAGCATGACCTTCCGGGCCTTCATCGCGGTGGACCTCCCCCCTGCGGAGCGGCTCGAC
>CAYGBO010000003.1:84709-85063 GCA_964348145.1 uncultured Methanomassiliicoccales archaeon
TTACAATGCCGTACACTGCCGAGAGCCCAAGCCCGGTGCCTTCGCCCGGGCGCTCCGGACCTCGGGGGCTTCCCTCAAGATCGTGCCCGTCGATCGCCTCCACATCACCTTGAAGTTCCTCGGGGAGACGGAGGAGGGGCTCGTGCCGGACATCATGGCGGCCCTGCGGGGCACCTGCGCGAATCTCGAGCCTTTCAGCCTCCGACTTCGCGGGACGGGGGCCTTCCCGAACCTGTCTCGGATGAACGTCCTGTGGATCGGTGTGGAGGGGGGCGAGCCCCTCGCCCGCGTCCACCAAGCGGGGCGCGAGCGAGATTCCCGATCGGTCCGCCCCCGGGCTTCATCCTGGCAACG
>CAYGBO010000003.1:85073-89278 GCA_964348145.1 uncultured Methanomassiliicoccales archaeon
AGCCCCTCGCCCGCGTCGCCGCAGACCTGGATGCATCCCTTGCACCCTTAGGATACCGACGGGAATCGCGCCCGTGGAGCCCCCACGTGACCGTCGCGCGGGTTCGAGAGGGACGCAACCTCGACCGCGTGCGGCTCATCCTGAGGGCTCACGCGGAGGACACCTTCACGGATTGCCGCGTGGACGCCTTTCGCTTGAAGCGGAGTGTGCTCACGAGGGCCGGCGCCGTCTACTCCGACGTCGAGACCCTGCCCCTTCCTCCGTGACGGGAACCATCACGGTCTCCGCTCTGCGAAGAGCTTGAGCTTGTCCCACTCGATCGTGTGTTTGAGCCGGTGCTTCTGCAGGACGCGGCTGAGCTGCTCCGTGACCCAGGCAACCTCGACGCTCTTCCCGCGACCGTAGACGTAGAACTCCACGTGCTTCGAGATCGGGAAGATGAGACGCATGGATCCCTCTCGGTTGTAGCCCTCCGGCTTGCGGTTCTTGCGCAGGTCCCGGAGGTTTTCCTCGACGAGGACCTCGACGTTCTCGGGATCCTCGGGAAGCTGGTGCGTCTCCTCGAGGAACTTCAAGAGCAAGGGCCGGAAGGCGGGAACTAGGTTCTTCCACTTCACTTTCCGATCGAACTTGAAATGCCCGCTCCGTGCGCGCATAGGGTGGAGCTTCGCATCTTCCATGTCGTATTTAATCATGCGCCGCTGGGTTCGCGAAACATCGAGGGGAGCTCCATCATCCTTAAAGTGGACAAAGACCTCATTGGGAGCGGCCATGCGGACCGCCTTGACGATTGCGGGCAGTGATTCCGGGGGAGGCGCGGGGATTCAAGCGGATCTCAAGTCCTTCGCCGCCATCGGTGTCCATGGGACGTCCGTGGTCACGTGCGTCACCGCCCAGAACACCCGCGCGGTGAAATCTATCTTCGCCCTGCCGGCAGAGGAAATCCGGCGTCAGATGCGCGCGGTCCTCTCCGACTTCGATGTCCGGGGGGCGAAGACGGGCATGCTGTACTCCGCCGACATCGTTCGGGCCGTCGCGAAAGAACTTGACGGGGAGGACTTCCCCCTCGTCGTGGACCCGGTCATGGTAGCCACCGTGGGCGCCTCCCTCGAACGGGAGGACTTTCGCGACGCCCTTGTAGGTCGACTCCTCCCAAGAGCCACCCTGGTCACCCCGAACCGCCATGAAGCGGAGCGGCTCGCGGGGAGGCGGGTCCGCACGCTGCAGGACGCGGAGAGCGCCGCGCGGGCGATCCGCAAGCTCGGTCCGGATGCGGTCCTCGTGAAGGGCGGTCACCTGCGAGGCCAGCTCGTGGACGTCTTCTGGGACGGTCGGGTTCTCCGACGGCTCGCGGGATACCGCCATCCCAAGGAGCTTCACGGCGCGGGATGCACCCTCGCCGCCTCGACGGCCGCGTATCTCGCCCTTGGCCATCGGCTGTACGACGCCGTGGAGGCAGCGAGGCATCGGGTGGCCACCGGTTTCCTGGCCTCCTACCGGGCCGGGCATGGCGTCGAAATCATCAATTCCCATTTGGTCCCGGACAGGTATGACGTGTGGTGCGCCGTCGAGGAGGTGGCTCCCAAGCTTGCCCGTGCGGTCCCCCTGTCCCTCGTCCCCGAGGTCGGAATCAACCTCGGTTACGCCCTCCCCGGGGCCACGACCCCCTCGGAGGTGTGCGCCCTACGGGGCCGAATCGTTCGGGTCGGAGATCGCCTGGAACCCATCGGGCCCGCGGCCTTCGGCGCCTCGAAGCACATCGCGCGAGTCGTCCTCACGGCGATGCGCTTCCAGCCGGCGATCCGATGCGCCACAAACTTAAAGTACCGCCTGAAAAATGCGCGCGGGCTACGGTCCACCCGGTTCGTCCTCGCCACTTTCGACCGCTCGCGCGAGCCCGGTGACGTCTCGACGATGGAGTGGGGGACCGAGCAAGCGATCGCGGAGGCGGGGACAATCCCGGACGTAATCTACGACGAGGGGGCCATGGGGAAGGAGGCGATGATGCGGGTCCTTGGCGAGGATCCCCAGGATGTCCTGCGGAAGGTCCGACGGATTGGGAGGGCCCTGGTTCCATGAAGATCGCCCTGTTCACGGACAGCTATCTCCCCACGGTGGACGGCGTCGTGACGTCGGTCCTCGCGACGCGCCGTCAGCTCGAGGCGGACGGCCACGACGTCGTCGTGTTCGCGCCGGAGGATCCACGGAGGCGCGGGGCCCTCGAGGAGGGAACCGTCTACGTGCGCGCGAAGGAGTTCCGCATGTACCCGGGATACCGCCTCGCGATGTTTCCGGGCCATGAGATCGACGCCGTGAAGGACCTTGACGTGGACGTGATCCACAGCCATGGGGTCGGGTTCGTCGGGGTGAAGGGGCTGTGGGCCGCCTGGCAGGCCCGAATCCCCATGGTGCAGACCTTCCACACGATGATCCAGGACACGATCCCCTTCTATTCCCCCTTCGGCCTGAACCTGCACCTCCTCGAGCGAGGCCTGCGGCTGTACCTCCGCGTGTTCCTCCGAAAGTGCCAGGGCGTGGTCGTGCCCAGCCGCGCCATTCTCAACGAGATCCTCGAGCTGTCGCCGGATGCGTCCATCGCGGACGTGATTCCGACGGGAGTCGACCCAGCGCGCTTCCGACCGGATCTGTCGGGCCGTAGCGTCCGGAACCGCTGGGGTCTCAACGGCCACGAGGTGATCCTCCACGTCGGGCGCGTCTCCCCGGAGAAGAACCTGGGGACGTTGATCCATGCCTTCGACCGGGTCCGCCGCGAACACCCGGACGCGAGGCTCCTCATCGTGGGGGCGGGTCCTTACATGGAGAAGTACTACGACGTCGTCCGACACCTCAACCTGTCGGGGGAGGTCATCTTCACGGGCTTCGTCCCCGACGCGGAGCTGCCTCAGTACTACGCCGCCGCGGACGTCTTCGCGATTGCCTCGAAGTTCGAGACCCAGGGACTCGTCGTCCTGGAGGCCCTCTCATCCGGCCGAGCCGTCGCGGGGGCGAACTTCCGGGCGATCCCCGAGTTCGTCCGCGACGGGGTGAACGGCGCGCTTTTCAGTCCCACGGACATCGTGGGGTGCGCCGATGCAATCCTCCGGTGCCTGCGAGATCGGGATGGGATGCGGGAGGCGGCGCGGAACACGGCCCTGTCCTATTCCGTGGCCCGATGCACGAGGCGCCTCGAGGGCGTCTACGCCCGCCTCGCCGTCTGACGTCCCGAGGGATTAATACCGGCGCGCGCGGTGGAGGCGCCCGTGATCGGCATTCTTGGGGGCGGCCTGTCGGGCCTCACCCTGGCTTCTCGCCTCCGGGAGGCCGAGGTCCTCGAATCGGAGGACCGACCCGGGGGGCTGTGCCGCAGCGTCCAGTTCGATGGCTACACCTTCGACCCGCATGGTTCCCACATCCTCTTCTCCCGGGACCCCCGGGCGATGGACTTCTACGAAAGCCTCCTGAAGGACAACGTCTGCCGCCGACGTCGGAACACGAAGGTGTTCTACAAGGGACGGTATGTGAAGTATCCCTTTGAGAACGGCTTGGCGGATCTGCCTCCGGAGGATAACTTCGCGTGCCTCCAGGGCTACCTGGAGGCGTACATGGCCCGACGGGACGGGAGGGCCCAGAAGCCGAGGAACTTCCGGGAATGGATGTACTATCGGTTCGGCCGAGGGATCACGGAATGCTACCTGCTTCCGTACAACGAGAAGATCTGGAAGACTCCCGCGGAGGCGATGGGGACGGATTGGGTGGACGGCCGCGTGCCGGACCCGCCCCTCGAAGACATCGTCCGGTCGAGCCTCGGCATCCCCACGGAAGGATACACCCATCAGCTTCACTTTCTCTATCCCCGGGAGGGCGGCATCGAGTGCCTCATCCGCGGGCTCCTGCCGAAGGTCCCTCGCGTCCGAACGGGCTTCCGAGTCACCTCGATACGACGACGGGGCGACGGATGGCTCGTGGGAGACGGACGGGAGGAACGGGAGTACGACGAACTCGTCTCGACGATCCCGATCCCGGATCTCGTGGGCGCCATGCCGGATGCACCGGCGGACGTGAGGCGGGCGGCGGCGGGGCTCCAGCATCGCTCCCTCGTGACGGTGATGCTCGGGATTGACCGACCCCACCTGAACGACTTCAGCTGGGTCTACTTCCCGCGGCGGGAGGACGGGCGGTGGTAGCGGTCGAAGATCTGGTGGTCG
>CAYGBO010000003.1:89288-91492 GCA_964348145.1 uncultured Methanomassiliicoccales archaeon
GGGCGGTTCAACCGAATTTCATTCCCGAGCAACTTCAGTGATCGGGTCGCCCCCGAGGGAGCGAGTTCCGCGGTCGCGGAAATCACCTGCGACGTCGGGGACGAGGTCTGGTCTTCCCCCGACAAGGGCCTCGTGGACCACGTGCTCGAGCGGGCGGACGCCCTCGGCGTGTTCCGCCGGGACGACGTGGCGACGGCGCGCGTCGCCCGGACTCGCTACGCCTACGTAGTGTTCGATCGGGATCACCCGCGCAACATCGGACTCATGCAGGCCTTCTCGGCGAAGGCGGGCATCCACATGCTCGGCCGCTTCGGCCAGTTCGAGTACATCAACACGGACCAGTGCATCCTTCGCGGGCTGGCCCTCGCCGAGGAGCTGGGGGCGGAACGATGAGGATTTCCGTCGTGGTCCCGACGTTCCACGAGGAAGCCGGTATCGAGTCCTTCCTGCGCCAGTTCGAGCGCCAGACCCTTCCGAGGACCGAGTTCGAGATCATCATCGTGGATGGAGGCAGCGAGGATAGGACCCGGGACATCGCGGAGCGATACGCCGACCGGGTGATCCTCCAGAGGAGCGCGGGTATCGGAGGTTCCCGGAACGACGGCGTGGCCGTCTCCCGGACAGATCTCATCGCCACGACGGACGCGGACTGCCGGGTGCCGTCCGATTGGCTTGAGCGAATCGTTGGGCACTTCGAAGATCCCGGAGTCGTCGCCGTATGCGGACCCGACGGGCCGCTGGAGCGGTCGTGGAAGGCGAGGATCATCTTCTTCTTCGTGCGTTCCCTAATCCGACTCGCGGCCCTGATGGGGCTGTACGGGACGGGTGGGACGAACTCGGCCTTCCGGAAGGAGGCGTTCCTCGCGGTGGGAGGCTACCGTAGCTTGCCCCACTCGGACGACATCGAACTCGGCCTCCGTATCCGAGACCGCGGACGTATCGTCTACGATCCCCACCTATACGTGAAGCTCTCCGTCCGCCGCCTCGAGCAGCAGGGATACATGCGCACGCTCCTCCTCTGGCTTCGGGGAGACCTGAAGGCCCTTGCGGGGCGTCCCATCGAGGGCGCCGACTACGCGAGGCAGAAGTACTAGCCGGTTCGACGAGGCGAGAGGCCCGCGCGGCGGCGATAGACGACGGACGCGAGGATCGACACCGCGACGATCACGAGCACGAGGCCGAGGGAGACCCAACGAGCGGTGCCGGGGTCATAGACGAACCCCACGCCGGCTATGAGGGCGAGGAGAACCACATACTTCGCCGCCGCTCCAGAAACGATGTACGCGAGGGACTTCCGATAGTCCCAGCGGCAGGTCGCGATAAAGGCACCTACGAGGGGCACCACGGGCGCGATCCGGTTGAGGAGGATAATCCGCTCGTCATGGAGGACGAGGAAGTCGATCCAACGATGCATGAGCCGTTCGACGGCCTTCGGCATGCGTCCCCGCTGGATGAGGGCGCGTCGAACGATAAGGTATAACGCGCTGTTTCCGACCGCCTCGCCACCCACGGCCATGCAGAGCAGAAGCACGGACCAAAGGAGGGGGTCGAGGGCCGTGGGGCGGTAGGAATACGTGAGCACGACGGCGATCTCCGGGAGGGCCGGGAAGATCGCGGCGTCAATCACAAAGATCAGGAAAAGGGCGAGGAGCGCCCCGAGCGGGCCGAGGGTCTCGAAGAGAGACACGAGAATCTCGTCCACCGAGACCATGAGGAGGCCTCAGAGGCGAATCACGCCGACCACGGTCACCTCGAAGACAAGGGTACGGCCGACGACTTCGCGGTTGAAGTTCAGGGTATACGTGCCTTCCTCGAAATCCACGTCCGTGAGCACGAAGTCCTCCCCGTTCGACGTCCCGCGGATCCGCCCGACCATCTCTTCCTCGAGGAGGTGCTGCACGGTGATCGCGCCATCGCCCTGGTTTGCGGCATCATCGATGCGGACGACCTTGGCGTCCCACACGTCCAACGGGCGTACGATCTGACCGATGGAAGGACTGTTCGTGACCGTCACGATCGTGTCCGCGACACCCACGAAGGCGTCCCAGGCCCAGACCGGGTCCGTGACGATCATTCCCGAGAAGGGAGGCGAGCCGTAGCGAGACTCGAACTCGGTCAAGTTCATCGTGAGGCGCACGGGGACGGACTCGAAGATTGGCTTCGTTACGAACTTGCTCGGGTCCGACTCGCCGTACCCCGCGGAC
>CAYGBO010000004.1:0-15420 GCA_964348145.1 uncultured Methanomassiliicoccales archaeon
CCTTCTCTTTGGCTTCCCCGAACTCATTCGCGAAAGACTCTCCCGAGAGGTAGAGAATCTTGGCTTTGAACGACTTCGAAACCATTCCGTTGCCGATTGCATGGAGAAGATGGGTCTTTCCGAGACCAGGCCCCGAGGTGATAAGAAGAGGATTGTACGTCGTATGAGGCTGGTGTGTGACGGAGAGGGCGGCGGCGTGGGCGAACCGATTGCTGGGTCCGACGACGAAGGTTTCGAAGGTGTGCTGTCCTATTAGGTTCGTTGACCGGTCCCTCGTCGGCGCCGTCTCCTCAAGAGCCTGAGCGACCTCCTCCTGTGAAGGGGGAGCGACTTTCGGGCGGAGGATCTGCTGCTTTCTCACGAGCTGCATAACTTTCTTCGTGCGCTCCTCGGAATCCTTGTCGCGGGCCGCCTCCACCTGCCTCCGAGCATCAATGCGCCGCGAACTCTCCACGGCGTCTCGGAGGCTCTCGACATCCGTGTCAATGTCGGCATACCTCAGTGGGTCTCGAAGTTTCTCGCGGATCGCCCTCGCGCGCGCCTCGAACCCCGTCACATCAAGACGATCCAGAATCTCGGCCGCTGCCTCCGCTTTCCGGATTGCTTCCCTGACGGAAAGGAAGGGGATCGTGAGCGCGGATGACTCTTCTCCGAGCGCAGCTTCTACGGAGGACACGTCGTAACCTTTCTCCCTCCACCGAGCGAGATCACTTTCGACCTCGGAGCGGCTCACGGGTTGGGGCACCTTTGGCTTCTTCATGACCTTGGAGGGGCGCTCGAGCACGGCGTCTGCGTACTCCTTGACCAACCCGTCCATGTCCACCCGTGCGTGGAGTTCAATCACGCAGTCCTCGTCATAGGAGTCTTGCCACACATGCTTGAGCGCCGTACGGCCTCTCAGCCGATCGGTGCCCTTCACGTGGACGCTCGCCTCGGGATTTCCCCCACGTAGCAGGACAACTCCTTCAGAGCGACCATCAATCGCACCACGCACGGTGCGGACGTAGCCCGAAAAGGAGTATTTCTTGAGATCTAGCAGGAGTTGCTTGAGGGCACTTGCTCCGCCCCTTTTCGTCCGGATGAGTTTTCCCTCTGGGAGAAGGAGGTCCTGGGGCGTGATTTTCCCTCGATGCGTCTTGACCATTCAGGGCTGCATCTAAAAAGGTTGCAGGCCAATTGCTCCTTTTGAGAACAGAGAGCCCCGCGGATCCCTCTCGGGTCCTCGCGGGAGGCGGATCGCTCCCCGGGCGAAGGGCAGGAGGCGGGGCGACGGCCTCGCGGGAATCGGCACGCGGACCTCTCCCGCGTCGTCGACGGAAAGAAGGCCGACGGCTTCCTCCTCGAACTCAAAGAGGCTGTAAAGCTCGTAGCCCGTCTTTGTCACGACCAGGTTGTCCTCGAGCCGAACGCTGCAGTCTCCTCCCGGATGCGGCGGTCGCAAGGGGTACGGCGATCCAGACGAAATCCGCGAAGAGCTGGTACGTGAGCGCCTGTCGAAATGCCTTCGGCCAGTCCTCGAGCTTCAGCTCGACGGCGACGAGGCTGTTCGACCGCCAGCCGAGCAGGTCCGCGCGCCGTCCGGCGATAGGGACTTCCCAGCAGACTTCGTAGCCAGCGGCGGAGAGCCACCCTGCGACCGGCTTCCGGAGGTCTTCCTCACGATCAAATGCCACGGTCCTCCCCGTAGGTTTCAGGGGAGAAAAAGGCTCTCACAGGGCACAAAAAAGGCTATTAGCTCGTTCCATTTGCCTCGGCCGCGATGGCCCGGGACTACTTCACCCTCGACGACTTCGACCTCTCGGGCCGGACAGTCCTTGTACGGGTGGACATCAACTCCCCCGTGGACCCGGTGAGCGGACGCTTGCTCAGCGACGCGAGGCTGCGCGAGCATGTGAGCACGCTGCGGGACCTGCGTGGGTCGAAGGTCGCGATCCTCGCCCATCAATCGCGTCCCGGAAAGAAGGATTTCACGACCCTCGAAGCTCATGCGAAGCGCCTGTCCTCCCTCTTGGAGATCCCGGTCCAGTACGTGGACAGTCTCTTCGGTCGCCGCGCGATCGAGACGATTCAGACCCTCAGGCCGGGGGAGGTCGCGGTTCTAGAGAACACCCGCTTCTATGCGGAGGAAGAGGCCCTCGCAGGCCGGCCCATCGAGAAGATGGCGAGGGCTCACATGGTCCAACGGCTCGCCCCCCTCGCCGACTACTTCGTCCTCGATGCCTTCGCCGCGGCACACCGGGCCCAACCGAGCCTCGTCGGCTTCTCCGAGTCCCTCCCGAACCTCGCGGGACGGGTCGTGGAACGAGAGCTGACCATGATCACGCGGGCCCTCGAGAGTAAAGACCGACCCAAGATCGCGATCTTCGGCGGCGTCAAGGTGGATGACTCCCTTGCGATCGCGAAGCATATGCTCGACCGAGGGATCGTCGATCGAGTTCTCACAGCAGGCGGGGTGGCGAACCTGTTCCTCGAGGCGAAGGGCACGGATCCGGGTACCCCGACTCGCGATTTCATGGTCCGGGAGGTCGACAACTACGACGAACTCGTGCGCTGGGGCCGAGACTTGCTGGCGGCCCATCCCGACCGCGTTCTCGTGCCCTCGGACGTTATCGTGAACGATGAGGGGCGCCGGAAGCCGCTCCGTGTGTCCTCCCTGCCCTCCGATCTTCAGATCTACGACATCGGCCTCGACACGATCGCACGATACATCGAAGAAATCCGCCGCGCGAAGACGATCATCATGAACGGACCCGCCGGCGTCTTTGAGTTGGATGAATTCGCCGTGGGCACGCAGGAGCTGCTACGCGCCTTCGGGGAAACAGAGGCCTTCACGGTCGTCGGTGGTGGGCATACAATCGCGGCCGTGGACCAGATGGGTTTCCGCGCCGCGATCGACCATGTCAGCACGGGGGGTGGATCCCTCATCCACTTCCTGTCCGGGAAGGAGTTGCCTCTCGTGAACGCCCTGCGCCGTTCCTACGCGAAGTTCTCAAGGACCACTGCGTCGGAGAGACAACGTTAAGTAAACGGGTCGGCTTCGCCACGCAGGATGCTCGGATCCTGGCTCCGAAAGCCGGAGGAATGGGGCGTGGACCCTGTGCCTCCGGAGAAACGTCGGCTCCGGGCCATCGATTTGGGTGTCCTGTGGTTCAGCCTCGGCGTCGGCCTCCTCGTTCTCTTTGCCGGGGCTCTGCTCGTGCTCCTCTTCGGTCTCAGCCTCTTCGAGGTCTTGTGGATCGGCATCGCAGGATCCCTCATTGGCTCCCTCATGCTCGCCGCAGCGGGTCTTCCGGGATCCCGCCACGCGGTCCCCACGATGGTGAGCCTCCGTCCCGTCCTGGGCCACAAGGCGTCGTGGATTCCAAGCGGGCTCAACGCCTTCCAGCTCCTGGGCTGGGCCTCCTTCGAACTCATGATCATGGGGCTCGGACTCACCCTCGTGAGCGGCGCCGTGCTCGGACCGGCGACCGTGTTCGTCTGGATCGCGGTCCTGACGGTGTGGGTTTCGCTCCTCGCGTTGGGCGGCCCCCTCGTGGTCATCCGAAAGTGGCTCGAACGGATCGCGGTGTGGCTCGTGATCGGCAGTACGCTGTGGCTCAGCTATGTCGTCGTGAGCCACCCCAACTTCCTCGACCGATTCTTCATGGCCGACGCAGCGGGCCCGCGACCCCTGGGCCTTGCGCTGGACCTCGTGATCGCCATGCCGATCTCCTGGTGGCCCCTCGTGGCGGACTACAACCGGTTCGCCCGAAGGCCGCGGGACAGCTTCGCGGGCACCTTCGTCGGATACACGCTCAGCAACTCCTGGTTCTACTTCCTCGGAGCCGCGGTTCTCGTCGTGTTTGGCTTGGCGGATCGCAGCGCGGGACCCGTCGCTTTCGTGGAAGCGATCGTCGGCACGGTCCTCGGCTCCCTCGTGCTCCTCCTCATCATCGTGGACGAAACGGACAATGCGTTCGCGAACGTGTACAGCACGGCGGTGAGTGCTCAGAACATCGCGCCCCGCGCGGGCCAGAGGCGACTCATCCTCGCGACGGCCCTCGTGAGCTTCCTCATCGGTTCGGTCCTCGCAAGCCAGTGGGAGGTCTTCGCAGCCCTCTACGAAGGATTCCTCCTCTTCATCGGGGGCGTTTTCGTGCCCCTCCTGGGCGTAATGGTGACGGACCAGTTCGTCCGTCGCGCCTACTCCATGGAGGAATTCATGGACCGGGGGCAGTCGGTGAAACCCGTCGCCCTCCTTGCCTGGGCCGTCGGAGTCGCTCTCTACTTTGGCATCACGGGAATCGGCCTCGTTGGGACGGATCTCGCATGGATCCCCCAGATCGTGGCGAGCCCCATCGGCGCGAGCCTCCCTGCCTTTGGCCTAGCCGCGGTGGTGCACGCCGTGGGATCGAGGCTCGTGGCCCCTTCCACGGATCGCACGCCCTCGTGAGAACTCTCAGACCTGAGAATCAACACGCCGGACCGAGTCGGATTTATCAGACTGGATTCCGGGGGCGACAAGGCTTTTAAAATACACACAGAGGCCAAGCCGCTCGGGAGATCGTGACGCGTAAGGGGCCCCCAGTCGGGGGGAGACCATCTAGATTCCGCCAGCCAGCGGTTGGACTGGCCTTGGCGATCCTCATCGTGGCCCTCGGAGGCCTCGCTCTCCTCCCTCAGCGGGCCGAGGCGGGATCCGAAATCCTCCGGGAGGCTTACGCGCCCGCGACCTGGGACACGTCCTTCGCGAACGTTTGGGTTAACCAGAGGGTCGCGCAGTCCTTCCTTGCGAGGACGAGTTTCCTACTGACCCGCGTCGAAGTGTACGTCTTCGACCAACCCGAGAGCAACCCACCGGACATCCTTCAGGTGTTCATCGCCTCGGACGGGGGGAACGAACCCGGGGCAATCCTCGCGAGCACGGCCCAGCAGGGTCAGCGGAGCTGGACGTGGGTCCCGTTCAGCTACTACCCCTGGGTATCCCTCTCTGCGGGAGAGCGTTACTGGATCGTCGCGCAAGGCGGGCAACCGCGACCCAAGGGCTACGAATGGGCGATGAACGTCCCGGGCGGATATCCCTCCGGGGAGGCCCAGTGGTACGACCAAAATTCCGACGCGTGGGTCAACAACACCGGGGCGGACCTTTTCTTCAGGGTCTACGGCATTTCGGGTCCGTCCGTCGTCCTCGAGATGGAGCCCGCAATCCAACCCGCGGATCCCGGCGCCGTCGTGCCCCTTGTCCTAACCTTCAACAACAGTGGGAACGACGTCGCCCGGACGGTGCGGGTGGAAATGAACCTATCCCCCGGCCTGAACTACGTCGGGGACGACGCCGCCGTCGAAGGAGGGTCCCAAGTGGCTCCCCTCGTCTGGGCGTTCAACGACGTCGCAGTGGGACCCCACCGTATGACCGTCTGGGCCGAGGTGGAACCGAATCCCGACTACTTCGACGGCCAGTCCCTGAGCGCCTCGGCGTTCCTCAACTACACGGACGCTTCAGGGACACCCCAGGCCACGTCGTGGGACGTGACGACGGTGACCGTCCTCGTCCCCGTCATCCGAATCGAGACGGCGCCCACTCCCGCCCACGTGTCCCCCGGCGAAACCTTCAACTTCACCGTGTCCTTCTTTAACGTAGGATCGGGGCGGGCGGAGTTCCTGTGGCTCAACGCGACGGCGGGACCGCGACTCACAATTCTCGGGGATGACGCTGCCTCCGCGGGCGGAACGGTCACGGCGCAGAACGCATGGCTGTTCCGCAACGTGAGCGCCCAGACCTACGTGTTTAACATCACGGCACAGGCGGACCCCGCCGCATGGCCGGGGGACCGGCTCGAAGTGTCGTTCCGCGTGACGTACACCGACGGAGCGGGTCACTTGTTTGACGTCCGGACGGCCCGCGGATCTGCCACAATTCACGGCCCAAGCCTGAGGGTCGAGGCGGCGCGAGACAAGGCCCAAGCCCACCCGAAGGAGACGGTGCTCGTCACCCTCTACGCAAACAACACGGGGAATGACGTCGCTCCCCGCGCGTGGCTCAACGCGACCCTGCCGCCGTGGACGGTGTTCCTGGGGTCTCAACCTGTACCGGGCGTACGAAGCGGCGACCGTGTCACCTATGAAATGATCGATGTCGCTCCGGGCGGCCAAGCATTCACCCTGAGCTTGCGGATGGCCGACGACGCTCCTCCGGGTTTCCAGGTCACAACGCAGGCCTCCCTCAACGTCACGAACTCCACGGGCGCCTTGCTACGGCCGTCCGAGGTGAGCGCCATCACGACGGTCGTCAGCCCGAGGTTCCTCATGCAAATCGACGGTCCCTCACAGGCCGTTCGACCCGGCGACTCAATCGACCTCCTGCTTCGATGGAACAACTCGGGGAACGAAGCCGCTCGGACAATCTGGGCGAACTTCACCCTTCCTTCGAACACCCTTCTGGTGAACAGCACGGATATCTGGGCCTTCACGAACGGCACGACGTTCGGCTGGGTCTTCTCGGAGGCTGAACCGAGCGAACGATGGATCGGCGTCCGGCTCGAGGTGAGTGCCCGCGCGACGGACGGAGAGGCCCTCCTCGCCCGCTTGGACCTGCAGTTTGAGCGTTCGGATGGCGTCGTCCTGACGGCCGGTACGGCGCTGCTGACGATCGACAGCGCGGCGGTTGGCCCCATCGGATTCGGCATGGAAGCAGTGGTCCTGTGGATCTCAATCCTCGCGGCCGTCTTCCTGCTCTTCCTCCTGCTCGGCTACATGGACCTGCTTCCGCGGCGACGTACGGTAATCGATGACATCTTCCTCCTACACAACAGCGGCATCCTGATCTGCCACTACTCGACGACCCTTCGCCCCGACGTGGACTCCGACATCGCGAGCGGGATGCTCATGGCCGTCCGAAACTTTGTGGCGGACGCGCTTCGCTCCAAGAACGGTGCTCTCCAAGAGCTGAAGTATGGAGACCACCGAATCCACATGGTCCATGGCCGTCACGCAGTCCTCGTAGTCTTCACGCGCGGTGGCAACAGCCGGGGCATCGAAATGCGGATGGCCGAGGTCCTACGGAACATCGAGACCGCCTACGAGCGAATCCTGGATGCCTGGAGCGGCCGCACGGAAGATTTCAAGGGCGTCGAGGAGTACTTGGTTCGACTCGTGAACGCCTGAGCCGGGTGACTTCGAAGGGACGGTCTACCCTTTCAGGGAGGCTTCGAGGGCGGCGACGCGGCCTTCGAGCGCCTCGAGCCGCTTCGTGAGGTCCGCGAGGCCCCGCTTCAATGCGTCAATCTCCTCCATCGCCTGCATCACGAGGGGCGTGGGATCATTGGTCCGGACAATGGGGCGGTATCCCTCGGGGGGCAGCGGGATATCGCCCGGTCCTGGGGGTGAGGGAATCATCGCGCATCCTCCAGGCGCAGATCAACGATATGAACCATTCGCCTCGAGCGGCTCAGGGAAGGGCCCGGAGAAGGGTCGTGGAAACCGCGTCGAGGCATAGAGGAGACAGCCTTCCTGCACTCCGCTCCTTGTCGCAGATCGCAGAGAGATCGCAGTCGGGACAGAATCGAGATCTTAGGGTTTCCTCCCCCACGCTCAGGACGGACGCTTCCTCGAAGAGATCGTGAAGGAGCTTGAGGTACTTCCCCTCGGCAAGCCGCGGAACATCGTACTTGGCTGCCCTCAGGCCACCGCGAAGGGTCCAGTACTCGTAGAGGCGGTGCCTCCCTTTGGAGGCATTGCAGGATCGGCACACCCAAGCGGCGTTCTTCTCGTCCTCCGGACCGCGGTGAGCGCGAGGGATGAGGTGGTCGAGAGTAAGATCCGCCGCCCTCCCGCAATAGAGGCAGTGGTCCGAGTCTTCCCTCTCTCTCACGTACTCACGGATCGAGTTCCAGGCGATTTCGCCGCTCTGGAGCCTCTTAAAGCGATCCATGACGAACGCCCACTGTCGCTTGCCCATCCCAGCGGATTCGGCGATGATCTTCGCGTACTGCCAGTACAGCAGATCCCTCAAGGTCTTGATCGCTGCAGGCGGCAAGTCGCCGTCCTTCCCCCTCCGCGAAATGGGCCGCCACCACCTTAGGCTTTCGATGGTCCGTCGAAAGGTTCCCTGCCCTTGACGGTGATTTCGAGAGACAGCCACCGCAGGGATTCGAACCCCGGACCTAGAGTTTACGAAACTCTCGCTCTGACCAGCTGAGCTACGGTGGCGCGCGACGAAGCGTATCGCTCAACGGCCATATAGGTTGCGAGGGTCAATCGGGGCAACGGCCAACGTTAAAGGGCGAATCGCCCATCGCGCCTCGTGCAATCCGCCACAGGTTGGTACTATGATGGACGTCGGTTCCTCCGGGGCACCGTCCTCTGGGAGGACGGGGTCATCATCGAGGCGAACGCCTCGAAGGCGCGGGACCCCCTGGCGAAAGGGGTCATCCTTCCGGCCCTGTGGAATGCCCATGTGCACCTCGGGGACGCCGTTGTAACTGAGGAGTTGCGGGGCACGATTGAGGACCTTGTGGCCCCGCCCCACGGTCTCAAGCATCGCGTCCTCGCTCGAGCGAAGGACGAAGCGGTCATCGCGGCCATGCGTCGCGCGATGGCAACCATGCTGCGAACGGGTACCGTGGGCTTCACGGATTTCCGCGAAGGCGGCATCGAGGGCCTTAAGCTCCTCTATGCGGCCCTCGCGACCCTCCCGATGAGGCACGTGACCTTGGGCCGTCCCGCCGGGCTCTCGTACGAGCCCAAGGAGGTTGCATCTCTCCTCCGGGCGTGCGAGGGCATTGGGGTGAGTTCTTACGTGGACTGGCCGCCGGGCGAGGTCGAGAAGCTGGCCGCCGATGCCCGACGAGCGGGAAAGCCCTTCGCGATACACTGTTCCGAGCGAATTCGCGAGGACATCGACGCGGTCCTCGACCTAAAGCCGGCGTTCCTCGTCCACATGGTGCAGGCCACAGATTCGGACCTGGAACGATGTGCCGACGCCGGCGTCCCTGTCGTCGTGTGTCCCCGATCGAATGCGTTCTTCGGTCTGACTCCTGACATCTCGCGCATGCAACGGGCCGGAGTCGAGCTTCGCCTGGGTACGGACAACGCGATGATCAACCGGCCCTCCATGCTTCGGGAAATGGAATTCGCCTATCGAATTGCACGGCTTCGGGGAGAGGTTCCGGCCCGAGAGATCCTCGACATGGCCCTTCGCGGGAGGAAGGGGATCGACCCGAAGTCTACGATCGGGCTTCAACCGGGCGGCCCCGCGGACCTCTTCGTCCTAGACCTGCCGGGAGGCCCCGAAGCCTCTGCGTCCGTGGTCCAGGCCGTGGCGAGCGACGTCGTCCTCATGGTCGCCCGGGGCCAGCCGTGGCGGTCCCCCCGCTCGCTGAGCGACATCCGACGGCGGAAGCCCGCACGAAGACGCGCAGGTTGACCCCGATAGATCCTGGGAGCCGATCCTGCCGATACTCCGATCCTTCTTCCGACGGGAGTAGCGGGAGCCACCCCATGGTTTAAGCGGACCCCTCCCTTTCGGGACCCGGAATGGCTTCCTACGACGACGTGATGTCGCTGTCCATTCGTCGCGGGTTTCTCTGGCCCGCGGTCGACCTCTACGGGGGCTTCGCGGGCTTCTACGACTACGGCCACAACGGCGCGCTGCTCCGACGCCGGTGGGAGGACCTCTGGATTGAGACGTTCCTGGGATTGCGTGACAACTACCACCTGATCGACACCCCGACGATTCTCCCGGAAGCCCCGCTCAAGGCGTCGGGACACGTGGATCACTTCACAGATGTCCTCGTGTCGTGCACCCGGTGCCGAGAATCGTACCGCGGAGACCACCTCCTCGAGGCCGCGACGCATCAGGAACACGAGGGACTGACAACGGGCGATGTGGATACGAAGATCCGCGAGCTCGGAGTACGATGCCCGAACTGCAAGGGCGAGTTGGGACCCTCCCGCGCCTTCAACATGATGTTTCCCGTCGGCGTGGGACCCACGGGGAAGGACCGCGCGTACCTACGGCCCGAGACGGCCCAAGGCGTGTATCTGAACTTCAAGCGGGAGTTCGAAGCATTGCGACGCAAGCTGCCTCTCGGACTCGCGATCATCGGTCGCGCGTTTCGGAACGAGATCAATCCTCGCCAGGGCACGTATCGGATGCGAGAATTCGTCCAAGCGGAGCTTCAGATCTTCTTCGATCCTGCGGCCTTTGCGGACCAGGTTCCCCTTGACGGTGTGGGCGAGACCCCGGTACGCATCGCGTGGGCCAAGGAGAAGACATCCCCGGGCGCCCGGGAGATCCTCGCGAAGTCCCTCGTCGAGGAGGGTCTCCCATCGTGGTACGTGTACCACCTCGTGACCGTGCAGCGGTTCTACTCCGATGTCCTCTGCCTCCCTCGTTCCGGGTTGCGGTTCGCGGAACTGGACGAGAAGGAGCGCGCGTTCTACAACAAGATTCATTTCGATGTCCAGGTGAACCAGGAAAGCCTCGGTGGCTTCCGGGAGGTCGGCGGGGTCCACTATCGGACCGACTACGATCTGAGAGGCCACGAGGCCGCCTCTCGCGAGCGGCAGTCCGTGACCGTCGGTCCGTCGAAGATCGTCCCCCACGTCCTCGAACTGTCCTTTGGCGTGGACCGGAATGTGTGGGCCCTCCTCGATCTCACCTTCACAAAGGGCGAGCGCTCCGTCCTGAGGCTCCCGCCTCGGCTTGCCCCGGTCGGGGTCGCTGTATTCCCCCTCGTGAGCAAGGATGGACTTCCGGAGAGGACGTTGGAACTGTACGGAGCCTTGCGACGAAAATTCAGCGCGTTCTACGACGACTCGGGTTCCATCGGCCGGCGGTATGCGCGCATGGACGAAATCGGGACGCCGTATTGCGTGACCGTGGACCATGAGACCCGTGAGGGAAAGGGCGTCACGATCCGCGAACGGGACACCCAGAAGCAGGCGCGGGTCGCGGACGCCGTCCTGTCGGAAACCCTCTCGCGACTCTTGGCCGGAGAAATCCGGTTCGAGGATCTCGCATGACGACGGTCCGCCATCGAGTCCGTCGTTGAGGCCATGGGCCCGGCTGAAGCCTCTTAACGTCCCACGAGGGATCGGGGTTTCCACGGGGCCTTCCACATCTTCCCGGGCATCCTGTTCGCAGGGCTGACACTGAGCCGCAAACTGTTATAAGCGTGAGCCCCGCATCGTGCGCCGTCGCCATGCCCGGCGATCATGTTAAACGGAAGATTCTCCTCCTCGGCGATGGTGCCGTCGGGAAGACGTCCCTCGTCCGCCGCTTCGTGGTCGACAAGTTCTCCGACGACTACATCACGACGATCGGAACGAAGGTCACGAAGAAGGATGTGCGGATCGAATCCCCCGGTAAGATCACGGACATGACCTTCATGATCTGGGACGTCTTGGGACAGAAAGGGTACAAGAACATCCAGGAGAGCGCGTTCCAGGGATCGAAGGGTGCCCTTCTCGTCTACGACGTGACGCGTGCGGACACTGTTCGGAGCATCCAGGAGTACTGGCTCCGGCGCCTCGGCAAGATCGTCGGCCCGATCCCCTACGTCGTCGTCGGGAACAAGGTGGATCTCGCGGAGGACCGGAACCAGTCCGAGGAAACGCTCGAGTACCTCAAGGATACCCTCGGCGTCCAGGGAGTCCTCAGCTCCGCGAAGACCGGGGAGAATGTGGAGACGAGTTTTCTCCAGCTCGCGAAGGACGTCCTCGCGGAGGCCGAAGCGAGGATGGCCCGGGGCGAGGCGGAGGAGGTCGAGCAAAACGAGCTGATTGCCGTCACGGACCAGATCATCATGGACTTCTGCGAAATCATGGGAGGCCACGAATCCGCGATGCCGATCGTGCGACAGCAGTTCGTACGGGCCGGAATCGACGTGAAGGCCCCCACGGTCGAGGGCCTTCAGCTGGCGGTCGAATACCTCGCGGAGGCCGAGTCCGATTTCCGGAACGCGGAGGAAATCGAGGCCAGCAAACTTCGCCGCCTCGCCTGGATCAAGGAAGTCATTTGATCACAGATCCCGGACCATATAGGGCGCTTCGAGGCGGTACCCAAGCATCCGGTAGTATCCGCGGACTCCGACGCCCGACGTGACCCGGATGCGGGGGGCCCCGAACTCCTCGCTGGCGAGACGCTCGGACACATCCATGAGGCTTCGGCCGAGGCCCCGGTGCTGCCACCGATTTCCCGGCCTCTCGTGGATAGGCACGAGGCGGCCGAACACTTTCAACTCCCGCACGGTGGCACCGCTCCTGTCGATCCGGAGCCGCGCGTAGCCCACGAGGACGCCCCGGCCCGGGTCCTCCACGCTCAGGAAGACCTCTAGGCCTCCGGAGGCCTCGTACTCTCTCCGCACGAGGGTGAGCGCCTCGGGTCGGGGCTCCACGCCCCGAAAGCCGACCTCTCGGCATCGGACGCAGACGCACTCGAGTCCCCATGCACGAAGGCGGTTCCTCGCCAAGACGCGCAGGTCCCCCCTCGTGGGGCCTCCTCGGATCTGGGGGGCTCCGATTTCCCGCTGAACGCGCTGGATCCGGCACCAAGGTGGAGTGATTGCTTTGATCCGCGCCACGAGCTCCGCGCACTCCTCCGTGGTCAGAGGCGTGTATCGACCCGACCGCCACAGGCCGTGCAGGGCCGTTCCCTCGAGGACGAGGGTCGGGTAGATCTTCAGGAAGTCGGGCCGGTATGCGGGATCCTCGAAGAGTGCTCGGAAGGACTCGACATCCCGGTCCGCGTCGGATCCCGGCAAGCCGAGCATCATGTGGGCGCCAGCCTTGAGGCCCGCCTCCTTCGCGCGCCGAAGAGCGTCGCGACTCTGGCCGTCCGTGTGCCCGCGATGGACCTGCGCCAGGACGTCGTCGTGGGTGGATTGAAGGCCCAGCTCGACACGGGTTGTGCCCAAGGCCAAGGCCGCCTCGACCTCATGGCCGAGGAAGGTGTCAGGCTTCGTCTCGATCGTAAGGCCGATGCACCGGCAGGGGGCCCGCTCGTTCGCGCCCTGGGCCTCCTCAAGGGTCCCCGCGTCGAAGCCGTTCATCCCGTCGAGGCAGCCCTTCACGAACCACTCCTGGTATCCCGGCTCCAGAGAGGTGAAGGTCCCCCCGATCACGATGAGATCAACCTTGTCCGTCCGGTGTCCGATTCGCCGCAGTGCCTCGAGGCGGGCGCGAGTCTGGGCTCTCGGATCGTAGCGGTGTGCAGCCGCCCGTTTCGCGGCGGCTTCCTGACCCGTATAGGACTGGGGCGTCCCGAACCGGGGGCCGCCGGGGCAGTAGATGCACACCCCGTGGGGGCATGCGTGGGGCGCCGTCATGACCGTCACCACGGCGACGCCACTCGCCGTTCGCGCGGGCTTCGTGCGGAGGACGTCCTCGAGGGATGCACGGAGATCGGAGGGAGCGCGCTCGAGCAGCTCCGCGTCGCTCGGGAGCCTTGCTAACCCATGGGAGCGGGACAAGCGAACCTTCATTCGATGAAGATCGTCCTTCGAAGGCGAGCCCGTTGACTGTATCTCCTCGAGCAGGGAGGCGAGGAACCGGTCCTCTCGGTCCGCGATAGGGAGCGCCATGGGCGCCGTGCAAGGGCAACGCCCTCCCATAAAACCTCCGCGATCTATGCGGAAGGCAAGCCTTACCCTCGTCCCGAGGAGCCGGCGGCAGGGAGAATGCCTCACGAAACGCGTATTCGCCCGGGAGGCATACCGGAGAAGGGGCCGTGTCTCCCGAATCTCGCGACGTGCCGGCAGTCGTCATCCCGGCTGTAATCAGCATCCCGTACCTTGTCGGAGTCACGCTTGTCGCCGCGCTCGGGCTGCCGTGGTGGATGGCGCTCCCCATAGGGGTCCGCCTCGCGGGCGTGGCCCTCATCGCCACGGGATTCGGCCTGTTTGCGTGGCTCGGCCGAGTGCGAAGATTCAGAGTGATCGTCGCGTCCTCCCGGGCCACCCTGACGAAGTTTTTTCGGAAGGGGGCCCTTGACGAGTCGCTCGGTCGGACAGAACCCCTCGTCGTATCCGGGCCCTATCGAATCGTTCGTCATCCAATGTACTCCGCCGCGAGCATGATCACATTCGGGCTCGCGCTCGCCACGGACCTGACGCCGGTCCTCATCGGATCGGGGCTCCTGGTGCTGTGGCTGGCCTTCGTCATTGTCCCCTTCGAGGAGCGCGAACTCCGAGTCCTGTTCGGGAGGGAATACGAGGAATACATGCGGCGCACTTCCCGGATGCTTCCCCTACCCCGGCGGGTCCGTCGACCCTAGCGATGCCTCCCACTTCTCCGATTCAATGGTGCAACCGGTTCGAGTCCCGGAACCGGAGCGGTTCGCCTGGCGAGCGATATGCCCCAGGTCGACCGATGCTTCGAGTCGTGAGGACGAGGCACAGGATTCCTTGGGGAGGCGATGTGGAAGGTCCTCGCACAGGGCGATGCGGAAGGGATGGAACGTGAGCGCTGGTCCGGTCTATCCGTACATCGTGGTGGGCTTCTCCGCTTTCGGGGCCTCCTCCTTCACCTGCTCCATCACGTCGACGGAGAGGATCATGTGGATGGGGATCATACGCAGCTTCCCCTTCTGCTCCTGGTGGCTTTCGTCCATCTCGATCACGATTGCCTCGTCGGGTCCAATCGCCGCATAGCCGCGGAAGACTCCCTTCGTGATCTTCGTCCGCTCCCGAGTTTCCATGGACTCGACCCGATAGCGGGAGCCCTTCGTTAACGCCACGACGCCCTCCGACACCATTGCATCACCTGCGCTGCTCAGCGAGCTTCATGAGATGGTCGACCGTCTTTCGGTAGTTCTCCATCGCGATCTCGACATTCGACTCGACAAAGTTCCACGCTTTCGACAGGTTGCCGTACCGAATCCGATAGCCTTTGCGAACGGCCCCCTTCTCCGTAACGTTGACCTCATCGAGCAAGTCCATATCCTTGAGCTTGTTGATGTGCCGATAGATCGTGGCCTTCGTCGTCTTGAGTTTCGCCGCGAGCTGCTCCACGGTCCAGCCCTTGTCCAAGCGACCGAGGAAGCACTCCACGACGAGACGATAGGGAACCGAATCCCGTACCGTCTTCGCGTCCGTCTTTGGATCGTATCCTTTCGGGATGTATCCGATCTGGGTCAGAAACAGGAGGGCCACGTCGTCGAGATCCTTCAAGGGAGTGAGAGGCGTGTTGCTCACTACGGAAATCTCGAACGGCAGGAGAACCCCCAGGGCCAGGTAACGACGGTCCGTAGTTAAGCCTTGTGCTTGAATAAATATGGAACCTGCAATAAAAGTCTTGGTTAGACATCGATGACTCCGCTGAACGAATCCACCGTCACACCCCGGGACCGCAGCTCCCGAACGAGCGCATTCACGCCGATGCTGTCGGAAGCCACGTGGCCCGTGACGACGAGATTCCTCCCGCCCTCGCGGCCGTAGGCCG